>CAYWSR010000019.1:0-35076 GCA_964460385.1 uncultured Occallatibacter sp. | reverse complement strand
CCCCCATCAGGTCCACCATCTCTGTGAGTGGATTAATGTCGGGGTAGGAGACGTAACCATCCGGTCCCGCGTCGGGATGCCCTGGGTCGTAGCGCTTGAGCGGAGGCGAAGTATCTTCGACCACGCCGGCAATGTGCACGCCGGGCGCAACAGCCTGGCTCGAGACCTGGTTGAGCCCCGGCGTTGAAAGCGCAGAGGCCGGGACGCTCCCGGTCTCGGCTTCAAGAACGCCGCTAAAATCCTGGCTGGCCGTGTTCGCCGCAAAGACCACATGCTGTCGGCGATAAGGGGTACCCGAGGCGGTGCGCGTCGTCTCCGCGTTGGCCATGTTGGCCGCGACCACCTCGGCGCGCATGCGCTCTGCCTGCATCGCGCCACCCGAGGTCTCCATCATTGCAAAGAGATTCATCGCCGCCCTCCTCTCATCGCAATCTCCAAACCAACCCGCCCGAGCGGGAGAAATCTGCCCAACTACTTGCTGTCTGCCCGGATTGCGTCCATCACCCGCTGGTTTTCAGCGCGGAGCAGCGTCACACCGACCCGAAACTTCAACTGGGCTTCGGCCAGGTTGAGGCTCTCGCGGTCCATCGAGACATCGTTGCCATCGGGGCGCGCGATCAAACCTTCGACAACCCGGACGCGCGCCGCGCGCGCAGGGCGTCCCTTGTCGACATCGCTCAGCGCCTGACGCATTTCGGACTCAAAGTCCAATCCAACCGCTTTGTAGCCCGGCGTGTCGATGTTGGCCATATTGACAGCCGTGAGCTTGATCTCGCTGGTAGCAAGATCGAGGTAGCGGCCGAGCGCCTCACCCATTTGGGTCTCAATCTCCATAAGCCGAATCTCCAAACGCTCCTTCGCGCGAATTGACTCTCCGATCTGCCTAGTTGATGTCGAGACCGAAGTCGATCTCGCGGGAGCTGACCACCGGCTCATCGCCGGCAAGGATCACCGCTCGTTCCAGCACGTGCTCAAGCTCGCGCACATTCCCCGGCCAGTCGTGCGCGGCGAGCTTGGACAGCGCGGCCGGTTCGATGCGCTTGACCGGAGCTTCCCGGCCAAGACGCGCCAGGAAGTGGTCCACCAGCACCGAGAGATCCCCCGGATGCTCGGCCAGCGCGGGCGTGCGGATCAGAAAGACCGCCAGCCGGTAGTAGAGATCGGCGCGGAAGGCGCCGGTCTGTGTCTGCTGGGCAAGGTGCCGATGGGTAGCGGCGATGATGCGCACGTCCACCTTCACGGTCTCGTTGTCGCCGACGCGCTGCAGCTCGCCGCACTCCACAAAGCGCAGGAGCTTGGATTGAAGCGCCAGCGGCATCTCGCCAATCTCGTCCAGAAAGAGTGTCCCTCCATCGGCGGCCTCGATGCGCCCGACCCGGCCCTGCACCGCGCCGGTGAAGGCGCCGCGGGTGTGGCCGAAGAGCTCGGCTTCGAGCAGCGCCTCGGGGATGGCCGCGCAGTTGATCGCGACGAAGGGCTTGCGGCTGCGTGCCGAGAGGCGATGCAGCGCCTCGGCAACCAGCTCCTTGCCCGATCCGGTGGGCCCCTCGATCAGCA
The DNA here is from genome assembly GCA_964460385.1 of uncultured Occallatibacter sp. Lineage (GTDB taxonomy): Bacteria > Acidobacteriota > Terriglobia > Terriglobales > Acidobacteriaceae > Telmatobacter. Next base: position 33,519 of record CAYWSR010000019.1, on the reverse strand, counting down.
CAGGGGCCATGCGTGGAGCCACCAGCCGTACGCGGCGGCTGACCTCGAGCATGCACGGATCCTTGCCGACCAGCTCCGGAAGCCGTTCGGGAGGGAATGCGGACGGGCCCACAGCAGGAGCCGCGGACCGGATTGGCACGGTCTTTCCTGAAATGGAGACTGAGCCCGGAAGCGAGACCGAACCTCCCACGAGGTTGGCAGTTGCGGAGACCTGCTCGGTTAACGTGGACGGTAAAGCAGGAAGAGACGCCCTGCGCGCTGGTATGGCGTTCGCCTCCGACAGCATCGGCGCTGCATTCCAGACCGCCGTGTCGCTGTCCTGAGAGCGGCGAAGGGCGTAGAGCAGTTCCTGGCGGTAGGGTCCGCGGGGAGCATTCAGCTCCGTCTCGCCATGGGCCGTTACCACATCGACATTCGGAAAGCTCCCGCGAAACTCCCTGAGGAACTCGTTCATCTCGAGATCCGGCAGCCACGAGTCGACGATGATGGCCTCAGGCGCGGCTGCCTCAGCCTCGGCCCACGCCTGGGCCCCACCTTCGACTTCTCGAACCTGCCAGCGCAGTCCGCTGAGAGTTTCTGTAATCCGCTGGCGAAAACTGCGATCGGCACTGGCGACGAGAGCCGTACGCGGGCGCGGACGCACAGGACTGGTGGTAAGAGCGGGTGCGGGAACAAACTGCATGGAATTTCACCTCGGCGCGAATCGGTTGAGATCGGTCAGCGGGCTTCAGAGACAGGGAGCATGTCGCACGGCAGCAGAGGACCGGCGGTCGGGGGTCCGATCAGCGCAAGTTCCGCATCAGACGGCACCATGTAGCCCTGCCCCCGCACGGTGTGAATCAGGATGCCCGGCGGCGGATCGTGGAGCTTGCGGCGCAGGTAGTTCACGTAAACGTCCACGATGTTGGTGGTCTGCGCAGGCTCCATGTTCCATACCGTGTCCAGCAGCTCGACGCGGGAGACGCACTGCCCGCGGTTGAGCATCAGACGTTCGAGAAGGGCGAATTCCTTGTTGGTAAGAAGGATAGGCAGGCCATCGCGGCGGGCTGTGTGATCGAGCCGGTCGAGCTCAAGGTTTCCCACACGCAGCAGCAGCCGCGTGTCCCGCTTGCGACGTAAAAGGGCTCGGCAGCGGGCACGCAGTTCATGCAGGCTGAAGGGCTTGATCATCAGGTCGTCGGCGCCCCGGTCGAGACAACGGACCCGGGTATCCACCTCCTGCCGGGCCGTAAGCACAAGCACTGGCGAGTCCGGGTCGATGGCGCGGCATTCCTCGAGTACCTGCTCGCCGTCCTTGACCGGCAGGTTCAGGTCGAGGATGGTCAAGTCGGGAGATTCCTGACGAAACACGTCCACGGCGGCCGCACCATCGGGAGCAAGTCGAACGCGGTGGCCATCGGCCTCAAGGCCACGACTCAGGAACAATCCCAACGCAGTGTCGTCTTCGGCGATCAATAGCCTCATTGCAACCTTTCCTTCGGTTTCTGTGCCCGGGATCGGATGCCCTAACTGGCCGCCTGACCATCCCTCGGCCGACATTAGCCGGGGCACACATTCACCTTCTCTCCGCGCATTGAGGAACTCAAGGCTGGAGCGAGAAAAGGTTTGCGGAGCATTCCGCGATTGGCTTCATGGAGAAGGCGAATCCCGGAATGGGAACAAAAGACACTGAACCTCTGTGACGCGCATGGATGCCTCGGACGGGAGCGGCAGTCAGCTTCTGAGGCGCATGGGGCCGTTACGGGAGGCGTGTTTTTCCTTGTACATGGCGGCGTCCGCGCGAGCCAGCAGATCGACCATGGACTCGTACGGGGCGTGTTCGGCAAGGCCGACAGAGGCTTCGACCTTCACCTCGATCGGCGCGATGTTGCCGCCGATCTTGTAGCCGCCACAAGCCCAGGCGCTGAGCCGGTCGATCTGGGTCTTTGCTTCCTCAATGCTGCAATCCAGAGCGAGAATGAACTCGTCGCCGCCCCATCGCCCGATCAGGTCGGTGGAGCGCGAGGCGGACTGCAGTTCGCCGGCAAACATACGGAGCAGCTCGTCGCCGACCAGGTGGCCGTGCTCGTCGTTCACGGCCTTGAAGCCGTCGATGTCGACGATGGCCAGCGTGAGCGGCCCGTTACGCAGGATCCGGCGCTCGATCTGCGACTCCATCCAGGCGCGATTGCGGAGACCCGTGAGGGCATCGCGCGAAGCTGTTTCTTCAGCAATCTCAAGCTTGGCCTGATAGAGCGAGACCTCTGCGCGCAGTTGTTCGACGGCCGCCTTGCCTTCCGCGGCCATCCGGTCGAGGTTGCTCTTCAAGTCAGCGGCGCTTTGCTCGATGGAAGCGCGAATCTCCGCCAGGTCCTCGAGGCTGGCAATACTCTCGAGGCGCGCTGTGACGTTGTTGAGCTGGCCGGCACAGCGCTGGTCGCGCTCGCCAACCGCCTCAGCGGCACGAGCCATGACCAGCAGAAGGTCCTTCACCTCGCTGGTCGTCTGCCGATAGTGAGCGGCGGTGCGGCGGCCCCAGTCCTGCAACTGTTCCTGCACGTTCTGCCGGGTGGTCTCTACCTGTTCGCGGTTCACAACCGCAGCAAGGCCAGCTTCGAGGCGGCCAAGCTCGCGCTTAAGGTCGGCGCCGAGCGCAGGGCAGGCATCGGTGCTGCAACTCCCCATCTCGACAAGGGCGGAGCGGTAGGCCTTGATTGCAGCCGGCAACACCTCGCGGGGGTCCTGGCAAATTACGTTGGGCAGATCCAATTGATCGGAATCGAGGTATTTCTTCAGCGAGATCATCGGCGCTCTTTGCTCCCGGCTAAGGTGGAGAATATCTGCGAGTAGTCGTAGGTCCCATCGGCAAATCCGGAGCGCGGCTTCAGCGGGAAGGTGACTTCCGGGTGTTGCCCGGCTTTCGCGGGAGCGAAAGGGACTCGAAACAGTACGGGCGAAGGGCTCCGGAATGGGATTAGAGCGCAGAGGAATCCGTCCGGTTAACCAGGAAGGAGCAATAGAACTCAAAATCTCTGTTCGATTCGCTTTTTATTCGCTATACTCTCCGCATGGCAGTTACCCGTAGGCAAAAAGAGATTCTCGATTTCCTGGAGTCATTTGTTGGGCGCAACGGCTATTCACCGTCGTTTGAGGAGATTGCGCGCGGCATGGGGCTCAAGAGCCTGGCCACCGTGCACAAGCACATCACCAACCTCGAAAAGAAGGGGCTGCTGGACCGTGTGCACAATCGCAGCCGCTCCATCGATGTAGTGCCGCCGGGAACCCGGACACGGACAAGCGATCGGCTGCCGCTAGCTGGGCGCATCGCCGCGGGATTGCCGGTGGAAACAACCGAGAATCCGGAGACCATCTCGCTGCACGATGTGGTGGGCAACCGCGATGTGTTTGCACTCGAAGTGCGGGGCGACTCGATGCGCGATGAGCACATCATCAGCGGGGATTACGTGCTGGTGGAGCGGACGCGCACGGCGCGCCAGGGAGAGATTGTGGTGGCGCTGGTTCACGGCGCCGAGACCACGCTCAAGCGGTTTTACTCCGAGGGGAGCCAGGTGCGCCTCCAGCCGGCCAATAGCGAGATGGAGCCGATTTACGTTCCGGCCGGACAGGTGGCCATTCAGGGGCGTGTACTGGGAGTTCTCCGCAAGTACAAATAGGGCGGCCTTCCGCGCGGGACCGTTTGGCCGATAAGAGGCGGGGCTGCGATGGCGGGAGCAAATCGCCACCCCATTTCGAAACCGCGTCTATGTCCTTTTCGCGGCCGACTGCTCTCTTTTTGACGTGCCGGGCATCGCAGCCTTCGCGGCTCCGGATGTACACTCGGTTTGAATGTGTGGGCACGCTTTTCCCTCCCTTTGCTCACTGCAGTCCGAGTTCCGGACACTCACTGTTGAACAAATGGAGAACTCCTGTGCCTCCTGCATACAATTACCGCGAAATCGCGAAGATGATCGACCACTCGCTGCTGAATCCGGCTTTGACTACCAAAGAACTGGAAGACGGGATCCTGCTTGCGATCCGCTACAACGTGGCAAGTGTCTGCATCCTGCCGTATTACCTGCCAAGAACCTCGCAACGCCTTGCGGGCACGTCGGTGGTTCCGAGCACGACCATAGGTTTTCCGCATGGCGGCCACGCCACCACAATCAAGGTGGCCGAGGCGAAGCAGGCGCTTGCCGACGGCGGCAAAGAGCTGGATGTGGTGATCAACATCAGCAAGGCGCGGAGCGGCGATTGGCCCTATGTGAAGAATGAGTTGTCAACGCTGACATCGTTGATCCACGGCAGCGGAGCCAAGATCAAGGTGATCTTCGAGAACGCCTATTTTGACGATGTCGCCAAGCAGCGGCTCTGCCTCATTTGTAGCGAGGTGGGCGCCGATTGGGTGAAGACCTCCACGGGATACGCCGCGAGCGGGGCCACCATGGCGGACTTGCAGTTGATGCGCAAGCATGCAACAGCGCGTGTCCAGGTGAAGGCTGCCGGCGGCATTCGCGATCTGGACGCGCTGCTCGCCGTGCGCGCAATCGGAGTGACGCGTGTGGGGGCAACGCGCACCAAGGAGATGCTGGACGACTGCCGCAATCGGCTTGGTCTTGAACCAATCGCGGCGGCGGTGGCTACTGCTTCGCCGGTTGGCTACTAAGGTCACAATGACTCAATGCACGCAACAAAGCCCGGCCGGAGCCGGGCCTGTATTCGCAAATCTCGAGAAAGATCAGGCCAGCAGGCGCTGAATCTTCTCATCGATCACACTCTGCGGAACGTAGCCGACAACCTGATCGGCGACCTTGCCCCCCTTGAAGAACAAGAGCGCCGGGATGCCCCGAATGCCATAGCGAGAAGGGGTGGCGCCATTCTCATCCACGTTCACCTTGATAACCTTGAGCTTGCCTGCGTAGGAGGCGGCAACGCTGTCAACGATGGGCGCAATCGCCTTACAGGGACCGCACCAAACCGCCCAGAAATCCACCAGAACGGGCTGATCGCTCTGCAACACTTCCTTATCGAACGTTGCGTCGCTTACTTCCAAAACTCCTGCTCCTGCCATGCTCCTCCTTGCAATTGCCTCACACAACCGAGTCGGGGTTCTCCCGCATCCGATCCAGTATATCGGCAACCGCGCTCCTGTGAGATGCGCACGGAGGCACGAAAGTCGCAAGGGGGGGTTCGCGAAGAGATGACAAAGCTGTGAGAGGTTGGGGAGCGCGGCGCAAAGGATTTTTGTCGCGAGATTTGCCAGAAGGTAAACGCTTCCAATGGCTCAAATGGTTCTAACGAGAAGCGCCCGGATCCTGATTAGGATCACGGGCGCTAGAGCAGCCCTCCCCCAGAACTGCCCACGCTGCGAATGTATGTGTTCCATCTTGGAATATCAAGAAAACTTCGGTAATGACAAATAGTAATGACCGTTGGGTGATTACCTACTTAGTTAATATCAAGTCAGAAGAGTTTACTCAAGCGATACGAAAGGACCCGTGCATTCCGGCCACGTCGCATCCAATCCCGCTGCTCTCAGACCGGGAAATCGGTGATCGAGTCGCGTCCGCCCCTTGTCGGAAAGCTAGAAACTCGGAGTTCAATATCTTGTAGATCCTTGATTTCGCGAGAAATAGCGCTGAGAGCCGGGTCCAGACTCCGTTCGCCGTCGACGATCAGAAGGACCGAGGGGCCAGCGCCACTCAGTGCAGCACCTAAAATGCCATTTTGGCCGGCAAGGGGCAGAAGACGGGGCAGAAGCGGGCAGATCAGGCCCCGATAAGGCTGGTGGATACGGTCCTGCATGGCAACCCGCAACAGATCTCCCCTGCCCTGGGCAAACGCTAGCCCGAGCAGCGACGCCGACTGAATGTTCAGAACCGCATCGGCACGGGAGTAGGTTGCAGGCAGCACAGCGCGGGCGTTGCTGGTGGCCAGTGGTTCAGGAGGAATCGCGATGATGGCGCGCCACTCCGAGGGAGGGTCAACGCGCGCAACGTGGACGCTTCTGCCCTCGCTGGCGGCGGAGACAAAGCCGCCCAGCCAGCACGCAGCGGCATTGTCCGGATGGCCTTCAAAGACGCAGGCTTCTTCGAGAATGCGCTCGGAGTTCCAGCCGAGCTGGCCGAAGTGCACGGCGAGCACAATCGCAGCCAGACGCCCCGCTGCTGAGGAACCGCAGCCCATGCCAAGCGGAATGCTGTTCTCCATGCGAATCGCGAGAGGAATGACCGGCCTTCCGTGACTCAGTAGGAGTTCGTTGTAGATCTCGAGGAGCAGGTTGTCTTCGAGCCGCGCGCAGCGCTCCGCATCGCGGCCCGTGGCCTGAATGGAGAAATCGGACGCCGGCTCTGCGTCAATCTCGAGCGCAAAGTCGAGGGCCACGGCGGCTGCGTCGAAGCTCGGGCCAAGATTCGCCGAGGTTGCCGGCATGCGAAGGTGAAGCTTTCCGGCCGCAGAGGTACGCGGATCGTGGCCTGAATCGGGGCTCATCCCACTACGCCCCGCAGCGCGGCAAGCACAGCGTCCATCGTGGGTTCGACGGACACGGCATTGCGGCGCAGCTTCTCGATCTCGTCTTCGTGGCCGGCTTTCTCCTCTGCGCGCAGCAGCTCGCCGCGATGGAAGTCGATGGTGTAGTCCGCATCCTTGAGGGAGTGGCCGGTGAGGATAAGCACCACTGTGTCGCCGGAGGCAACGGACCCTAGCGCGCGCAACTTCTTGAGCCCGGCGAGCGTGACGGCGGAAGCCGGTTCGCACCCTAGCCCTTCGGCTCCGATCTCGGCTTTAGCGATGGCAATCTCTGCCTCGGTGACATCGAGGCACCAACCGCCTGTTTCCTGAATGGCTCGAGCGGCTTTGCGCCACGAGGCCGGATTGCCAATGCGAATGGCGGTGGCGCGCGTGTGCGCCTGTACAGGGGTCATCGCGGTGCCTGCATTCTCCTGGAAGCTCCGCGCCAGCGGATTGGCTCCGGCAGCCTGAATTACGGAGATACGCGGCATCCGCGCGACGAGGCCCAGCTCGCGCATCTCCCGGAACCCCTTTTCGAGTGCCGAGCTATTGGCAAGATTGCCTCCCGGCACGATCAAGTGGTCAGGGACGTTCCAATCGAACGCCTCAGCCAACTCAAAAGCAGGGGTCTTCTGGCCTTCGAGGCGATACGGGTTGACAGAGTTGAGCAAGTAGATGTGCGCGGCCTTTACGACCTGCGTAAGAACACGGACGCAACCGTCGAAGTCCGTCTTGACCTGGCAAGTGACAGCGCCGTAGTCCATGGCTTGGGCGAGTTTGCCCCATGCAATTTTGCCGTCGGGGATCAGGACGAGGCTGCGCAGGCCGGCGCGCGCGGCATAGGCGGCCATCGCCGCGGAGGTGTTTCCCGTCGACGCGCAGGCGACCCACTCGAATCCGCGTTCGCGGGCGACGCTGAGCGCCGTTGTCATGCCAGTGTCTTTAAAAGACCCGGTCGGGTTCATTCCCTGGTGTTTGGCGTAGAGCTGGTCGATGCCGAGAGCCCGGGCTGCGCGAGGAAGGTGGTAGAGCGGAGTGTTGCCCTCGCGAAGGGTTACGGCATTGCCGAAGTTGTTGAGGATGGGAAGCAGCTCGCGAAATCGCCAGACGCCGGAGTGATCGAGCGCCTCAGACGACATACGACGCTCGCGCCACAGCCACTTCAATGCGCCCGCGTTGGGGCGATCGGGTCCCTTCCGCTCATGCCAGCCGGGGTACTCCACCTCGAACAGGTCCCCGCAAATGGAGCAGCGAAAGTCGGGCTTGGAATCGGATGCCACGATCTGCGAACCACAGCCGAAACAGCGAAGCTGATGAAGATTGTCGTTCATGCTCAAGTGTTCAATTATCCTGATGCTAGCCTATCAGCGCGGGCCCGTCTTACGCCTACGGTGAGGAGTGTTCCCCAGTGGTTTATTCCCTTTGTGGTTCTGCCTCCTGCGTCCCGGAGAGAAACGTGCGAGCGCTCTTCCGCTCCATTGCGATGATGGCTGTGCTGGCGGGAGCAATCTTCCCTTCGCCGGCTCAAACGCCCCTGCGCGTGGCCGCTGCTGCTGATCTGGAGCCGGTGCTGCCCCCGATTCTGGAGCAGTTCCAGCAGGCTACAGGCGTTCATGCGGAGGCGACATTCCAGGCATCGGCGGCTCTGGCCGCACAAATCCAGAATGGCGCCCCGTTCGACTTGTTTCTCTCAGCGGATCTCGGATATCCCAAGCGGCTGATCGATGCGGGACTGGCAGACGCCGCAGGCACTGCCGACTCGACCACGCCGCTCGTCTATGCGCGGGGAACGCTGGTCTTGTGGACGCGCAAGGACTCACATCTTCCAGCCCCATCTCTCGATCTGTTGCGGGGGGCTGAGTTGAAACGGCTGGCTATCGCCAATCCTGATCGTGCGCCCTACGGCCGCGCGGCGGTTGCCGCGCTGACCAGCCTGAAGCTCTACGACGGCCTCAAGCCGCGCCTCGTAACTGCGGAGAACATTGCACAGGCAGCGCAGTTTGTTGACTCAGGGAACGCCGATGCGGGACTGATCTCATTAACCTCGGCGCTGTTACCGCGTCTCTCGGCCTCAGGCACTTACTTCGTGATTCCGCGTGAGCTGTATCCTCCGATTGAACAGGGAGTGGTCATCGTGAGCAACACAAGTCAACGCGCTGCAGCGCACAAACTGCTCGACTTTCTCCTCTCGAGCCCAATCCAGGCGCAGCTTGCCAAGGGCGGGCTTACGCCTGTGAAGTAGAAGGCATGGACTGGCAAGCATTCGCACTCACCCTGAAGCTCGCTGCGACCACAACGGTGATTCTTCTTGCCGTGGCTGTTCCATTGGCGGCGTGGCTGGTGCTCGGACACAGTCGTTGGCGCGGCGTGGTTGAGGCGGTTGCCGCGCTGCCTCTGGTGCTCCCGCCCACGGTGCTGGGATTCTTTCTGCTGGTTCTGCTGGGACCGCGAACTCTTATTGGGCGCGGAATTACCACGCTGCTGGGCCATCCGCTGGCGTTTTCCTTCTCCGGGCTCGTCGTGGGGTCGGTCATTTACAGTCTGCCGTTTGCCGTGCAGCCACTGGTAGCGGGGTTCGCGGCGGTTGAGACAGCATACGTGGATGCGGCGCGGCTGTTGGGAGCAGGTCCGGCTCGCGTGGTCCTGAGCCTGCTGGTTCCACTTGCGCGACGATCGCTGCTGGCTGCGGCGATCCTGAGCTTTCTGCACACGGTGGGGGAGTTTGGCGTCGTGTTGATGCTCGGCGGGGACATTCCCGGGGCAACGCGCACGCTCTCCATTGTTCTGTACAACCAGGTGGAGAACTTCGACTACACGGCCGCTGCGCGCACCTCGGCAGTTCTCTTTGCGCTCAGTGTTTTGGCCCTGGGTGTCATTTACGCGGGGTGGCGGCCACGGGGAGGGCGCCGTGCTTGAAATCTCAGTCAAAGCACGCCGCGGCAGCTTTCGGCTGGAAGTGGACTGCCTGCTTCTCTCCGAGTGGACAGTGCTATCTGGCCCGTCAGGATCGGGCAAGAGCACACTACTGCGTATTATGGCGGGCCTGGACCAGCCCGCGGTTCATGGACCTGAGCAGGCGCGGATTTCGCTGGACGGGCAACTGCTGACGGACTCGGCAAACGGATTTGCATTGCCGCCCGGCAGGCGGCAGACATCGCTTGTTGCGCAACAACCGTCGCTCTTCCCACATTTGAGCGTAGTGGCGAACATCGAGTTTGGACTGCGCGGCCTCGATCGTAAGGCCCGGAAGGCGCGCGGGGAAGAGATGCTGGAACTGGTCGATGCGAAGGAGCTGGTGAACCGGCGAACCAGGGAGCTTTCGGGCGGCGAGGCGCAGCGTGTTGCGCTGGCACGCGCGCTTGCCCCGCGTCCGCGATTGCTACTGCTCGATGAGCCTTTCTCTGCGCTCGATGGCGCATCAAGCGACGCACTGCTGGCGCGCCTGGAGCGCTGGCTCCCCGCAAATCGTGTGCAGACCCTGATGGCGACTCACGATGCGACGGATGCATTTGCGACGCGTGCGGCGGTGGCGCTTCTGATGGACGGAAAGCTTGAGGCGTTGGGACCTGCGCACCAGGTGCTCGCGCACGAGCGTCAGAGGCTGCTGGCGCGAATTGGCGGCGGTTAGAACCGGGCGCAGCCCGTTCGGAGCCAGGCCGGCTTTAGTCGAAGCCGACAAGCACCGGCTCCCGCTCAAGGCGGATGCCAAAGCGGGCTTCCACAGCTTCCGTGATGCTCGCGGCGAGCGCCAGAATCTCCTGTGCTGTCGCGCCGCCGAGGTTGACCAGCGCGAGCGTGTGGCGCGAAGAGATCCCGGCGGCCCCGAGACGATAGCCTTTCGGAAAGCCGGCTTGCTCGATGAGCCAGGCCGCAGGGAGTTTTGTCAACTGCACGCTGCCAATGCCGGATCCAGCCGGGAACTGGGGCGGACTCTGGACGGAGGCCTGCCGGATTCGGTCAAGTTGTCCCTCCGTTACCACAGGGTTCTTAAAGAAGCTGCCTGCGCTCCGGCAGTCCGGCTCGCCTTCGACAAGCAGCATTCCTTTGGAATTGCGCACGGTGCGAACGGCTTCAGCAACCTCCGCGAGCGTCGGAGTCCCGTTCCCTGCCCCATGCGCGGCGATTGCACGCTTGACGTCCGGGTAGCGGAGGGTCGGGGTTCCGCCTGGAGCAAGCCGGTAGTCAACACGTGTAACCAGATATCGACCTCGGTCGGTCGAATTGAATCGGCTGCGGCGATAGGAAAAGCCACACTCGTCTCCTGTGAAATCAACAAAAGAGTGTGACTGCAGCTCAAAGGCACGCACGCGCTCGATAGACGAAGCCACCTCCTGCCCATAGGCGCCGACGTTTTGTACGGGCGTTCCGCCGACGGTGCCTGGAATGCCGGCAAGGCACTCGATGCCCGCACAGCCATCGTCGACAGCGCGCTGGACAAACTCGTCCCAATCCTCCCCGCCAGCGACTTCGTAGATTCTGGTCTCGCCATCATCCACAGCTCGGATGCCCTTCAGCTCTGGATGGAGAACGAGACCTGGGAATCCGGAGTCAGAAACCAGCAGATTGCTGCCGCCTCCAAGAACGAAGAGGGGCACTCCGCGTTGGCTAGCCCAGGTCGCGACTTCGAGAATCTCAGCCTCGTCCGTCGCTCGGACAAACCAACGCGCGGGACCACCTACGCCGAAGGTGGTGAATGGGGCGAGCGGCTTGTTCTCTTCGATCAGCATCCCTGAAAAACCACAAGACCAGTTTCACTGTAAGATGGGAACAGGCAACTTCCCAGCCGGAGGCAAACATGTACCCAGAACTGATGGTAATTCCCATGCGCGAGGAACTGACCCGCGCGGGCATAGAAGAAACCCGCACCGCCGAGGAAGTGGACGCGGCGCTCGCCCAGCCTGGGACCACCCTGCTGGTTGTGAATTCGATTTGCGGTTGCGCGGCGGGCAAGATGCGTCCCGGCGTGCGGCTGGCGCTGGCCAACTCGGCCAATGCCCCCGACCATAAGATTACGGTGTTCGCGGGCCAGGATCGCGAGGCCACGGAGCGTGCGCGCAGCTACTTTGAACCCAACCCACCGACCTCGCCGGCCATCGCGCTTCTTCGCGACGGCAAGCTCGTCTACCTGATGCAGCGCTTCGTGATTGAGCAGGCAACCGCGCAGCAGATTGCGGGCGAACTGATTCGCGCATTCGACGAATTCTGCGCCAAGACTACTGCGTAGGGCGTTTCTTTGGACCGGTCTCATATCCAGGCACGAAAACGGCCTCCTAATCCAGGAGGCCGTCGTGTTTTTCTGCTTCAATCAGTCTGCTCTACATGCCCTCTGTGCTCGCGGGCAAGGACTGCACCTTGCTGTGGCGGACGGAGTAGAGAAAGTAGACGAACAGGCCGATGATCAGCCAGCCGATCAAGCGGATCCAGTTGCCGATCCCGAGCGAATACATGAGGTAGCCATTCGCGATGATGCCAAGGGCCGGCACAACCGGCAGTTTACCGCCGAAGTAAATTCCCGGCGTCCGGAAAGGCCTCGGCTGATTTGGAGACTTGAAGCGAAGCACGATGATCGAAGCGCAGACCATCACGAAGGCCAGCAGCGTCCCGATGTTTACCATCTCGCCGATCTTGTTGATTGGTGTCACGGAACCAATGCTCGCTGCTACCAGTCCCACCAGAATCGTGTTCTTCCAGGGCGTATGAAACTTGGGATGAATAGCCGCGAAGAACTTCTTCGGCAACAATCCGTCCGCGGCCATCGCATACAGGACGCGAGTCTGACCGATAAGCATCACAAGCATCACCGAAGTCAGCCCCGCCAACGCACCGCAGGTAATAATATCGCCCGCCCAGCCAATGTTGTGATCAAGGAAGGCGTAAGTCAGCGGCGCCTCTACGTTGACCAGCGGCCAGGGCACCATGCCGGTAAGCACAGCAGCCACGCCCACGTAGAGCAGCGTGCAAATCAATAAGGAGCAGATAATGCCGATGGGCAAATCGCGCTGCGGGTTCCTGGCTTCCTGCGCTGTGGTTGAGACAGCATCGAAACCAATGAACGCAAAGAAAATGTATGCTGCCGCAACGCGAATACCCGTGAATCCAAAGGGAGCAAAGCTCTCCCAGTCGTGGCCCCAATTACCCGGATGGATATAATGCGAGCCGAGAGCAAGAACAAACAGCACAACCGAGACCTTGATGATCACAATTGTGGCGTTGAACTTTGCGCTCTCCTGAATGCCAATCACAAGAATCGTGGTGATGATCAGGGCGATGATAAATGCCGGCAGGTTAAATCCAATTTCAACACCAAAAAGATGCGGCGCATTCAGCAACTGGTGTCCGCGCTCGACAATTCCAGCCGGCGGGTGAGCCATCAAACCTTTCAATGCGTCCAGATACCCATTCGATCCAACCGCGAGTTCCGGATGCATCTGGGAAAGAAACTCACGCGCGGCGATCTTCTGCCCCTGAGCGATCCCGGTCCAATGGTCGTAGGCGAGCCAGAGTGGAATCTTGAGTCCAAAAATCTTTAGAAACTCCACAAAATTGTTCGACCAGCCGGAGCTCACCGTGCTGGCGCCCATCGCGTACTCAAGGGTAAGATCCCAGCCGATAATCCAGGCGAACAGTTCTCCCAGCGTCGCGTAGGAATAGGTGTAAGCCGATCCAGCCAGCGGAATCATGGCCGCGAATTCGGCATAGCAGAGGCCCGCGAACGTACAGGCAACGCCGCACATCACGAAGGAAAGCGTTAGAGCCGGTCCTGCTTCGTGCGCGCCCAACCCTGCCATCACGAAGATGCCCGCACCTATGACCGCACCAACCCCCAGCGCCGTCAGCGACACCGGCCCGAGGGATCGTTTCAGGTGCTCATCCCCTTCCTCTTTGGCTTCCGAGACAATCAGATGCAGCGGTTTTCTTCTGAAGATGTTCGCCATGCGGATGGGCTGCTCCTTTGCGCGCAACGGGGTTCGGTTAGTCGCTTGAGGGTTTTCGATTCGCTTTAGACCAGAACAGATAGACGGGGATACCAAGCAGGACCAATGCCAGGCCGGGCCATGTGTACTGCGGCTTGTATCGCAATAATACGACACAAATCCATGAAGCCAGCAGGATGTAAACGGCAGGGAGAATGGGATAACCGAGGGCTTTGTAGGGGCGCGGCGCGTCAGGGCGCTTGACGCGCAGGACGAAGAGCCCAGCGATGGTGAGGATATAGAAGACCAACACGGCAAAGATGATGTAGTCGAGCAACTGGCTATAGGAGCCGGATACACAAAGCACCGTGGTCCAAACCGCCTGGACCATGAGCGCGGCGACGGGCGTCTTGTAGCGCGGGTGGAGTTTGCCAACAGATTTGAAAAAGAGTCCATCCTGGCTCATTGCGTAGTAGACACGCGCGCCGGCGAGGGTCATGCCGTTTGCGCAGCCAAATGTGGAAATGAGAATCGCTCCGGCCATCAGCCACGCTCCGCCCGAGCTGAATATCTGTTCGAGTGCGGCCGTGCCGACGCGATCTTCCGCGGCGTATTGAATGCCGCGCGCAACGACGGTGGCTCCGTGCGGATCGCCGTGCATCGGCAACACAAGCAGATACGACAACGAAGCCAGAAAGTAGACGGTGAGGACGAATCCCGTGCCAAGAATGAGAGAGAGAGGGATATTCCGTCTGGGATTCTTCACTTCGCCGGCAGTAAATGTAATGTTGTTCCACGCATCGGCGGAGAAGAGCGACCCCACCTGCACCACGGCGAGAATGACGGCCAGGTTCACGAGGACGATCGGCCCGCCAATGCCAACCTGAACGGGATGGAGCGAACTCCAGCCGGAGTTTTTCCAGAATTCGCTCAGGCCCGGCCCGAAATTGGCAGCAGAGGCGATGGCGTTGCGGCCGACGGTGAAGGCCAGCAGGATGAGCGCGGCCAACGACAGAGCTTTTGCCGAAGTGAAGACGTTCTGGATCATGGCTCCGAGCCGCACGCCGAAGATGTTCACAATGGCCAGGAAAAAGACGATGACGATGGCTGTAAGGTTGGCGGTGCTGACGCCGATCTCCATGTTGCCGAGGACCATGGGGCCAACTATGAGCGCCGGAACGTGGGCGATATGCCAGAGCCAGTGGGTGGTCGAGATGTCCGGGAAGAAAACGCCAAGAAATTTGCCAAAAGCGACGCAGACGGCGGCAATGGTTCCGGTTTGAATAACGAGGAAGAGCGTCCAGCCATAGAGGAATCCCCAGAGCGGCCCGAGCGACTCACGCAGGTAGACATATTGCCCGCCGGCTTTGGGCATCATGGAGGCGAGTTCGCCGTAGCTGAGTGCGGCAATGATGGTGAGAACGGCGGTGACCACCCACGCACCGAGAAAGAGCGCCGGCGAGTTGGTGCCACGGGCGATGTCCGCATCGACGATGAAGATGCCCGAGCCGATCATCGATCCGATGACAAGCGCGGTGGAGCTGAAAAGCCCGAGGCTCTGGACCAACCTCGGAGCATCAGGCCGGGGCGCGTCGGGCGAGGGAGCAGGTTTGGGGAATTGAGTCAGGTTTGATCGGCTCACTTACTCATAAGTTGTAAAGGAATTTGGCGCGGCTGTCTTTCTTTTTCTTACGACCCTGGCCGATCAGGAAAGTGGCTGTCTGATCCCTCTTGGGCGGCAACCTCCTTATCCCTCAAGCTCAGCCAGCCATGCGCGGAACTCGGCGGCGGGATCCGGCTGGCCGAAGATCCCCTCGGAGACGGCGACAACATCGGCTCCGGCGCGGATGACCTTTACAGCTGTTGCCCGCGTGACGCCGCCAACAGCAACCAAGACCGGACCTGTCCCAGCCTGTGCCCGCAGCCACTTCACGCCTTCTGGCCCGATCGGCTTCTTGGAGGTCTGCTTGGTGCGGGTCGAGAAAACTGGACCGATGGAGAGATAGTCGGCCGGGGCGAGCAGAATGTCTTCAACGAGTGCCTCGCTGCCGCCAAATGTGCCGAGGATACGATTGGGCCCAAGGAGGCGGCGCGCGGCCGCGGGCGACACGTCCCCCGCATCCACATGGACGCCGTCAAACTGGAGCCGATCGACCAGGTCAGCTCGGTCGTCGAGAATCAGCCTCACCTTGACTGCGGGCATAGCGGCGCGCAGTGCCTCACCGTCGGCGAGCAGCTCAGCGTCTGGGCCAGTCTTGTTGCGATATTCAAGGAGCGTTACCCCGGCCTCTGTGAGTTCGGAGCCCAAACGGCGCAAGAAGGTGGCACGATCGCGGATTGGAAGGATCGAGGCGTCGAGGATGGGGTAGACACGAGGAAAAGAGTGCGGCATACAGACAAGAGTAGAAGGGACCGCAGCAAGTTGTCTGCGACAGAAGAGCCGCCGAGCTCTTCAATCGAGAGACAGGCTTCAGTCCCCTTCCCCCAGCGGCCGCCCAAATCTTCAAGGCTGCTGCTCTTTCCCGCTGCTAAACGGTCTGCCAGCTTACATCCCGTCTGCCGAGGGGCCGTAGGTGCCGGGGATCCTCTGCTCAAGCAACCGGAGGTACACGCCGACCTGAGCGCGATGATGGATCATGTGGTTCATCACCCAATAGCGCCAGACGTCGTACTTGGGCTCGTCGATCCATGCCTGACCGCCGGCCACGAACTTCCAGTTCTCGTCCCACTTGGACGAATCGAAGGCGGCGAGTGCGGCCTTGGCCTCGGCCACCTGCTTGTCAAACTGCGCGAGCATCGCCTCTTTTGAAGCGGGTACGTACGGTTCAAACTTGTGGCCTTCGGGAAACTCGAGCTTGTCTAACGTAACCGTGGAAATGGCCCACTCGCCCGAGGTGTCAGAAAGGTGTCCAAGCAGCCGCCCAAGAGGCATGGACTTCTCGTGGGGCTTGTAGTTGTAGTCAGCGTCGGCAGGAACCGCGTCAAGCATCTTGCGGGTGGTAGCGGTCTCGCGATCATATTCAGCGATGAGTCTTTGTTTCAGGTCCATTGTGCAACCTCCGTTGTTGCGAAGCCAGCATAACTGAATCTGGAACAAAAGGCGAAGAAAAAGCGATAAACATCTGCGGGCGGCCCGCCCTCCGCTACAATGCAAACGACGACAGGTAAGTTTGCCTGTGTTCTCCGCCCCAGGAGGATCTGATTGAAAGCCCTTTCTTTTCTGGCTCTTGCTTCTCTTTTGACAGCGCACGGCGTTTCAGCGCAAACGCCCGGCCCGGCTACGCGGCTGGATGCGTGGAAGATCATTGGCCCGGGGGGTGGGGGTACCACAGCCAGCCCCACGATCAGCCCGAACGACCCCAAACTCATAGTCTTGCGCTGCGACATGTCGGGCGCCTACATCACCCACGATGGCGGCAACTCCTGGCGCATGTTCAATCTGCGCGGCGGGTTGGCGAGTTTTGCCTTCGACCCGAACAACCCAAAGCGAATCTATGCAGGTGGTGCCGCCCTGTGGCGCAGCGACGATACCGGGGCAACCTGGAGCATGGTCTTCCCCGACCCGGCAAAGAAGACCGTGGAACACCAGAATGGCGATCACAGCGACTACAGCCTGACAACCGAAGATGAAAGCTACGTATCTGGCATGTGGATCGGCCTCATCGCCGTGGATCCGAAAGACTCGAGCGTGCACATCGGCTTCTGGGATAAAGGCCAGAGCGCGACCTCGCTGCTCGCCTCCAAGGATGGCGGATCGAGCTTTCAGCAGGAGGCCGACTATCCGAGCGACGGTCTGATGTTCCTCTCCTACAACGGCGGAAACCGGCTTGCGCTCGGGTTGCGCGGGGTGAACACGCTCCAATTGGAAAAGACGAGACCTGTAGGCGGCTCCGATCTCAAGATCATGCATGCGAGTGGCGGAGACTCGTCTGGTCGGATGACCCTTTACGCCACAACAAGCGATGGAGGGCTTTCAATCTCTCAGGATGAGGGGCGAAGCTGGCAGGTTACGACGCCGGAGCTGGGGCAGCAGGGAGCGCAGTTTGGCGCGGTGGCGGCAGCAAGCGAGAACGGCCAGATCGCCTATGTGGGTTTTCGCGACCTGAAGATGGGCGAGCGGCTTGAAGACTTCTACAACGGTATTGCCAAGACGACCGATGGTGGTAAGAGCTGGTCGATCGTGTTGAAAGAATCGACCAAGCCGGCAAGCAACATGGAGGGCTCGTGGATTGAGCAGCGGGCCAATAGCAGCAACTTCGACGGCAGCAAGAGCATCATCTTCGACGCGCCCTACAGCCTGGCCGTTGCGCCCGGACACCCTGAGATCGTCTACGCCACCGATTTGTTTCGCACCTACCGGACGCTGGACGGAGGCAAGACATGGGCGCAGGTGAACTCCGTGCGCGTAGGCGAGAATAGCTGGACCACGCGCGGGCTCGATGTTACGACGAGCTACGGCGTGCAGTTCGATCCCTTTGACCCTAAACACATCTTCATCGACTACACCGACATTGGAGCATTCCAAAGTTACGATGGGGGGCAGTCGTGGCAGACGGCGACGAATGGCGTTGAGGAGGAGTGGAGAAATACGACCTACTGGCTGGCCTTCGATCCCGACGTGAAGGGGTTGATGTGGGGAGCATTCAGTTACATTCACGATCTTCCCCACCCCAAGATGTGGCGCAAAATGGATGCGGCCGATTTCACCGGCGGCGTGGAGATGTCGACCGACGGCGGCAAGCACTGGGCGATGTCGAACGACGGAATGGATCCGACGGCTGTGACGCACATCCTCGTTGATCCGGTGAGCCCAGTTCGGTCGCGGTATTTGTATGCCTGCGGGTTCGGCAAGGGCGTCTACAAGTCCATGGACGACGGCAAGACCTGGGAACTGAAGAATCTCGGCATTCAGGAGCAGAACCCCTACGCGTGGCGGATCGTGCGCAGCGCCGACGGAGTCCTTTATCTGATCGTGGCGCGAAGCAATGAGGGCCGCTTCGGGGCGAAGGTAGGCGACGGGGCGCTCTATCGGTCGATCGACGAGGCGGAGCACTGGAAGCAGCTTCCGCTGCCAAAGAATGTGAACGGACCGATTGGATTGGCGATCGATCCGCGCGACAGCAAGCGCATGTACCTGGCGGCATGGGGACAGGAACACGCCGATGTGGATGTGGGGGGCGGGGTGTATCTGACCACGGATGGCGGACGCACCTGGACGCAGTCGTTCGGGGAGTCGCATCACGTTTACGACGTGACGATTGATCCGAAGTCGCCGGACACACTCTATATCGCCGGCTTCGACGCGGGCGCCTGGAGGTCAACCGACGCCGGCGCGCACTGGCAGCGGATCCAGGGCTACAACTTCAAGTGGGGACATCGCGTGATCGTCGATCCGCAGGACCCCTCGCAGATCTACATTACGACCTTCGGCAGCAGCGTGTGGCACGGCCCCGCAGCCGGCGACCCCAAGGCAACCGAAGACATTCTGACGCCCGTTCCGGTGGCGCACTAGGATTCTGCCGCACAAGAAGGTAGCCTTCGTGAGCTCTGTTGGAGCGCAGCCTCCATTCAGTTCACCTTGCGCTTGCGGGCGTTAGCAAACACTTCGTTTGCTACCTGAACCAAAGGGTTATCCTTCCCATCCAGGGTGTAATGCACGCCTTCGGGGCCCACGGGCAACCCGTGCTTCTTCGCCAGCCTCTGGAGCCTCGCTTGATAGGCATTTTCAGCGATCCGCTTTTCCTTTTCGGCTTCCGACTCCCCGTCCGCCGCAGGACGCGGCTTCGAGAGCGAGTCAATGATGTCGGCGAGCGTTTCGTGTTCTGGTTTAATGTGGCGAGCATCCATGGCCTGATTCTAAGCTCCGCCTTCGCTGGGTCCAAACACTACCGCGGCAGCGCAAACGCCACATACGCCCCGCCTTGCGGCCCTTTGGCGTCGCGGGCTCCGCTTGCAGCGATGACCACATACTGACGCCCGCCCACCATGTAGGTGGCGGGAGTGGCAACGCCGGAGTAAGGCAGCTGCGACTCCCACAAAAGCTTGCCGGTTCGGCTGTCAAAGGCGCGGAACTTGTGGTCGTAGATGGTGGCGCCTATGAAAAGCACCTCGCCGGCCGTAACGATGGGTCCGCCATAGTTCTCAGAGCCCGTATTGCTTAATCCATTCCCGGCTTCGGTGTTTTCCCCTGTCTTCGCTCCGGTCCCTTTCCCACTCCCGGCCCCAGTCTTCGCGACCGTCTTATTCTTTGTCTCTGTCCTGGCCAACTCAGGAAATTCGCCGAGAGGAATCTTCCACACGTTCTTTCCAGTCGTGAGGTCGATGGCATTGAGTGTGCCCCACGGGGGCGTGATAGCGGGATAGCCGTCCGGGTCGAGAAACTTGCGATAGCCGGTGAATGTGTATGCGTCCGCCGGCTCATTGTCCTCAATCAAGTGCATTGCGTGGTCGTCGACGCCGAGGAAGGCGAGCAGCGCATCCAGATCGGGGCCGACGAAATCGGGCTTGCCAGGCATCTTCCCTTTGCCCTTATGAATGATGTCGTCGACCTGAGCGACGGAGAGCCTGTTCCCTACCCCGAGGAGCATGGGGACTGCCGGCGGCACTCCCTGCTGCTGTTGCCCGTGGCAGGCGGCGCACCGCTGGCGGTAAACTGCTGCGCCGGGCGCGTTGGCGGTGGCCTGGCCGACGATCTGCGCGGCGGCTACGACCGTGAGTTCCTTACTCGCCGAATTCGGACTAGCCGAAGCGGAGTTCCCCGAGCCGACGGTCGCAGCGTTGCCATCGGTGCGCAAGAAGTCAAGAAGTGCGGCCAAGTGCGCGTCGTCGATGTTCGGGAAGGACGGCATGCGGCCCTTGCCGTGCTGAATGTTGTCGGTGATCTTGTCCGGAGCCAGGCGCTTCAAGACATCGAGCAGGGATGGGAAAGCCGGGGGCGCACCGGCGCGCTCTGGCCCGTGGCACATGGCGCACTGGCTCAGGTAGACGAGTTCGCCCGCAGTGCCCGAATGCTTTGCCGGGATCAGCCCGCCCGTCCAGGCCATCTCGTTGGCGTTGACGTAGAGGATGTTGGTGCGCGGGTCAACGGCCGGACCGCCCCACTCCCCGCCACCGTCAAAACCCGGAAAGACGATCGTCTGACTGCCCACGGCGAAAGGGATAAACTGGCCATTGCTGCGGAGCGTCTGAAACTCTTTCACCGCCCAGGCGTGGGCCTCGGGCGTGCGCGTGGTCAGCATGTCCTCAGTGAGGCGCTGGCGCGCAAATGGTTCCGGGAACTCAGGCAGCGGCTGCGTGGGCGAGGCGAGTTCGCCGGGAACGGTGCTGGCCGGATAAGGGCGCTCCGTGATGGGAAAAAGCGGCTTGCCGGTTTCGCGATCGAAGACGTAAATGTGCCCTTGCTTGCTGGTCTGCGCGAGCGCGTCCACCGTCTTGCCGTTCCGCATGAAGGTGAAGAGCGCGGGCGGCGAGGAGAAGTCGCGATCCCAAAGGTCGTGATGCACGCCCTGGAAATACCAGAGGAGTTTCCCTGTAGCAGCGTCGAGGGCCAGCTCGCAGTCGGCGTAGAGATCGTTGCCCACGCGATCGCCACCGTAGAAGTCGAAGACGGCTGAGCCCGTGGGAACGAAAAGAATCCCGCGCGCAGTGTCGAGCGTCATGCCGGCCCAGTTGTTGGCAGCGCCGGCGGTCTTCCAGGCGTCAGCCGGCCAAGTCTCGTTGCCGGGTTCTCCGGGGCGCGGGATGGTGTGGAAGATCCAGGCCAGCTCGCCAGTGCGCACGTTGAAGGCGCGAACGTCTCCAGGCGGCGCGGGGTGCGTTTCGGGGTTGCGGCCGCCGACGATGATCAGGTCCTTGTATATGATTCCTGGCGAAGTGAGGACGATGGACTGTTCCTGCCACGGCTCACGCAAGCCCTTGCGCAGATCGATGCGGCCGTTTTCGCCAAAGCTCGGGATCGGTTTGCCGGTGGCAGGATCAAGGCAGTAGAGGTAGTTCATGATGCCGGCAAAGAGGCGAGACTCGCTGCCGCCGGTCCACCAGGCGAAGCCGCGCGCAGGCTGTGCGCCGCCGACGCCGGAGTCAAACTTCCACTTCAGCTGGCCGGTGGACGCGTCGAGTGCGATCACTTTCTGCGTGGGGGTGAAGGCGAAGAGCTTGCCGCCAACAATGAGCGGATTGGTCTGAATGCCGCCCTTTTCGCCGGTGTCGAAGACCCAGGCCTGGGAGAGGTTCTTTACGTTGCCACGATGAATCTGGCTGAGGGGTGAGTAGTGGTCGCCATCGATGCCGCCGTTGTAGGCGGTCCAGTCGGCGTTTCTTTGAACGACCTTTGTTGGGCCAGCCTTGCCATGGCCAGCGGTGCTTTGGGCTAGGCATACACTCGCAACGAACAGGACCAGCACTGAAGGAAACCGCGCCGTAGGGGAAGCTTTCATCACATCAGAATCCTATCTCGTCGGGGCGGTGAACATCCCTACAGCCCGCCGACCTCAACGCGCCGGCGCGCCTGGGTCAGCCGATGTTCCCCGCCAGGAACCGCTCCATAAACTTGGTGTCGAACTGGCCATTGCGGAAGTCCTCGTCGGCAAAAATCGACTCGTGCAGCGAGATCGAAGTATCGATTCCCTGGACGATGAACTGCCGGAGCGCGCGCTCCATTTTGGCAATGGCTTCAGCGCGGTCTACGCCATGGACGATGAGCTTGGCAATAAGCGAATCGTAGTAGGGCGGAACAACGCCCTCGGCGTACTGCGCTGTGTCGACGCGTACGCCGTTGCCTCCGGGTACGTTGAAGGCGGTGATCTTTCCGGCAGAGGGCGTGAACCTTTGCGGATGCTCAGCATTGATGCGGCACTCGATGGCGTGGCCGCGAATCTCAAGTCTGGGCGGCAGAATCGATTCGAGCCGCTCGCCTGCGGCGATCCGCAACTGCGCCTTGACGAGGTCGATGCCAGTGATGGCTTCGGTGACCGGGTGCTCTACCTGGATGCGCGTATTCATTTCGATGAAGTAGAGTTGGCCGTCGGTGTCCATCAGGAACTCGACTGTACCGGCGTTCTGGTAGCCGATGTCGGCGAGGCAGCGGCAGAGCGTCTTGCCGATCTCCTCGCGCATCTTTGGCGTCACCATGAGCGAGGGCGCTTCCTCAATCAGCTTCTGATGGCGCCGCTGAATGGAACATTCACGCTCGAAGAGTGAAACCACTTTGCCATGCTCATCGGCGAGTATCTGGAACTCGATGTGGCGCGGTTGCTCGATGAACTTCTCCATGTAGAGTTCGCCGTTGCCAAAGGCGTTCGCGGCCTCAGTTGAGGCAGCGTGATAGAGGTTGGGCAACTCGTCGGGTGAGCGGACGATGCGCATGCCGCGCCCGCCGCCGCCGGCCTTGGCCTTGAGAATGACGGGGTAGCCCACTTCTCCTGCCCACGTGAGCGCCTCGGTCTCAGAGCCGATGACGCCGTCTGAACCGGGCAGAATCGGCACCCTGGCCTTCTTCATCGCCTGGCGAGCTTTTTCCTTCTCGCCCATTAGCCGTGTGACCTCGGGCGGAGGTCCAATGAACTTGATGTTCGAAGCGCGGCAGACTTCGGCAAAGTTGGCGTTCTCACTGAGCAGGCCGTATCCGGGATGAATGGCGTCGACGTCTGCAATTTCCGCTGCTGAAATCACGGCGGGGACATGCAGGTAGCTGTCGGCGAGCCGCGGCGGGCCAATGCAGATGGCTTCGTCGGCAAATTTAACGTGAAGGGAGTTGCGGTCGGCTTCGCTGTAAACGGCGACCGTGCGGATGCCGAGTTCCCGGCAGGCGTTGATGACGCGGAGAGCAATTTCACCGCGATTAGCTATCAGAACCTTACGAAACATGCATGACCTTTAAAGCGTCGCTCGCCGGGTTGACGGAACGGGCGGTGTTTGCCGAGTTGGTGATCCGGAGAATCCGATGTCTGCGGATGAGGCTTGCAACGGCTGGACCGTTCGGTTGTTCCCTACGCCGGACGCACAGAAAACAGAGGCTGCCCAAATTCGATGGGCTGTCCGTTGGATACAAGACTCTTTACGATTTCGCCGGCCACGTCGGACTCAATCTCGTTCATCAGCTTCATGGCTTCGACAATGCAGATGACTTGCCCCTTCTCCACGCGCTCGCCGGGCGAAACAAAGGGCGCGGCGCCGGGGGAAGGCGAGCCGTAGTAGGTGCCGACGATGGGCGATTTCACCAGGTGTAGCCCGGCGTCGGGGTCGGCCGCAGGTTCCGCAACGGGCGCAGAGGGAGCGCCGGTGGCCGGGGCAGCGGAAGGCGCAGCAGCGACAAACCGGGCAAGGTCGCCGAGACTCGTACTGGAGCCCTCGGGCTGCCTGAACTTGAGCCGGACCTTCAGGCCGTCGCGGTCCACCTCAAACTCGGCTACCTGATGCTCCTTGAGAAACTCGATCAGCTGTTTCAGGTCTTCAATGTCTTCTTGTTTCATTCATTCCTTTTTCGGTATTGCAACGCATTCCGCTTAAAACCGGGTGCGCCTTGTTCAAACTCGTTCAAAGTTGAATCAAGGCTTTGGGTGCGGGCGTCAGCACCTCGCCACCGGTTCGTGTAACAGCCACCATATCCTCGATGCGGACTCCGAACTGACCCGCCAGGTAAACCCCGGGCTCGATGGTGACGACCATCCCCGGCAGCAGCCTGGTTGCCTGTCCGGCCCCAATGCGGGGCGACTCGTGAATCTCCAAGCCAACACCGTGGCCGCTGGAGTGGGTGAATGCCTCAGCTAATCCGGCCTGGCGCAAGACGCCACGGGCGGCTTCATCCACGTCCCCGCAGCGCGCTCCTCCGCGTACGGCCCCAACCCCGGATTCCTGTGCTTCGAGCACTGCCTCGTAGACATCCCGTTCTTTTGCGGTGGGATTCCCCAGGTAGACGGTGCGGGTCATGTCACTTGAGTAACCCTTGTGGATTATACCGAAGTCGAGGGTGAGAAAACCCTTGCGCGGGAGGGGGGTGGGGGTAGCGCGGCCGTGCGGCAGGGCCGACCGCTCGCCCGAGGCAACGATGGTCTCAAACGACATTCCCTCGGCGCCGAGCAGGCGAGCCTTGTACTCGAGTTCGGCAGCAACGTCAATCTCGCGCAAGCCCGGACGGATAACGCCGAGAATGTGCTCGAAAATGCGGCATCCGATCAAAGCGGCCTCGGAGAGGATTGCGAGTTCGTCCGCGTCCTTAATCATGCGCAACTGCTGAACGAGGGGCTCTGCCAGCTCCGAGAGGAAGCTCCTTCTCGGGCGGGCCGGCAGCGACGCCTTCCAGCGGCCGAGTTCGGCGACCGTGATTGAGTTCGAGTCGAATGCCGCAGTTTTGACGCCCGGCAACTTGCGGAGCCACTCGATGGCTGCGACTGCGGGCGGCCCGGAGACGATGCCGACGCCGGCGCCACGCACTTCTTCGACGGCCTGCGTGGAATAGCGTCCATCCGTGAAAAGGCGGGCATGGCGGCGGGTAACGGCAAGAGCAGCGCTGGAACCGGTAAAGCAACAGAGGTAGCGGAGATCGGGAAGATGGGTGACGAGCAGGCCGGAGAGACCGGCTTTCGTCATGCGCCGGCGCAACAGTCCGATGCGGCGAAGGTGATTCACTAGGAGAGAATAACAGGGGGCTGATAGAAGGGGCTGAGGGACTGCTGCTGCCGGCTTCTACAGCGCCGGCCGGACAGGCTTCTTCTGGTGCGGGTCGAGTTCGTTGTCGGCAGCCTGCAGGTCGGACTGGCGGTCCATCCACTCATCGAGGCGGGAGCGCTTGAAGCGCCAACGATTGCCCAGCTTGAAGGCGGGGACAAACCCTTCTGAAGCATATTTGTAGAGGGTGTCGGGTGAGATACCAAGGTAGTCCGAGGCCTGGCGAATGTCCATCACCTCGCGCACCTCAGGAACGAGCAGATTCGAACGGGCTGCGGCATTGCGCATTTTGGACCTCCAGGAGGGATTCGAGCCTCAGGACGGATTCCGGCAAACCTGCCGGTGTTCTTGTATATAACGCGGTTTCGCCTGTGAGTTCAAGGAATTTCAGGGATTTAACGGAAATTCATAGGCTTTCGGGAAGCTTGAATCGGACCGGGAGGAGTGGGTGAAAGGCCTACAAGCCAGCCACTTGTGGTTATGAGCTGCGGTGGCCCAACCTCTAGTGCTGTTACGACAGATGGTGCAGGGGTTTGAGGGCTGATCTCGTGAAAGGTGGAAAGGTGTCCGCGGGGTGGCCTCAATCCATGGATTTCAGACGAACCGCCCGGGTTACTTGACCTTGCGCCACCAGGCGGTCCTTTCAATGCTCAGGAAGTGGGTTTTCTCGCCACGGGAAAGATAAAAATCGAAGACATCGTCTTTGTGGAAGACGCTGCAGTCGGGCCAGCTTGAGTCCTTGTGAAGATTCGTAGCCGCGTCATGCTTATCGACCAGAGTGATGTCATCCAGCGTGCACTCGATAACTCTTTGTGCCTTGAGCGAGAATGTGGTGCCTGCTGGCGGATCCGGAGGCACCTGGTTGGCGATCTTGGTGAGCACCAGGATCGCCACAAAAGCGGCCACACAGATCGCGATCTTCTTCACGGACTTCAGTTCACCCCAGAGGAGAGAAGCCGTCATGCGGCAGGGCAATTGGAGGGTGTGCGTTCCCTTCCCCCACACGGGAATTGTATGTCCCGGATAGAAGTTCCTTGCCCAAGCGCAAGTTTCCTGTCCGGCCGGATTCTCTCTTGCGATCCAGCTTAGACCCGCTGAAGGCAGTGCACAACCCGTGCGGTTGATACGGTTGTCAATCTGGGTACCTGCGCCGAGGTCAACGGAACAGGATGCACGCCAAGTTCGGTTTTGGGCTCAGTTCTGGTCGTCGCGGCGGTGGAGGGTCGGCTTGTCGTCGTCGCCCGAGGTATCAGACGGGGTAGACGCTCCGGCCGTTCCAGTGGCGTCGCCGGTAGAAGTGCCTGCACGGCGCAGCGAAGGCTTTTTGGTGTCCTTGGAGTCAGTGAGACGGCGCTTGTTCTCGATGCGGGCCAACCGTGCCTTGACGTCGTCGAACTCCGAGGTGGTCACCGTGTACTCATCGCGCGCAGGGAGGATGCGGGCAATCTCCTCCTGCGAGTGCAGAATGCGATCAGGGGTCTGCGGGTGGTCGCTGAAGGCCTTGGCCACCAGACCGGGCTTGCGCTTTTCGAGTGCCTGGATCTTCTCAAAGAAGCTGATGAAGGCTTGCGGGTCGTACCCGGCACGATACATGTATTGGATTCCGAGGTAGTCGGCCTGCGACTCGAACTCGCGCGAAAACTTGAGGAAGACCATCGGAATGCCAATCTGTGCTCCCTCATAGATGCCGTAGCCGGTCCAGCCACCCACCATGATCATCACCGGAATCATGCCGATCTGTGCATAGTTGGCGCGGGTCATCTCCTGGGCGATGTGATGCGCGCATACGTGAGCAGTCTCATGGGCCATGACGCCGGCCAGCTCAGCTTCTTCGTCGGCGTTGAGGATAAGGCCGGAGTTGACATAGAAGAAGCCACCGGGCAATGCCATGGCGTTGATCTCGTCGGAGTCGATCACCTTGATGGTGAACGGAACCTTGCAGTCGGAGTTCTTGACGATGTTTTGGCCGATGCGGTTGACGTATTCGACAACCACCGGGTCGGTGATGAGTTTGGTGCTCTTCTCAAGCTCGGTGGCGTACATCTTGCCCATCTTGATCTCGTAGTCCACCGAGTACCAGTTTCCGATGCCGCGTCCGCCGATATTGCGATTGCCCACCGCGTTGACGTCGTCGATGCTGCCGGGCTTGACGTTGACCTTCTGGCTGCCAACCTCGACGATCTTGTCGGGGTTTACGGCCGAAGCTGGGACGTCGCCCGCAACGGGGGCTGATCCAGGAGCGGGCTTCTTGTCTTTGGGGTCGGACTTTGCTGGAGCATCACCGCTTACCGCAGCGGCGCCCGGAGCGGAATCCGTGGCAGGTGTCGGTGTGGACTGAGTCCCGGATTGGCCCGTCGACGGGCTTGCGGGGGGTTGTGCGGAGGTCGATTGGTCCCCGGCAACAGGCGTGGTTCCGGAAGCGGGTGCAGAGGTGCCCGACTGGGCCGGGTCCTGGCCGGAAGCCGGTGCTGAACCGGAGGGGGTCGACTGGCCGAAGGCCCAGCCGGTCAAGGCCAGGGCTACAACGCCCAGCGCTAAAGCTCTGAAACTTATATGCTTCGTTCTCATTCTTGCGCCTCCTGCATTACCCCCGGGCTCACACAACCGTACTGCCCGCTTCGCTCCATTTGGTTAGACGCTAGTATCCCCCTGTTTGGCAACAGAAGGAAAGAAGATTCGGGGTTTGCGGACCGTTTGCCCAAATTCGCTCAGGTTCCGACTGCGCATTCCCGTCTGCGTTTGTACGCGTGGGGGGGGCATATGGATTGAGTTGCAAACCGGCCAATGATGCACTTTGGACCGCCACTCTCTTCTGAATTAGAGTGGAGTGCACATGGGAACGGGCAGGATAAAGAACAGCGATGCGAAGAGACGCGGAAAAAGGACCAGCAGATTCAAGGGCCTCGGGGAGACTCACATGCGCCGGATAGCCTTCGCGATTGCAGCCTTCACCACCGGGACCGTCCTTGCGCTCGCGGCTCAATCGTCGAACACGGCTGTGCCCCAGGCTCCGGCCGGGGCGCAGGCCCCAGCGGAGCCAGAGACCCGGGGAACTCATTTAGGCTTCGACTTTCCGCCGCCTCACGGAAATCCTCATGCTTCGAAGAGCCCGCCTCCGACCGAGCTGGTCTTTGACGCCGGCCAGTTGGGTTCACCGCTGCTGCTTGAGAAGGGCTGGCGGGTGGGCATTACCACCGACCCTGCCGCCGCCCGGACGGATTTTGACGATTCGAAGTGGGCAGTGCGCGACGCGGAGGATGCTGTTGCGGACGTTGAGGAAGATAATCACGGAGATCATCACGCCAGCGATAGCCCCGACGACGATTTCAAGTCGGGCGGTTTCAAGCTGGACTCGGGGCCGCAGAAGTACGCCTGGTTTCGCCTGCACATCAAGCTGCCTGAGAATCATGGACCCGTGTTCCTGCTGGTCGAGCTGCCTACCTCACGGACAACGGCGATCAACATCAGCTCATCCGGGTCCGGCTTTGACGTCTTCGCCAACGGCAACCGAATCCAGCCGGAGGGCCCGCACGCGGATTCGCTGAAACGATACCAACCGATCTCGCGAATCTATGACCTGAAGGTGCCTGCCGATGAAACCAACCTCACATTGGTTGCGCGGACCATCTACAAGCCCTTCGGCTATGGGGCGTACACGTCGTTCTTCGCAAACCGGAAGCTGCGCCTGGGCCATCGCGAGGAGTTGGAACACGCGCTTGAGTTGTGGACGGTTCACGGGCTGTTTGAACGGCTGCCGCGCATCGTGATTTCAATCCTGCTGCTGGTGCTGGCGATGTTCCTGTTTGCGCTTTATTTCACGCAGAAGGGGCACGTTGAATATTTGTGGCTGGGCATGCATGAACTAGTCATGGCGCCCCTTGCGTTCATCGAATTGGCCGGAAGCTCGGCAAACCTCGATAGCCTCTGGTACGCGGCGATCTACTTCCAACTGTTTCTCATCTCTGCTTACCTCTATTTCGAGTTTCTGATTGCCTTTCTCAGTCTGCGGCGGCGTTGGTACATCTGGATCCTGCGCTATTCCTCGCCAATTCTGCTGGGCGTGGCCCCAACATTGTTGCTGGTAGGGCACAGTACGCTGATCGGGATTCTGCTTGTGGCGGTCGGGGTGTTCAGCCTGTTCTGGGTCATGATGTGGACGATCTTCGTCTTCCTGACACTGATCATTGCGACTTTTCGTCGCAACTTCGAGGCAGGCCTGCTGCTGATTCCGCTCGTCCTGAGCCTGGTGGGCATGATCGAGCCGATCCTGATTGCTGTCTACACTTCGATGGGACACGAGAATTACCGCTCTCCTCTGACCATCCAGGCCGGACCGGTTCCCATCCACTTTGCTGCGATTGCGGACTTTGTCGGGATCCTGGTAATCGTATTGATCATCTTCGTGCGCTTCCTGCGCATCAACCGCGACCAGGAGCGGGCCTCAAGCGAATTGGCCGCTGCCCGTAGCGTGCAGGAGCTGATGATCCCGCACGAGACCATTCAAACGCCGGGCTTTGAAGTGGAGTCGATCTATACGCCGGCGGCCGAGGTTGGCGGGGACTTTTTCCACGTGCAGTCAACAGGCGACGGGGGTCTGCTGGTGGTGCTGGGCGACGTGGCGGGCAAAGGCCTCCGGGCGGCCATGAACGTGTCCATGCTGATGGGTGCGCTGCGGCGGACGGTGGACCGCAGCCCGGCGCGGATTCTGAAGTCGCTGAATCGCGTACTGGTGGGCGGGGACAGCTTTACCACCTGCCAGGCGGTGTGGTTCAAGGCAGATGGCGAAGTGGTGATGGCCAACGCCGGCCATCTGCCTCCCTACCTGAACAGCCAGGAAGTAGCGCTGCCCGGAGGATTGCCGCTCGGCTTCGTGCCGGAGGTCGAATACGAAGAAGTGCATGTCTATCTCCACCCGGGCGACCGGCTGTTGCTCATGTCGGATGGGGTGGTCGAAGCGCGCGGAAGCTCCGGCGAACTTTTCGGCTTCGATCGGGTGCACAACCTGTCGGGGCAGTCGGCCTTTTACATCGCCGATGCCGCCAAGGCCTTCGGCCAGGAAGACGACATTACTGTGCTGACGGTGCGCAGGCTGGCGCAGGCGATGGCTGCCTGAGACGGGATTGCTTGTTGACTGGACCGTCGACCGTGCAACCCGTTCGCTCATCAACCAAACGGTTGAGCGATGTTGTGCGCCAGTTCATGCTCTGAGTATGATGCGGGGATGGGGCCAAATCCCCGGGCCAATTCCAAGGAGCACCCTCAATGCCGCTGAGCCGCACTCGGCTTTCCCTGTCTCTCCTCGCACTCCTGACCTTGACCGCAACGCAAGCACGCTCTGGGATCACACGCGCCGGCAAAACCATTCAGGTTACGGTTGACGCCACCAAAACCCAGCAGAAGATTCTCCGCGCACACCTGACAATGCCGGTGCAGGCCGGGGCTCTTACGATTTACTACCCAAAGTGGATTCCCGGCGAGCACGGCCCGAATGGACCGATCGCAGACCTGGCCGGCTTGAAGTTTGAAGGTGGCGGCAAGACGATTCCGTGGAAGCGCGACATGCTCGACGTATACACGTTCCATTTGGAAATTCCGGCCGGTGTGAGTCAGTTGGAGGCAACCTACGACTACATCGAACCAGAGGGCGAATCGGCCACCGACAAGCTCACTGTTCTTGAGTGGAACTCGGTGTTGCTCTACCCCGAAGGGATTCCGGCCGAGCAACTGACCTACGAGGCTACTCTGCTTTTGCCGGAAGGATGGAAGTTCGGTACTTCCCTTCCCATCGCCAACTCGACGGCGAACAGGATCGCGTTCAAGCCAATCTCACTCGATATGCTTGTTGACTCGCCGGTGATCGCCGGGGAGTTCTATCGCGCCATCGACATTACGCCTGCGGGCGAGCCCATCACCCACGAACTCGACCTGGTGGCCGACAGCGAGGCTGCGCTTGCCATCAGTCCCGAGACCCAGAAGGGGATGGCCAACCTTGTGGCTGAGTCGGGAAAGCTCTTTGGAGCGCGACACTATCGCGACTATCATTTCCTGCTCACACTGAGCGATCACGTGGCGCACTTCGGGCTCGAGCACCACGAATCCAACGACAGCCGTCTGCCGGAGCGAGTCTTGCTTTCGCCTGAGGCCGGCTACCTGGTGGGGGGCCTGCTTGCGCATGAGTTTGTCCACTCGTGGAACGGGAAGTTTCGCCGCCCCGCGGACCTGACAGTTCCCTACTATGAGCAGCCGATGGAGACCGATCTCCTGTGGGGCTACGAAGGGTTGACGGACTGCCTGGGCCCGCTGCTGGCGGCGCGCAGCGGCTTGTGGACCAATGAGCAATATCACGACTACATGGCGAGCATTGCGGCCGCGCTGGGACCAGGACGCCCCGGACGCACATGGAGGCCCTTGCTGGATACTGCAATCGCAGAACCAGAACAAGGCCCGTCCCGCGGCCCAACCGGCTGGCTCAACTGGCGGCGGGGAACCGATTACTACGATGAGGGCGACCTGATGTGGCTGGAAGTAGCCACCATCATCCATCGTGAGACTGGCGGCAAGAAATCCATCGACGACTTCACCCAAGCCTTCCACGGAGGCCCCAACAACGGCCCTGAGGTGAAGACCTACACATTCGATCAGTTGGTCAGCGCTCTCAACGCGATTGCGCCCTACGACTGGGCTACTTTCTTCCGCGCTCGCCTCGATTCAACCGCCCCGGAAGCGCCGGTAGGTGGAATCGAGAATGGCGGATGGAAGGTTGTCTTCAACGACAAGCCGCTGAAGTTGGCGGGGCGTCGGGGCAATTTCGGTCAGATCTACTCGATCGGGTTGCAGATGAAGGAGGATGGCGAGGTGATCGATGCCATTTTCGGTAGTCCAGCCTTCGAGGCCGGCATCTCTTCGGCCATGAAGGTGATGGCCGTGAATGGCCGCGCCTTCACGCCGGACGTTCTGGTAGATGCGATCAAAGCCGCCAAGGACACCTCCCAGCCCATTGTGCTTCTGGTCCTTTCAGACGAGTATTTCCGAACCTTCCAGGTGAATTACCACGGGGGTGAGCGGATTCCGCACCTCGAAAGAATCGAGCAGAAGCCGGACTACCTCGATGAGCTGATCAAGCCACACGCGCCGGCGAAGTAAATCGCACTCTGGGGCTCCCCGCGAATCTCGGATGAGGTTTGCGCGGTTCTCGACGTCCTATCCCGAGTTGAACGGCCAGCCTCAAAACAAAAGCCCCATCCATTGCGGATGAGGCTTTTGTTTCTCAGGACCAACGGGAGCGCGCCACCGGGACGGCCAGTCCTCAGTCGTAGTACTCAAGGCCAAGATGCGTAATCAGGTCCTGGCCCATGATGTGGCGGAGCGTGTTCTTCAGCTTCATCGACTGAATGAACAGGTCGTGCTCGGGGTAGAGTCCTTCCGCAGTCTGCGGAGACTTGAGATAGAAGCTCAGCCACTCCTGAATGCCGATGGATCGCAGTGAGGGTGTGCGCTTGGCCAGGTCAAGGAAGAGCACCAGGTCGAGCGCGATGGGCGCGGCCAGAATCGAGTCGCGGCACAGGAAGTTCACCTTGAGCTGCATCGGATAGCCCAGCCAGCCAAAAATGTCGATGTTGTCCCAGGCTTCCTTGTCGTCTCCGCGCGGCGGGTAATAGTTGATGCGGATCTTGTGGTAGATGTTCTTGTAGAGATCCGGGTAGAGTTCGGGCTGGAAGATGTATTCGAGCGAGCCGAGCTTCGACTCCTCCTTGGTCTTGAACGACTGAGGATCGTCGAGCACCTCGCCGTCGCGATTGCCCAGAATGTTGGTGGAGAACCAGCCAGAAACCCCGATCATTCTCGCCTTGAAAGCCGGCGCGAGCACCGTCTTCATAAAAGTCTGGCCGGTTTTGAAGTCCTTGCCGCAGATAGGTGCGGAGTTCTTCTTCGACAGCTCGATCAGAGCCGCCGTATCCACCGTGAGATTCGGCGCTCCATTGGCAAAGGGCACACCTTCACTCAGTGCGGCGTAGGCGTAGATTTGCGAGGGGGCGATGCCAATGTCGTCGGTCTCGAGGCCCTTCTCAAACGCGGCCAGCGACTTGTGCACTGCTGTTGGCTCGAGGAAGATCTCGGTTGACCCACACCAGATCATCACAACGCGGTCTACCGTCTTCTTGAAATTGCGAATATCCGCAATTAGCTGATTGGCGAGGTCGCGCTTGTTCTTGCCTTTCTTGACGTGTGTGCCATGGAGCCGCTTGACGTAGTACTGGTCGAAGACCGCTGGCATCGGCTTGATGGTCTCCAAATACGGCTTGAGCTGCAAGAGAGTCTTCTCGTCGAGCACCTTGGCGTGCGCGGCCGACTCGTACACGTTGTCCTTGAAGATGTCCCAGCCCGTGAACACCACGTCGTTCAGGTCGGCGATCGGGATGAAGTCCTTGATCAACGGCGAGTTGTTATCGGT
>CAYWSR010000018.1:0-37332 GCA_964460385.1 uncultured Occallatibacter sp. | reverse complement strand
TGACGTGGCACCAGTGGCACCACACCGCGCCAATGTCGAGCAGGATGGGCTTGTCCTCGCGGGTGGCGCGGTCAAACGCCTCCGCGCCCCACGGATGCCAGCGCACCGGCTGATGCTGCGCCGAGCGCAGATAGGAAGATGCCGCGCTCTGCAGCGAATTTGCTTCGTGCGCCGCTTGCCCTTCGTGTGTTTGTGTTCCGTCGTCCATGGGGTGAGGATAAACCGGCGGCCCTTCAGACCCAAGGAAATCCGGCCCCAACCAAACCCCGTGTCCTGCGTCCAAAGATCACATCGAAATCCAGTTGCCTTCTTGATCGAACTCAGGGATTTGAGCATCTTTGTCCGCGCAGGTTGCCCGAGGCCTGCCAGACAGCGTCGTGCTACTCTTTCAGCGTCCTCAACCCAACGCCCCCGAGAAAACGGAGCCACAGCAACATGCAGAGCCGCAGCCTCGCATCCAATCTCGGCATTTACGTTTACGCCGCCGCCGCCATCTTCCTCGGCCTTGTCGGCCTGTTTTCGGGGGACTTCGCCACCGACTGGCAGCGCGTTGGCCCAACCCTACCTTTCCGCGAACCACTCGCCATTCTGACCGCCGTCATCGAGCTGACCGCCGGACAAGCCCTCTTCTACCGCAGAACGGCGCGCGCCGGCGCACTTGCTCTAACCGTCGTCTCCTCCGTGTTCGCTCTTCTGTGGGTTCCCAAAATGATCGCAACCCACACCGACTTCGACCCAACCGGCAACTTCTTTGAGGAGTTCTCGCTCGTCGTCGGCGGCGCTGTCCTCTTCGCGTCCCTCTCACCGGTCGGTTCGCCCATCGCGCGCCGCGAGTCCCTTTTCGCCCGCCTGTTGGGCCTCTCTGCAATCTCATTCGGCGTCGTCCACATCTACGACATGCCCGGCCTTGCCAACTTTGTTCCGGGTTGGATTCCGCCTTCCCAGCTCTTCTGGTGCTACGCCACGACCATCGGCTTTTTCCTCGCCGCCATCGCCATCCTTACTGGCATCAAAGCTCCGCTCGCCTCGCGCCTGCTCACGGTCGAGATCGTCAGCTTCGAATTATTCGTCTGGATTCCCAGCCTCTGGGCCAACCCTCATCAGCATTTCTTTTGGGGGGCCAATGGCATTAGCATCGCAATTTGCGGCGCAGTGTGGGCCGTCTCCGACTCCATCTGCCGCGCCAAACGAGCCATCGCACCAGCAAACTAGCTCTTCCCCAGCTCCGCCTCAATCGCCTTGATCAGCTCCGGCGCGTCTGGCGCCGTGTCCGGCGCGAACCGCTTCACCACCGCGCCCTCCCGGTTCACCAGGAACTTCTCAAAGTTCCACAGAATCTCCGGCTCGTCATTCGTCGGGATGCCCCAGCCGATATGCTTTTCGCGAAGCGTCGGAGTCGACAGGCTCACCGCATGAGGCTGTGCCGCAATCAGCGCCGCATAGAGCGCGTGCTTGTCTTCGCCTACAACGGTGATCTTGCTAAACATGGGAAACTTCACGCCGAAGTTCGACGTGCAGAAGGTAAGAATCTCTTCGTCCGTACCGGGCTCCTGCGCTTTGAAGTCGTTCGCCGGAAACCCCGCCACCACCAGCCCCTGTCCCTTGAACCGCTCGTAGAGCGCCTCCAGCCCTTCATACTGCGGAGTCAGCCCGCACCTCGATGCAACATTCACCACCAGCACAACCTTGCCTGCGTACTCGCCAAGCGACGCGCCTTCGCCGCTGATCTTCTTCACCGGAATCTCGTAGATGGATGTCGCCATGATGTTCTGCTCCTCAAGTCCTGGTCGAAAGGAACCTATACAGGCAATGCCGCGTCGGCCTCTTCACCTCAGCAGCTGCTTCGCCACCTTGATATAAAGCTGCACTGCCTCCAGTAGCTCTTTCTTCGAAAGCTTCTCAAACGGGGTGTGTGCGCAATGAATCGACCCCGGTCCCAGCAGCAGCGGTTCGCCCCAATTGGTCAGCATGGGAATGTCAGTCGCAAACTTGGCCACCATCGTCGGCAGTCCCTCCACCGCCTTCAACCGGATGAATGCCAGGTCGAGCGTGAACTCCACTTCGGCTAGTCCGGCAACCGCCTCGCGAATCGCCGCGCGCACCGGCTCCGACGGGCCCACCACCCGCACCAGCACCTGCGCCTCCGCATTATCGGCGATAACGTTGGGCGCGTGCCCGCCGCTGATCTGCCCCACGTTCAGCGTGCATGGGCCTGCATCCTTGTCCACAGGCAGTTCCAGCGCAAGCAGCCGGTTGAGCGCTTCGATCATCTTGTGGATCGCGCTCTCGCCCAGCTCCGGATACGCAGAGTGCGCCATCTTGCCCGTACTCTTGAGCGATGCCCGCAACGCGCCCTTCGACGCCAGCGCAATGCGATTGTCCGTCGGCTCGCCGTTGATCAAAAAGCGGCTGCCGCGCGGATTCTTGTTCGCTTCCCTCGCTCCGGCCGAGTCGCGCTCTTCGCCGCTCACGTAGAGCATGCCAACAGCAATCCCCTCCGCCCGCAGCGCCTCCGCCGCCGCCACCTGCGCGGCGATGATCCCTTTGGCATCCGATACGCCTCGGCCATACATGAACTCATCATCTTCAGTAAAGGGAATATACGGCGGAACCGTGTCCATGTGCGTGGAAAACACCAGCTCCGGATTCTTTCCCGGCACCGTCGCAAACACATTCCACCGTTCGCCGCCGTGCGCGTTCTCTGCCGGCTGGGGAACCGGTGTCTTCTCAACCGCCCAGCCGCGCGTGGAAAGATAGTCTGCCAAAAAGTCCCCCACCGCCCCCTCCTGGTAGGTGGTCGATTCGATCTCGCACAGCGCGCGCGTCAGGCGCACAGGGTCGACCTTTGAAGTCACTGGGTTGGCAGGAGTAATTGGATGAACCACTTGCGGCCTATCGGACTCAGGCATGATGTTGCCAGAATATCGTACCCGGCAGCGGCAAGCGACCCCCTGCTCAATCCCCTGAAGTGAATCGATTTTGCACACGAGCGCGACGGCGTGCCACCTCGTGGCACCGGATGTTCAATTCATCCTGGCCGCGTGAGGAATTCCTTATCTTTCGGCGTAGAATGGTCAGTGGTATGATCGCCCAGCTCGATAGCACCGGAGTGGTCTCGCCATCGGGCGGGAACCTTTCTTCCAATCAGGTCTATGCCACTCCTCCGAGAGCGCTGCGCATCATCACCCTCCCCGGCCCGGTCGGCCGCCTTGAGGCACTCCTGAACGAGGGCGCGCCCGACGCACCCTTTGCCGCCCTGGTATGCCATCCCCACCCCGCCGGCGGTGGCAACCTGCACAGCAAGGTTGTCTACCACGCCATGAAAGTGATGAACGACCCGGCCTGGGGCTTTCGCTGGCCCACCCTCCGCTTCAACTTTCGCGGCACCGGACTCAGCCAGGGGGCGCACCACGGCAACGCCGAAAGCGACGATGTCGAGGCTGCCCTCGCCTGGCTCCAATCTGAGTTTCAGCGGCCAATGGTCGTGGCCGGCTTCAGCTTTGGCGCGGTCATGGCGCTGAAGGCCTTTTGTGTCGGCAAGCCCGCGGCCGAGGTTCGCGCTCTTGCTTTGCTCGGCCTGCCCACCCGCTTTCAGGGCCGCGAAATCCCGTACCCTT
Organism: uncultured Occallatibacter sp.; assembly: GCA_964460385.1. Taxonomy (GTDB): domain Bacteria; phylum Acidobacteriota; class Terriglobia; order Terriglobales; family Acidobacteriaceae; genus Telmatobacter. The sequence goes on along the minus strand of CAYWSR010000018.1, from coordinate 33,715 downwards.
TCCTCGCCAACTGTGCTCTTCCTAAACTCTTCCTGAGCGGAGATAACGACGAGTTTGCGCCGGCGGTCGACCTCATGCAGGTTGTCGAATCCGCGCGCGAACCCTAGCATCTCGCGCTCATTCCCCGTGCCGACCACTTTTTCACGGGCCACATCGAACCCATGCAACAGGCGCTCTGCGGCTGGTTGCGTGGCCACTTCCCGATCCAGCCCTCGGAGCAACTGCAATGACCCCGGCCAGTGACATCGCCATCGAGGCCCTGCACGCTACAGCCACAGAGATCTTTACCGGTGCGCTGAGCGAATGCAACATCGCCTCCGCCTTTGCCCGCCGCTTCCACTTTGAAGGAAACGTCTTGCACCGCCTGCTGCCCGACGGCGCCGGTCCTGCCATCATCAATCTGGCCGCCTACAAGCGTATCCAGGTCGTCGCGCTCGGAAAAGCCGCGGGCCCCATGCTCGAAGTCCTGCTCGACCGCATGGGGCGTCGCCAGGGCCTGCGCGGCATCTGTTGTTCCAACCAACTGCCCGTGAAACGTAACTGGCGTTTCCGCTACTTTGAAGGCGGCCACCCCGTTCCCAATGATGAGTCCTTTGCCGCCGCGCGAGCGGCTCTGGCCATGCTCAAAAAGGCCCGCAAGGACACGCTCATTTTCTTCCTCATCTCCGGCGGCGGATCGGCCATGTTCGACCTGCCAATCGATCCCCAAATCACCCTCGATGACACCATCGCCTTCCACCAGGTTCTGCTCGCTTCCGGCGCGCCCATCAACGAGGTCAACACCCTGCGCAAGCACTTTTCCGCGGTCAAGGGCGGGCGCCTGGCAATCGCCGCTCCTGAAGCGCAGAAGGTGAGCCTTCTTGTCCCTGATGTGCCCCTTCGCACCCTCGACGCGCTCTCCTCCGGTCCCACTTCGCCCGACCATTCCACCGTCAACGAGGTGCGCGACCTTATTGAGCGCTACCGCCTCAAGGCCAGGTTCCCTGACTCGATCAACCGGTTCTTCGAGCGCGAAGATCTGCCCGAATCTCCCGGCAACAAAAGTCTGCTGCCTGCCTTCTTCCCGCGCAAGACCGACTTCACCCTCTCGCGCAAAATCCTGTCCCCCGCATCCATGACCGGCGAAGACGAATCCTTCCGCGACTCGGTCTTTGAAATCCTGCTCTCCAGCCACGACCTCGTCGAGAACGCTCGCATGCTCGCTGCCAGGGCCGGCTATTTTGTCGCGGTCGACAATAGCTGCGACGATTGGGACTACGCCGATGCCGCGCGCTACCTGCTCGACCGTTTCCATGCCCTTCGTGAGGCGCACGACCGCCTCTGCCTCATCTCCGTTGGCGAGGTCACCGTGTCCATGGACCGCACACCCGGAGCCGGCGGACGCAACCAGCAGTTCGCCCTCCACTGCGCGCTTGACCTCGCAAAGTATCCCCACCAGCGGCTCACCGTCTTCAGCGCCGGGTCCGACGGCATCGACGGCAACACCCGCTCCGCAGGTGCCATCGCCGACGTCACAACTGTGGCCCGCGCAAGGGCATTCGGCTACGATCCTGAAAAGTCGCTTGCTGCCTTCAACGCCTGTCCTCTCTTCACCGCCCTCGGCGACTCTGTGGTCACCGGGCCCACAGGCCAGAACCTGCGCGACCTGCGCCTGCTCGTCGCCGAAAAAACCTGACCGCGGCCCCGACCTCGTAATCTGGGCGCCCCATCCTTTCTGAGCACTTTGCAGAAAGGGTGGGATGAGACGTCACTGTTTTTGCACTGGATCAGCAACAGCGCCCGCAGAGCCGGTAGCTCGATAGGTCCGATAGCCGGCCGAAAAACTTCCACAGCAAACCGCCATCGGCGCTGCCAACAACCTCCCTTCATGCGGTAACATTGCTTCCACACTCCGACTTGGCCAGAACATCTGCGTCAATCGGATTCCTTTCCACGGGTTCCTTTCCGGCCCGACGGTTTACCCCGCAATTAGTTGCTCACAGAAACGCCGCAATACTAGAAGAACGAGGACTTTTTCGTGGTTCGAAGAACAAAACGCAGCACCACCCCCAAAACCCCGGATATCCGCTCCGTTGCCGCTTTGGCCAAGGTCTCCATTGCCACCGTTTCCCGCACCATCAACCGCTCACCGGCGGTCAGCGACCGGCTCAGCCAGCGCGTGTGGCAGGCTATCGATCAGCTCAACTACTTCCCCAACACGCATGCGCGCAGCCTGGTCTCCGGCCGCAGCCGCATCCTCGGCATCATCGTCGAGAACATCACCAACCCCTTCTTCCCCGAGCTCATCCAGAGCTTTGAAGAGATCGCCGTGGCCCACGGCTACGAGATCCTGGTCAGCTCCTCAAACAGCGATCCCGCCGTCCTCACCACCTGCGTGCGCCGCATGCTCGAGCGCAAGGTTGAGGGCGTCGCCGTGCTCACCTTCGGCGAAGAAGAGCCTGTGCTCGACCAGTTGGCCCACCACGATGTGCCTATCGTTCTGGCCGAGTTTCGCCTCGATGCACCCAAGACCAGCACTATCCTCCTCGATTACTCCACCGGCATCCGCGCGGCAATCGATCACCTTGTAGGTCTCGGCCACAGCAGAGTCGCCTTCCTCGCAGGACCGCACAAGCTCCACTCCGCCGTCACCCGCGAGAACGACTTTCGCGCCGCCATGCAGGCCTCGGATCTGCCGGTCGATAAAAAATTTGTCATTGAGTGCGACCACACCCTGAAGGGCGGGGTCAACGGCTTCGCCCAGCTGCAGGCTCTTCCATCGCGGCCCACGGCCATTGTCTGCTCCAACGACATGACCGCCATCGGAGTCCTGCGCGCAGCCTACATGGAAGGCCTGCGCGTGCCCCAGGATCTCAGCGTCGTCGGGCTCGACGACATCGATTTTGCCGAGTTCACGCTGCCGCCGCTCACCACGATTCGCCTCTCGCGCGCCGATCTTGCGCGCGCCGCTTTTGAGGCCCTCCGCCAACAGGCCGAGAACCCGCGCGACCCGAAGATCCAAAGAGAGTTCCTCGTCTCCACCAGCCTCGTCCTGCGCGGTTCCACAGCCAGGCCGGCAACAGCCTAGTTCAAGCTCCGTCGCCCACTGGCGTGCCCTCGTACTGCTCCTCGCTCACCTGCTCCAGCCAATCCACGGTCTTCCCGTCGAGCTTCTCCTGAATCGCAATGTGCGTCATTGCCGTCGTCGGCGCGGCTCCGTGCCAGTGCTTCTCGCCCGGGGCAAACCAGATCACGTCCCCCGGCCGGATCTCCTCGATCGGGCCGCCCCAGCGCTGCGCTCGTCCGCATCCTGAAGTCACAATCAGCGATTGTCCAAGCGGATGCGTGTGCCACGCCGTCCGGGCTCCCGGCTCGAAGGTCACGTGCGCCCCGGCAACCCGCGCCGGCTCCGGCGCCTGGAACAGCGGGTCGATTCGAACCGTCCCCGTAAACCAATCCGATGGCCCCTTTCCCGACGATTGTGTTCCGGTTCTCTTGATCTCCATTTGCTCTACCCTCTCAATCGATTTCTTGTGTCTTTTGATTCCTAAACCCGATCTTGCCCTGGCTCCGAAGGGAACCTAACGGTACGTCATCTTTTCCGATGCTTCCGTATACCGGTCGCCATGCACCTTAATCGTTCCGGTGGCCGCCTCAAGCTCACTGAGATCATCCGCGCTCAGTTCAACTGCCGCCGCCGCGATGTTCTCTTCGACACGCACCAGTCTAGTCGTCCCCGGAATCGGTACGATCCACGGCTTCTGCGCGAGCAACCACGCCAGCGCTACCTGCGCGGCCGTTGCGTGCTTCATTGCTGCGAAATCCGCAATCAGATCCGCAAGCGGTCGATTCGCCCTGAGAGCCTCCGGCGAAAAACGCGGGAAACTGCCGCGGTTGTCTTCAGCGTCAAACTTCGTCTCCGCCGTGACTGACCCCGCCAGAAACCCCTTACCCAGCGGGCTATACGCAACAAACCCAATGCCAAGCTCTTCCAGTATGGGCAGAATCTCTTCTTCCGGACGCTTCCACCACAGGGAGTATTCGCTTTCAAGCGCGGCGACCGGCTGAACCGCATGCGCCCTCCGAATCGTCTGCGCCCCTGCCTCCGACAACCCGAAGTACTTCACCTTCCCTTGGGCAATCAAATCCTTCACCGTTCCGGCCACATCCTCGATTGGTACCTCCGGGTCCACGCGATGCTGATAGAGCAGGTCAATCGCATCCACCCGAAGCCGCTTTAGCGATCCTTCCACCGTCTGCCGAATATACTCCGGCCGGCTGTTCAGCCCATTTGGGTGCGGATCGTTTGTCGAGTCGAATTGGAATCCGAACTTGGTTGCGATCACCACCTTCTGTCGTACCGGAGCCAGTGCCTCTCCCACCAACTCTTCATTCACAAACGGGCCGTAGACCTGCGCCGTATCGAAAAAGTTAATGCCGCGGTCCACCGCTCCACGTATTACAGCGATCATCTCTTCTTTGGTGCCGGCAACCTTGCCATGCCCCGCGCTCATCCGCATGCAGCCTAACCCGATCGCCGAAACCTCAAGCCCGCTCTTGCCCAGTGTCCTCTTCTCCATCTGTTTCCCCTTCGAATCCTCTGATCCTCCGGGCGAATCACCCGTTCCGCCTCATCCTACGCCACTGGCACACCCGCTCCGCGCATCGCTTCCACTTCGTCGTGCGTCTGCTGGGCCGCCACGCGCCGATTCTCATAAACGCGCGCCTCGCCGAACTGAATCTCCGCCTCAAAATCCGGCCCTCCCAGGTTTCTCAGCAAGTGCGGCAAAAAATCCGTGTCGCCAAACCAGCACAAGCTGCTCTCGGAGCTGCCGTCTGTCGGAACATAACGGACCGCGGCCGCGGTCACAGGAAGCCCAGCTTCCACACCGGGGATGAAAAACCGCGAGTGGAAGCGCAGCACCTCGCGCCCGTCCGTGCTGGTTCCTTCCGGGAAAAACAGCACCGGCACCGGCCCGCGCAGCCGTTCGGCAATCTGCTCCGTCGTGGCATCCGCGCTGGCGCGGCTCGAACGGTCAACATACAAGGCGCCGCCCGCGCGCGACAGTGTCCCAAACAGCGGCCAACGGCCGATCTCGATCTTCGAGACCATAAACACCGGCAGCGCGGCAGAGAAAACAGGAATATCGAGATAGCTCAGATGATTTGAAACCAACAGCCCACCCTGCGGCAGGCTGCCTGTAATCTTCAGCCGAACACCCAGGGCATGCATCACGCGCACCGCCGTCTCATGCTGCCATTGCGCGCGACGCTCCAGGCTGACCTGCCCCCTCAGGCGCAGACGCCAGAAGCAAAGCAGGCTGTAGATCAGGGCCAGCGCCAGCGTCACAGCACGCCGCGCGCCACGCAGGCTCACCGCGTCAGCGGAGCCAGGAAGCGATTGCGCGCCGAGGCTGAAACCATTTGCAGATCGAGCAGCGTCAGGAAATCGATGGTGCCAAACTCGCGGTCCCAGGCCGGCGGCCCGCCAATGCGGCACCCGATCGTCAGATACGTCCGCAGCAGCTTGGGAACCTTCGGAGCCTGGACCGGCAGAGCAAGCACCGGCGAAGCCTCCGGCCCCTCCCCATCCTTCAACACGGGCGCTGGCTGTGCTTGCGCGCCCTCAAGCTCGGAGGGACAGGCGTAGGCCTCGGTCGGCGAAGTCTCGAACTCCGGCGAAACCCGGTAGTGCTCGAGCTGGCGATACATCTGCCAACCCTCCGCCGGGTCTTTGGAGTTGATCGACGAACAACCGACAAGGTAACGCAGCCCCATGTCTGTAGAATACTGCGCGATGCCGCGCCATAGCAGCGTCAGCACTTCGGGCGTACGATGTTCCCGGTCGATCGAGGCGCGGCCAAGCTCCAGGATTCCCGGACGCAGCGCCTCATATGGCGCAAAACTGAACTCCTGCTCCGAATAGTAGCCCAGGTTCCGCGCGGCGGTCGTTCCCGACTGCATGCGATACGTGCCGACAACGCGGCGTGAAGGGTTGGTCTCCTGCTTGTCTTCCACCAGCAGATGCTCGCAGATCGGGTCAAAACGGTCGGTATCGATCCCCGTCTGGTAGCTGCTCTCCAGGCCCTCGCCCATCTCGATATTGAAGACCTTGAACCGCAGCCGGCAGGCGGCCAGGCGATCTTCCGCGTTCTCCGCAAGCCGCAATCGATAACGGCCCACCTCGGCATGAATCCGCGGCCGCGCCGGTGCCGGAGGAAGAGACAGACCTGGCGTGTAGGTGGGAAGCGCAAGCTCCACCAGAGGGTTGGAACTCAAAGCAAGTTTCAGCGGAACCTTCAGCTCAGCTTGCGGGATCACTGGTTTAGTATCCGCCGGAATTGTAAAGGGAATGTCAACTGGATGCAAATGCGGTGCAAAACCGGTTACTGAATTGAAAAGAAAGGCCCAGGCAGCCTCCCGTGCCCCAAAACCCCCGAATGGGACGAATCCGCTCCCTGGGTTCAGCAAACTCAATCAGCTGCCGCCCGACCGCATCACCCCCCGGCAATAGAGGGGATCACTAGAACTTCGTCGCCTTCCTTGAAGGCGTACTTCTCATTGCCGAGGAAGCGAATGTCTTCTTCGTTCACATAGAAGTTGATGAAGCGGCGAATCTGCCCATCCTCGCCGCGCAAATGCTGGCGCAGGGCTGGGAAAAGACCTTCAATTTCGGTAATCAGATCCGGCAGGTTCGCTGCGTTCGATGAGATTTCCCTCACGTTGTTGGTGTGCTTTTGAAACGCATTGGGTAGCAGAACCCTAACGGACATTGCTTTCTCCTGCCAGGGCGAGTCCCTGGCTTAACGAACTACGTTCTTCCACATAAGCCTCAAAGTCGCTGAGCCGCGGGCGAATCGCTCGCTCCTGCTCATAAGCGCCCTGCAGGCAGTCTGTCGTCTTCAGGCCGTTCCCCGTGATGCAGGTAACGGTCAACTCGTTGGGCTGTATCCGTCCATGCGCGTAAAGTCGCGCCGTCACGGCCGTGGTTACGCCGCCGGCGGTCTCGGCAAACACGCCCTCGGTCTCTGCCAGCTCCTGGATCGCCGAAACAATCTCCACATCCGACACGTCCTCAGCCCATCCCCCCGAGGCGCGAATCGCCCGCGACGCGTAAGCCCCGTCGGCCGGATTCCCAATAGCAAGAGACCGGGCAATCGTGTTCGGCCGTTGCGGCTCAATCGTCTCGGTGTTGTTCTTCACCGCGGCCGAAATCGGCGAGCAACCTGTGGCCTGCGCGCCAAAGAACTTCACTGGCTTGTCTTCCACCAACCCCAGCGCCACCAGCTCGGTGAAGGCCTTGCGAATCTTGGTGATCAGCGACCCGCCCGCCATCGGGCAAACAATGTTGTCGGGCAGGCGCCAGCCAAGTTGCTCGGCAATCTCGTAGCCCACCGTCTTCGAGCCTTCGGCGTAGTACGGCCGCAGGTTCACGTTCACAAAGCCCCAGTTATAGCGGTCGGCGATCTGCGACGAGAGCCGGTTCACATGGTCGTAGTTTCCATCCACACGCACCAGCGTCGCGCCATACACCTGTGTGTTCAGAATCTTCGCCGGCTCCAGGTCGGCAGGCACGAGGATAAACGTCTTCAGCCCCAGGCGCGCGGCCTGCGCGGCAACGGCGTTCGCCAGGTTTCCGGTCGACGAGCAGCCCACTGTGTCGAACCCGAAACCCTGGGCGTTGGCCAGCGCCACAGCCACCACGCGGTCCTTGAAGCTGAGCGTAGGCAGGCACACCGCGTCGTTCTTAATGTAAAGATTCGTGGCGCCAATCCGTGCGCCAAGCCGAGGAGCCTTTAAAAGGGGCGTGAGGCCTACGGGGGTCTGCGGCTCGTAGTTCTCCGGAATGGGCAGCAGCGCTCGATAGCGCCACATGTTCAGCGGGCCCTGCGCGATGGTCTCTCGCGTAAACCGGCTGCGCGCAGCTTCGAGGTCAAACACAATCTCAAGCGGAGAAAAACATTCGTCGCAGATCGAAAGCGGCTGGATCCCGTAGGACCTCCCGCATTCCCTACATCGCAATTCGTAAGCAGTCGTCAAGAGTCCCTCGCATCGACACGAGTGACCTGAAGCGACGAGCGAGTGACTGGCTCAGGAAGAGCGAACGTGAAATTGACTCGAATGACCGTGCGCGCCGCCCAGGCAAAGAGTGCTGAAGCGACCCCCGAATCTCATGTTCCCCGTCTCCGGGCAAGAGTTGACACCATGCTCCCGTTTTGCGCGGGCAGGTTGTCGTGGCGTCACAGGGCTCGTCCCTCAGCCACTCTGCATGAAACTCAGGCCTGTCCAAGAGGACAAGCTTGAATGATTTTGTTGTAACACACGGGAAAATCGAACGCAACCCTCTTTCCAGCCAACGGTAACGGGCCCGCGCTGAAAGGTCGCAGAATCAAACTGAAACGGGAGGACCGTTTGGCCCTCCCGCTCTGTGATTCAGCTTGAATCGACCGAACTGCCTGCCGGATCAGTTCGCGTAAATCCTCACGTAGTCCACCAGGTACGTGCTGGGGAAGACCGTCGTCGCGTCCGGCGAGCCGGGCCAGCTACCGCCCACCGCCAGGTTCAGAATGATGAACTGCGGCCCCTGGTCAAACGGCCAGGTTCCGGTTCCGGGGCTCGTCGTCGAGAAGGTCTCGTAGATGTTCGCCGGGTTATCCACGTAGTACTGAATCTGACCCTTCTTCCAGATCATTCCGTAGGTGTGCGAGCCCGCCGCGGAAAAGCCGTTGACGTTGTAGGGCGTACCGGCGCCTAGACCGGTTCCGTGGATCGACGACTGCGTCCAGTCAAACCCGGGCGCTGCGCCAGTGCCGGGGCCGCCGAACGGCGTGTTGTTGCCGTCGATGTGCTCCATGATGTCAAGCTCGCCGCAAGCCGGCCAGTTGATAGTTGTAATGTTGTTGCCTAGCATCCAAAACGCCGGCCACATGCCTTGTGACTCGGGAATCTGCAATTTGGCTTCAATTCGCCCATACTGGAAGCTGAACAGTCCCTGCGTCTTCATGCGGGCCGATGTGTATGTGGCTGTGTTGGCTGTGGGTTGCTGGGCCACAATGTTCAAACCGCCGCCCGGGGCAATATAGGCATTGGGGCTCGCTGGATTGCAGGGGCTGACGGCGGAGGCCCAGGCGCAGTAAGTTTCCAGCTCGCTGTTCCCGAACCCACTGTTGCCGGTGTCATAGGTCCAGATATTCGCGTTGGGCTGCGCGTTGGTGGCGCCCGAGTTTGCAAACTCATCGCTCCAGGCCAATGCTCCGCTGGCCACATTGGCCGTAACGGGCTGGCTGGCCACGCTGCTGTTGTTGTCACCCGACAGCACGGCAATTGCATTCACCGTGGCGCTCGACGTCATGAGAAACGGCGCCAGGTATGGTGTCGAAGCCGCCGTCGGCGTGCTGCCGTCGATCGTGTAGTAGATGGCTGCCCCGGACGTCGTGGTGGCCAGGCTGACGATCATTGCGCCATTCTGCGCGCCATTGCTGGCCGAGGCGGTAACGGTGGGCGTCGCGGCGGTGGGCGGGGGCGGTGGATTGTTATTGGAACCGCCGCCCCCTCCGCCTCCGCACCCAAGAAGAATCATCACGCTACAGATTGCTGCACTTCCGAAAAAAGCTCTCACTGGCATGGCATCTCCAAGCACTTCATCCGTTCAGGGAGTCCGCTTGTCGGCACACTCCGAACCCGCAATTTAACCACCCGGAAAATGAAACAGTCAATCCGCCCCGTCACACCCGTGTTCGCGAGACCAAAGTCGCGAGGGCCTCGCTGTTGTAGATCTTCACGATTGCGAGGCCACGATCGGATTGAGAAGAACAATGAGTCTTGATCCAAGACGGCCGGTTGGCTGTTCCGCCAGCCAGGCCAATTGCTCGCCTGGATCGTCGACGATCTCCCCGTCTACGGAAATCGATAGAGCGTGACGCGCAGTATCGTAGAGGGACGCAAGATCAGAATCTCTCCTTGCGCATCGTCGTCGCCGGCAATCTGGCGCGTGACTACCCACTTTCCGTCCACAAAGTTCCCTTGCTGCACGTCCCCCAGCCCCACATTCTGTGGTCCGGGCGTGTTCGGCGTGAAATCGATCCGCATCCCGCCACCGGCAAAGTAATACTCGTCTGGTCCAGTAGCAATCAGGATCGCGGCAGCTTCGAGCGGGGTTTCGGGGGCGGCTGGCCCCACTCCCGGTTGCGGCGGCGCATCCACCTGCCCCTTGGGCTGCGGGGCGATATGCATGTTGCGGCCCGTGTAGGTCAGCGTCAGGGTGTAGTTCCCCAGCTTCACCCGTTTGGGCGGGTCGCCCTGGCTAAGCCGGACTGCGGTCATCTTGGCGGTGCCCTGGTTGGCCATAACCATCGGCATCATCTGGTTCAGAATGCCGTATGTTGCGGCAAGCTCAGGCGGGATGGGCCGGTTTCCATCGATCCCAAAGGGAGAGAACCCAATGGTGTTGTACTTGCCTGCGGCCACCAGCACGTTGGCGGAATTTGTGCTCGTCTCAGGAATGAAAAGAGGGTTCCCGTTGCGGGTAAACCGCTCGCACACACTGTCGAAGTATTCAAGATAAAGATCGGGTGCCAGAATGTCGATCTTCGGAGCCCCGGCGCGCCATACATCGTGAACCTGCGGCAGGGGGCCGCCGCTGGGATAGGTTCCCGGCCAGGCATGATTCGGCTGCTGCAGCCATGCGTTCACATACATCGGAATGTCATACGCAGCTTTGCCCGCCTCGACCACCTTCTCAAGGAATCGCGCGTAATGCCATGCCATGAAGATCTCATCCGAGGGCCAGTGAAGCTGCTGCCAGCTATTTTGGTGCTCCAGCGGGCCAAGCAAAGAGACCGTAGTCTGAACCGGTATCTCCAGCGATGCCGGCTTGCCTGGTCCAAAAACCTCTTCCCATGTGCCGGACTTCTTGTACCCGTTCGCGGCCCACACCTCGCGAAATTCGGGAATCAACGTGTCCTTGTGGGCCTGCATGTAGTCCATTAACTCTGCGGGAACCTGTCCGGCGAATGCGCGGTTGGCGGCCGGCGAACGGTCGCGCGTATCCCGCAGAACGCCCACCTCGTTCTCCACCTGCATCATCAGCACGGTATGTTGCTTGCCGTCCACCTCCTTGATATGGCGCATGAGAGCCGCGAAGGCTCGAGCATCTGCGTCGCGCGTTGCGTCGCTCAAGGTACTCAGCACCTCAACTGGGCCTGAGATAGACACCGTCTTCCCCTCGCCAACCTGTATCCGGGGAAAACGCTCGTAGTCCTTCTTGACCCAGTAAGGTGGATAACTCGATGTTCCATTTTTCCAGCAGCCGAACCACAGAAACACGATGTGCATGTGATTCTCGCGAGCCTTGGCGATCACCCCATCCACCAACGTGTAATTGAACCTGCCCTCGTCCGGCTCGAACTGCGCCCAGGAGACGCCCACCAGCGCTGTGTTCAGGTTGTTGCTCACAAGCTTCGGCCAGATTGGCTCCATCGGCTCCAAAGCGGTCGCCGCATTGTTGCTCAGTTCGCCGGACAGAATAAGAAATGGCTTTCCATCCACCACGAGCTGTGTGGCGTTGCCCTGCTTGGCGAGATGCGGCACGCCGCCCTCTGTTTGAGCCCGGCTCAAACCGGGTAGGCACGCTCCAAGGATTGCCAAACCGGCAAGAAACAACCGACCATTGCGCATAACAACCTCCATCGGGAGCGGAACAAGGGACCCCGCCGCCTGCCCATCTCCGATTCAAATGAAGACGTTTTCAGGCGCGATCCAAATACACTCGTCCCGGTCGCCACCGATTGTACCTCCGGCTCCCCTGCATGGGCGCCACAATCCTCCCTGTGGAAAAGTCGGGCCGCTCCCGCCCGACGGAATATGATTGCTTCGCGGACTTCGCGCGCCTCTGCGTCCATGCCTGCGAAATCCAATTCGAGCAACCGGCAAATCTGCCCGGGGACACGGGAATGAATACGCTTTCATGCCCCAGGAACGTGCTGATGCTTCTTGCAATCGGAAGAAATGAGGGTTGAAAAAATGAAGATCAAGCTCGTCGCGGTAGTGCTGGCGGCATCGAGCGCCTGGCCCGCAATCCAGGCACAGGTGAAACCACACCCGATTCCGGCCATCGTCCAGAAGGATGGGCGCTATGCCCTGATGGTGGACGGAGCACCCTATCTGATGTTGGGCGCGCAGTCGAATAACTCCAGCGACTGGCCGGCAACCTTGCCCAGGGTTTGGCCCGCCATCGAGTACCTGCACGCCAACACCCTCGAGACTCCCATCTACTGGGAGCAGTTCGAGCCCAAACCTGGGCAATTCGATTATTCGGCAGTCGACACCATCCTCGCCCAGGCCCGCGAACATCATGTTCACCTCGTCCTGCTCTGGTTTGGTACCTGGAAGAACGGCAGCCAGCACTATATGCCCGAATGGATGAAGCTCGATCCCCAACGCTTCTTCCACGTCACCAACAAGAACGGCGAGTTCGTTGACTCGCCCTCGCCGTTTGCCGGCGCGTCTCTCGATTTGGACGTGCGTGCATTCACCGCTTTCATGCGGCATCTCAAAGGGGCCGACCCGCAGCGAACAGTGATCATGGTCCAGGTTGAAAACGAAACTGGCACGTGGGGGACTCTGCGTGACTATGCGCCTGCTGCCGAAAAACTCTTCCAGGCGCCCGTCCCCGCCGAAGTCCTGAAGGCCATGCACAAGGAGTCCGCCGCGCCTGCCTCTAGCTGGCCCGAGGCATTCGGGGACGAAGCCGACGTCGACTTCCATGCTTGGGCAGTTGCCAAATACGTGGGCAAAATTGCCGCCGCCGGCAAAGCCGCCTACCCCTTGCCGCTCTATGTCAACGCCGCCCTTCGCGATCCCTTCAAGGGTGCGCCCGGAACCTATGAGAGCGGAGGCCCCACCGACAACGTGCTACCCATCTGGAAAGCGGAGGCGCCCGCCATCGATGTCCTTGCGCCCGACATCTACCTTCTTGAAACCGAAACCTACCTGAAGGTGCTCGACCTCTACCACCGGCCCGATAATCCCCTGTTCATTCCGGAGACTGCCGGAACCTCCCACGCTGCCCGCTTCCTGTTCTCCGCTCTCGGCCTTCAGGCCATCGGTTATTCGCCCTTCGGCCTCGACTATACGCGAAATCCCCCGGCGCACCAGGGCGACTCCGACTCCCCAAACAGCTTTCTCGATCCCACCGCGCAGAACTATAAGCTGATCGGCCCAATGATGCGGGAAGTTGCCCGTCTCAACTTCGAAGGCAAGCTCCAGGCCGTTTCCGAAGTCGAAGGCCAGCCGACGCAGACGCTGCATTTCGGGGCGTGGGATGCTGTCGTTTCGTATGGGGTTGGCCGAGGCGGCTCTCCCAGGGGGAATAAGGAGCCCGTCGGACGCGCCCTTGTCGGCCAGCTCAGCGACAATCAGTTTTTGGTGGCTGGCTATTTCTCTCGCGTTGACTTCCGCCCCGCAGGCACTGAGCAGCAGCGTAAATCCCAGCAAATCGTCGCCGGAACCGGGCAAACCCCTTCCGCCCTCATCGAGGCCAAATGGCAGCACCGCCAGTTCCTGCGCGTGGAAGAGGGCGCCTACCAGGACGAAGCTTTCAAGCCGCTGCGCATCCTCAACGGCGACCAAACGGATTGGGGTCTTGACTTCTCGGCAGAGCCAAGAGTGCTCCGCGTATCGCTGACAACCTACTGACGTCGCCTCGACCGTGACGCGGCAAGCGCTCTTCCCCGAGGAGTGGCGACTTGCCGCCAAGCCGGAGACTTCTACTCAGGGTTCAGCGGAAACCGAGCTTTTCATCTCCCAAACATGGTGTTGAACCCGCCCTGCAACATCCATCTCGTTCCCCTGGGATTGCACACCATCGGTTTGGCAACCAGAATCTGCCTGAGAGTGAGAACCAAATCGGGCAACTGAATTCCAGAATGGGTTGCAGGAACTTCTGCGCTTCTCGAGGGGCGATTCCCTTCACCGTGCTGCTGCCCGTGCAAGCTTACTGTGAAAGGTTGGATTCAATCAATCCATCTTCCGCACTCAGCGGGGAGCGAGGGAACCATGTCGGAAGCGTTCGCTGCGTCGCTATCGCAGCCGGGATCGCAAAAGGGTCAGAGAACGGCGCTTGGTCCCGAGGCGCTGGCCCAGTCCTTTCTCGACAATCTGTTTTTCGTGCAGGGCAGGTCGGTTGAACGAGCCTCGGTCAACGATCTTTACATGGCCCTCGCCCACACCGTGCGCGACCGGATCCTGGAGCGCTGGTTAGCGACAATCAGAAACTACCAGGCGCAGGATGTGCGCGTGGTCTGTTATTTGTCGGCGGAGTTTCTGACCGGACCTCATCTGGCCAATAACCTCATCAACCTCGGCATCTACGACGAAACCGAACAGGCCATGCGGCAGTTGGGTATCGACTTGAATGTGCTGATCGAACAGGAAGAGGAACCGGGTCTGGGCAACGGAGGGTTGGGGCGGCTTGCCGCCTGCTTCATGGATTCTCTCGCCACACTCGAGATTCCCGCCATCGGCTATGGCATCCGTTATGAATACGGCATCTTCGATCAGCAGATCCGCGACGGTTGGCAGGTGGAGTCGACCGACAAGTGGTTGCGGTTTGGCAACCCCTGGGCGCTGGAACGGCCCGAGGACGCGTTTGAGGTGAAGATGGGCGGGCGTACTGAAATCCACACCGATGCCCAGGGACGGTTACGGGTGAAGTGGATTCCGAAAAGGGTGGTGCGCGGCGTTCCCCATGACACACCCATTCCGGGCTACCGGACGAACACGGTAAACACCATGCGGCTGTGGGCGGCGCAGGCCGTGGAGAGCTTCGACTTCGGGACCTTCAATTTAGGAAACTTCGTCGGTGCGGTGGCGGATAAGGTTTCTTCGGAAAACATCTCCAAGATCCTCTATCCCAATGACGAAGGCCTTGAAGGCAAGGAACTGCGGCTGGCCCAGCAGTTCTTCTTCGTCTCCTGCAGCCTGCAGCACATTCTCAGCATTCAAATGGCTCAAAACCGGCCCCTGGCCGAACTTCATCGCAACTTCGCCATTCAAATGAACGACACCCACCCGGCGATCGCCGTTGCAGAGCTGATGCGGCTGCTGGTGGATGAACACAGTATGGATTGGGATACCGCGTGGCATGCGACGCAGAACGCCTTGTCCTATACGAACCATACCCTCTTGCCGGAGGCGCTGGAGCAATGGTCACGCAATTTGTTCGGCTCGCTGTTGCCTCGCCACCTCGAGATCGCCGAAGAGATCAACTCCCGTCACCTTGCCAATGTGCGTCAGAAATTCCCCGGCGATGAGGATCGCGTGCAACGGCTCTCGTTGATCAATGAGAATGGGGGAAACGGTGACAAGACCATTCGCATGGCGCATCTGGCCGCACTGGGCAGCCATGCCATCAACGGTGTGGCCGCACTCCACACTGAGTTGCTCAAGACCAGCGTGCTCCATGATTTCTATGCGCTCACTCCCGAAAAGTTCTCCAACAAGACCAACGGAGTCACGCCCCGGCGCTGGATGGTGCTCAGCAATCCCCGCCTGGCTGAGCTGCTGACGGCGCGTGTTGGCTCGGCCTGGATCCGCGACATCGAAAGGCTGCGCCGCCTCGAGCCCCTGCTTGAAGATGCGGAGTTCTGCCACGAATGGAGAGCCATCAAGCGAGACAACAAGGCGCAGCTTGCGGCATACATTCACGACCAGCTCGGGATTGTAACCGACCCGGACTCGCTCTTCGACGTTCTCGTCAAGCGGCTGCATGAGTATAAGCGCCAACACCTCCAGGTCCTGCACATTCTCACCCTGCTGAAGCGCATCCAGCGCGACCCCGGTGCGGAACTGATGCCCCGAACCTTCATCTTCGGCGGTAAGGCAGCGCCCGGATATCGCATGGCCAAGCTGATCATCAAGCTGATTCACTCCGTTGGAGAAGCGGTCAACTCCGATCCGATCTTCAGAGGAAGGCTCAAGGTCGTCTTTCTGCCCGACTACTGCGTAAAGCTGGGCCAGCGGGTATACCCCGCGGCCGACCTTTCCGAACAGATCTCTCTCGCCGGAATGGAAGCTTCAGGTACCGGAAACATGAAGTTCGCCATGAATGGCGCCATTACCATCGGTACGCTTGACGGCGCGAATATCGAGATCCGGGAAGAAGTGGGGGCGGAGAATTTCTTCCTCTTCGGGCTTACCTCTGCTGAAGTCGAGAACCAAAAGCGTGCGGGGTACAATCCGCGCCTTGCTTACGAGTCGAACCCTAACCTGCGCGAAGTGCTCGATTCACTGACCAGCGGCGAGTTTTCCCACGGCGACAGAACGCTCTTCGAGCCCCTTTTCAATTCCCTCTTGACTAAGGACGACTATATGCTTCTGGCCGACTATCAGTCCTACATCGATTGTCAGGACGCCGTGAGCCTGGCTTACATGGACCAAAATCATTGGACGCGCATGTCGATTCTGAATGTGGCCAGGATTGGCAAGTTCTCCTCAGACCGCTCCATCCGGGATTACTGTGCCGACATCTGGAAGACCTGGCCGGTCGGCATTCACTTATAGTCCCCGATTGTTCTGATGCATGTTCAGCCACCTGAATGCAGCGCCTCCTCAGTCCATGCAACCGCCTCAATGTATGCCCTGGCTAAATCTTGCTGGTCGAGGCCATAGCGCTGGGCCGCGCCGTCGCAGCCCGCCCAATCGCCGCGCTCGCAGCTTTCCATCCAGCTCAGCATTGCACGCTCGCGATTGCATTTGCCCAGTAGAGCCTCAAGGATCTCATCGCCGAGCGGCAGTGTAGGAGCCACTTCGCTCATGGG
This sequence comes from uncultured Occallatibacter sp., assembly GCA_964460385.1. Classification (GTDB taxonomy): domain Bacteria; phylum Acidobacteriota; class Terriglobia; order Terriglobales; family Acidobacteriaceae; genus Telmatobacter. The sequence continues at coordinate 16,919 of CAYWSR010000018.1, read as the reverse complement.
CTGGCCCTGCATCGCCGGTAACAGGCTCAGCAGCCCCACCAGGTATTGCCCAAATGGATCAAGACCGCGTTGCAATGCCGTCTTTTCGCAGATACGTCCCCGCAGGATCGCCATGCAGAGCAGCTCGCCCGGTTGATCCCCATTGAACTCGCTGGCGATGGCCAGCGTGGCGATGCGGCGAAAGGCATCCTCGCCTACCGCCACCAGCGCCACCTCGATCGATTCCACGTTCTGGCGCATTCCCCAGAATGGCGAGTTCACCAACCGAAGCAGTTGATACGTGAGTGGGCCGTCCCCCTTCACTAACTGACTTACCTTGTGCAGGTCCATGGGGTGGCGTTGCAACGCTTTTAGAAGATTAAGCCGCAGCATCTGGTTAACAGGCGGCCGTCGGTTCCTCATCGCCACGGGCTCGCAGAAGAAGTAGCCCTCAAACAACGTGAATCCCTCTTCGCGCGCCTTCCGGTAATCCGCCTGCGTGTCGACGCCTTTTGCCAAAACGGCGATGGGCTTGCCGTGCAATTCGTTCAGCAGCCTCCGGCGCACGTCCGGCGGGGTCCGGCAAAAATCCACCTTGATGTAATCTGCCAACTCCACCAGCGATCTGTCTTGCGGCTCATTCGTGAAATCGCCCAAGGCAAACCGGAACCCAAGGGCCTTCAGTTGTCGGCATGAGGCAATCAGTTCGGGCGAAACTTCCCGGCTGGGATGAATCTCCAGGACCGTGAGCGGGGCCGGTAACAGTTGCGCGAGCGACTCGCTCAGCAACTCCACTGGGTAGCGCGCAAATGCGGTAAGCTTCCCGGTCAACTTCTTCAACTCGCTGGGCTTTTCCAGGCCGAACTTCACAGCGGTCTCGAGCAGGCTGTTGTAAGCCGCGCCGCTATCCGGCTCCGAGTCTCCGCGGAAGTGCAGCTCGTATGCATGAACTCGGCCGCGCAAGTCCAGAATCGGCTGGCGGGCAACCAGGCACAGTTGATGCGTCGACTCGACTGATGGATCCCCTGATTTTTGAATGGGTTGCAATGCCGAAGCCATAGACTCCCCCGTACTCCTAATCGGCTCGCAAAGCAACAACTTGAAGCGCCGGTTCCCTGCCGTCCCAACGGCTCGGCCGTCATCCGGAGTTCTCAATGCAGGAGGAAAAGACGAACGGCCGGGAAGAGGCTGCCGCGAAGTAGCTCGTCTCCCAGCCGTTCGAGGAGAACACACACATGAACTTCGCTTCTGTGACTTCACTGTGGCACAAAGGCGGGAAATTATGCGCAACCCGCCGCGCAAAGAATTCGGCGCGATTTCGTTATGGGAGCGGGTCCCCAAAAGTCTTCCTGAAAACTGGCCTATTCCTGAACGGCGAAGTGTTCCTGAAAAGCGTCGCGCAGTCGCGCACTGCCGGTCGAATTCACTGCCTTTTCAACGCGTGCCCGCAGCTCAGCCGACGGGGCAATCCGCCCCAGCGCCTCTAGCGCCGCCGGCGCCTGGCGCGACTCCCGCTCCACATGCCCAATCAGAAAATCGAACGCCTCCGGCAGACGCGTCATCGCAATCGCGCTCGTCAGCACGCCAGCGAACCACGCATCTGGCGCCTTCTGCCCCCTCCCGCCCAGCCCTGTCTCGCCCAGCCGCGCCGTCAGTACGGCAAGCGCCTCCGGCAGCCGCGTCTCGGCCAACGCAAAGGCTGCCTCCCCTGAGAGGTCGTCGCCATCCTCAAGCACAGCCGCAACCAGCTTGATCGCCTCCACCCCTTCCAGCGACAGCAGCGCCCCATACACCGCGCCCAGCACCTCCGGTGTATCCAGGTCCGGCTTTACCGGCCCCATCAGCGCCCGCAGCCGCAACGCCAGCGCCGCGCCCGTCCCACCCACGTTTCCAATCGCCCGCGCCGCCTCCACGCGCACGCTCTTGTCCTTGTCCACCAGCGCCTCAAGCAGCAGCGCCACTAGCTCGTCATCCGGAATGCCTGGGCAAGCCACCAGCGCATGCGCGCAGGTCGCCCGCAGCCCCCCAGCCGAATCCACCGGAGGACCCCAGCTCGCCTCCATCTGGTGATCCCGCAGCCCGCGCAGATACTCGTCCTTGCCGCGATGCTCCAGCTTCACCAGCGCCTTCGCCAGCGCCTCTTTCGCCCAGCACTTGGGGTCGGTCTTCGCAGCGTCCACAAAAAATCGTTCGTAGGCCTCCAGCACCTCCGGCAACAGCGCAACAATCTCCGCATCGGCAACCAGCTTGGCCGCCTTCGAAACCAGAAAATTGTTGCGATTCTTCAGCGCCTTGCGCAGCTGTTCGACGGCTGCAGCGTCCAGCGCACCGCCAGCCTTCATCGCGCCAGTCTTTATCTCTTCGCTCAGCGCTTCTATCGCAGCCAGCTCCGCATCAAATCCGCGCTGCGGCGCTGCTGGCGAAGGACCACGGCTGGCTGCTCTTGCACTCATTCCCTGTTCCCTGTTCCCTAGTCCCTATGTCCCTATGTCCCTAGCCCCTGGACCCTACCAACACTCCCGCCGGCTCATAATTCAAATTCGGCCCCAGCCAGCGCTCCACCTCAGCCACGCTCATCCCCTTGCGCGCCGCGTAGTTCTCCACCTGGTCCCGGCCGATCTTGCCCAGCGAGAAATATCGCGCCTCCGGATGCGCGAAGTAAAGCCCGCTCACGCTCGAGCCCGGCCACATGGCGAACGACTCCGTCAGCAGCATTCCCGTCTTCGCCTCCACATCCAGCAGCTCCCACAGCGTCCCCTTCTCCGTGTGGTCGGGGCATGCCGGATATCCCGCCGCCGGGCGAATCCCGCGATACTTCTCGTGGATAATCTCGTCGATGCTCAGCTTCTCACTTCGGCCGTAGCCCCACTCCGCGCGCACCCGTTTGTGCAGGCACTCGGCAAACGCCTCCGCCAACCTGTCGGCCACAGCCTCCGCCAGGATCGCGTTGTAATCGTCGTTCGCCGCCCGGAATCGATCGCAAAACTCCTTCAGCCCAATCCCGCTCGTCACCGCAAACGCGCCGATGTAATCCCGCAGCCCCGTCTCGCGCGGCGCAACAAAGTCCGCCAGCGACCGACACGGCTCTTTTCCCTCACGGTTGGCCTGCTGGCGCAGAAAATGGAACCGCGTCAGCACCTTCGTCCGGGCCGAGTCCGTGTATAGTTCCACGTCGTCGCCCACCGCATTCGCCGGAAAGAACCCATAAACGCCCCTTGCAGTGATCGGTTTCTCCTGAATCATGCGATCCAGCATCGCGTTTGCGTCGTTAAGGAGTTTCCGCGCTTCCTCTCCCTGCCGCTGGTCGTCCAGAATCCGCGGATAAACGCCCTTCAGCCCCCACGTGTGAAAGAACGGCGTCCAGTCGATCAGCTCGCGCAGATCGGCGATAGGGAAGTCGTCAAGCGCCCGAACCCCGTTAAACTCCGGCACCGCCAGGTCTTCAGCCCGCCACTCAATAGGCGTCCGTCGCGCCCGCGCTGCCTCAATCGGCGCCAACTCCTGCTTTGGCGCCGCGTGCGCCTTGCGCAGCGCCTCCGACTCCGCCCGATGCTTCTCCACGAACGCATCCTTGCCATCCTCGCTCAGCAGACTCGTCGTCACCGGCACGGCGCGGCTCGCGTCCAGCACATGCACCACCGGCGCGCTGTAGTGCGGCGCAATCTTGATCGCCGTATGTGCGCGGCTCGTCGTTGCGCCGCCAATCAGCAGCGGCAGCTTGAAGCCTTGTCGCTCCATCTCACGTGCCACGTGCACCATCTCGTCGAGTGACGGCGTAATCAGCCCGCTCAACCCGATCAGATCGGCCTTCTCTTCTCGTGCGCGCTCCAGGATCCTCTCGCACGGCACCATCACGCCCAGGTCGATGACCTCGTAGTTGTTGCAGGCCAGCACCACGCCCACGATGTTCTTGCCAATGTCGTGCACGTCGCCCTTCACCGTCGCCAGCACGATCTTGCCCTGCACGCGCACCACCTCGCCCGCCGCCGCCATTTGTGCTTTCTCGGCCTCCATAAACGGAGTCAAATAGGCAACGGCCTTCTTCATCACGCGCGCACTCTTCACCACCTGCGGCAGAAACATTTTGCCCGCGCCAAACAGATCGCCCACCACGCTCATGCCCGCCATCAGCGGCCCTTCGATCACCGCCAGCGGCCGGCCTAGTTGCAGCCGCGCCTCTTCGGTGTCAGGCTCGATGAAAGCATCGATCCCCTTCACCAGCGCGTGCGATAGCCGCTCCTCCACCGTCCCGCCGCGCCACTCCTCGGCCTTCTTCTCCGCCGCCGCAGTCCCCGCGCCCTTCAGCTTCTCGCCAAACTCCACCAGCCGCTCCGTTGCGTCAGGCCGCCGGTTCAGCAGCACATCCTCTACCAGCGTCTTCAGCTCCGGTTCGATCTCTTCATACACCTCGAGCATCCCGGCGTTCACAATGCCCATGTCCATGCCCGCGGCGATCGCGTGGTACAAAAACGCCGAGTGCATTGCCTCGCGCACCTGATTGTTGCCGCGAAAGCTGAACGAGATGTTCGACACGCCGCCGCTTACCTTGGCATGAGGAAGATTCGCCTTGATCCACCGCGTGGCATTAATAAAGTCCACGGCGTAGTTGTTGTGCTCCTCCATCCCCGTGGCCACGGTAAGGATATTCGGATCGAAGATGATGTCTTCGGCCGGAAATCCCACTTCATCCACCAGAATCCGATACGCCCGCTCGCAGATCCGTATCTTCTCTTCGTAGCTCGCGGCCTGCCCTTGCTCATCAAACGCCATCACCACGGCCGCCGCGCCGTACTTCAGCACAGTGGCCGCATGGCTCTTGAGCTTCTCCTCGCCCTCCTTCAGCGAGATCGAATTCACGATCCCCTTGCCCTGCAGGCACTTCAGCCCCGCCTCAATCACCTCCCACTTCGACGAGTCGACCATGAACGGGACCTTGGCTACCTCCGGCTCCGTCCCCAGCAGTTGCAGGTAGCGGCTCATTGCCGCCACGCCATCGATCATCCCCTCGTCCATGCAGATGTCCAGAACGTTGGCCCCGTTCTCCACCTGCTGCCGAGCGACGCTCACCGCTTCTTCGAATTTCCCTTCCTTCACCAGCCTTGCGAACTTCGGCGACCCGGCCACGTTGGTCCGCTCGCCGATCAGCATGAAGATGCCGGGCTGCTGCGTAAACGGCTGCGAGCCGGAGAGCCGCAACGGCCGCGTCTCTGCGCGCGATGCCGGAGTCTCACCCAGGCCCCTGCTGAGCCCCGCGCTCACGCTCCCACCTCACTCGCTTCCACATCGACGGCCTCTGCCGCAGGCAGCTTTCTCGGCGGCAATCCTTCCAGGGCCTTGGCGATCGCCGCAATATGATCCGGCGTGTTGCCGCAGCAGCCGCCCGCAATGTTGATCAGGCCAGCCTGCGCAAACTCCTTCAAGTACCGCGCCATGTCCTCAGGCCCCAGGTCAAATCCCGTCGGCGCAAGCGGATTTGGCAGTCCCGCATTCGGATACGCCGACACAGCCACGTTTGCCTTCGCCGCCAGGTCGCTCAGGAACGGAAACATCAGGTCGGGCCCAAGCGAGCAATTCAGCCCCACCGACAGCGGCTTCACGTGTTCCACCGCAATCCAGAAAGCCTCCACCGTCTGCGCGGAGATCATTGTCTCCCCGCCCCGGCCCACCGCCGCCGAGATCATCACCGGCAATTCTCTGCCCTGCGCCGTCAGCCCATCCTCGTCGAATACCTCGCGAATCGCCACCTGCGCCGCCTTCGCGTTCAATGCGTCGAAGATCGTCTCCACCAGCAGCGTGTCCACACCGCCTGCGATCAGCGCGCGCGCCTGATGCTTGTATGCGGCCTTCACCTGGTCAAACGTGACCACGCGAAACCCCGGATCGTCCGCGTCGGGCGAGTTCGAAAGCGACACCGTCAGCGGCCCCAGCGCCCCGGCCACAAATCGCTGTCGCCCCGTCTCCCGCGTCGCGCGATCGGCCTCCGCCCGGCACTGCCGCGCCGACTGCTCGTTGATCTCCCAAGCCAGGTCGTTGAGAAACTTGTCCTCGATGATCTTCTGATAAAACTCCGGATCCTTCCGCCCCCCGTGCTCGCGCGGATCCTCCACAAAAAACTCGCTCTGCGCAATGCTCGTCGCGCCAAAAGTATTTGTCTCGATAATGTCGGCCCCGGCTTCAAGAAACCGCCGATGAATGTCGCGAATCATCGTTGGCTGCGTCAGCGAGAAAAGATCCCCGTTGTTCAGCAGGTCCTTCTTCGCGCCCTTGAACCGCTCCCCGCGGATGTCCGCCTCCGTCATGCCATAGGAGCGGATGGTCGTGCCCATCGCGCCGTCAATGATGGCGATGCGGGTCTCGAGAAGCTTCCTGAGCGCTTGTTCGGCGGTTTGAGTCATCTTTTTCCTGAGTAGCAATTGACCAAGGGCCCTCTGCACGAAGTGCCCCTCCCTCAAGGATATATGACTGTCAATTGAACAAGGATTCAAACCCAGTGAACGACGTTTTGCATGCCGGAATGGGGAATCTCGTGCGTGGACCGGCGCCGGGTTGCAGAAGGAGCAGTTGGGAGAGAGCCGGGCGAGACCGGCCGGCAAAGAAGGCGGTGGGCCCGCACGAACTTGTCGTCCGGGCCCCCGGTTGTTGGCTTATTTGCCCTTGCAGCATGCGCCTGAGCACCCGTTCTGGCAGCAGGTCTTCCCGCAGTCGCCTCCACAGCACGAGCCGCAGCATGCGGCCTTCAACTGCCTGGTTTGGCTGGATGCCATTGCACTGAATACCAGAACAAGCGAAAGAAACGCGATTGTACGCTTCATTTGAATCTCCTTTTGACGTTGGAAATGCAGTTCACAAACTTCGCTGACGGGTTCATCAACTCCCCCGCAGCTGCATCGTTTGCTTCAACGTCAGGAGATCTCTAAATCCGAAAAACCTGGAAGAGGATGTAGCGGGGAGGGCCCGTATCCACTCTTCCAGCCACCGGCATATTGGCGAAAACCCTGCCCTCGTTCGCCGCTGCCGCATGCAGAATCGCCACCAGTTCAGCCTTCACGGCTTTGGGTTTCACATCTGTCTGGACAACGCCCTGCTGCATGCCGTTTTGGCAGCAATTCTCGTCGCAGCCAGTGCGGCCGGCCTGGAACGGCATCGCGCAGCCCATGGCCTTCGCTGCCATCGTTCTATGACAGTGATGTGTGCATGGTGCCTTTGCCGGCATCGCCATCGCGCACGTCACCCGGGCTAACGCCGGGAATCCGGCAAGCACCCCAATCACGGCCACCGCAACGAATTTGTGGAAAACCCTCATCGTTGAAAAGAGCGTACCACGGAATGATCCGAACGGGCCCGCGCGCGAACCCAACACAGAAAAGTGAGCCGCCCAGAAAACCGGCGCTCTTACTTCGCCGCCGTCAGCGCGCTCACCGGCAGCAGCATGTCTTCCTTGCGCATCACCAGGTTGGTCGCGTTCAGCGTCGCCAGCTCAAACCCGTGCCCGTGCGTGATCGCATCGGTGGGGCAGGCCTCCACGCAGTATCCGCAGAAGATGCAGCGGTTGTAGTCGATGTTGTAGACCTTCGCATAGCGCTCCGAAGAGGAGATGCGCTTCTCCGCCGTGTTCTCGTCGGCTTCAATGTAAATGCAATTCGCCGGGCACGCTGCCGCGCACAGAAAGCAGGCCACGCACTTCTCCAGCCCGTTTTCGTCCCGCTGCAACACGTGCGCGCCGCGAAATCGCTGCTCAAACACCGCACCGCGCAGGGGACCCGGCCCGTCCGGGTAGTTTTCAACCTGCGAAGGCTCCAGCATCTCTCTGAAGGTGATGCTCATGCCCTTGGCGATAGCAGCGATGTTCCCCACGACTGACATGCCGCCAGTATACGATGAATCCCGGGAGGGCCTTATGATCAGGATCACGATGTGCGCTGCAATATTCGCAATTTGCGCAGCAATCGCGCTCGCGCAGGACACCCCCAAGGGTCCGGCCACTGACGCGCACGGCAAAGACACCATGCACGGCATGAACATGAACAAGCCTGCCGTCCGCAGCACCGCGCTCACGCTCATTTACGGCGACAAGACTGCCACATGGTCACCGGAAGCGCTCGCCAAGCTGCCCCACGTCTCGCTTACGGCCTTCAATGAGCATGCCAAGGCCAATCAGACCTACTCGGGCGTCCCGGTGATGGCCCTGCTCAAGTCCCTCGGCGTCCCCGACAAGCCCCACGGCAAAGAGCTTCGCCTTTACCTCGTAGCCGAAGGCGCCGATGGCTACGGCGCGGTCTTCGCCGTCGCAGAGGTCAACCCCGACATTCACTCAGGAACCGTGATCGTCGCAGACTCCATGGACGGCAAGCCGCTCGGCGACGACGGCGTCTTCAAGCTGGTACTCGATGGCGAAAAGCGCCCCGCCCGCTGGGTGCGCAACCTGTCCGCAATCAAAGTCAAATCAGCAGAATAATCTCAGCCGGATCAGTTGTGCCGGGTGCCCCACCCTCGCCGCGTCCTTGTTTTTGCGGCTAGGGTGGGACGCAACGCCACTCATCGCGGCCCGATCAATTCCGCTTCTTCGTCCCCGGCGGCGTCGACCGCCCTTGCGCGTTTGCCGGCGGCGTGGTCACAGGCTTTCGTTCTGCCTTCGGAATCACCGTCTGGCACAGCGGCCCGTCCTGTCCCCGCGCCACGCCGGGCAACACATCCTGCACGCGGCACACCCGCAGCCTAAGCGCCACGGCCTCTGGCCCGGTCAGCCGTCGCGTCCGCTCCAGGCCGCTGTTCGGGTCAACGTCATAAACAAACAGAAAATCATCCACCGGCTTTTGCGGTCCGTAGTCGAACCGGTTCCACGTCCCCACCAGCGCGCGCCCATCGGGCTCGGCCAGTCCCGCGTATGCCTGCGTCCACACCACGCCCGTCGGCGTATTCGTGCTCCACACCGGCACGGCCTGCCCGTTGCGCATCCACCGCGCCGACCACGCATGGTTCCGCGACCCGTAGTGGAACGCCGTGAAGTACGTCTCCACGGCGCATTCGCGGCAGCTGTCGTAGAGAGCCGCTGGGTCCGCGCCGTTCTCACTGAACCGCATAAAGTCCAGCCAGCGCAGATTCACGCCCGTGATCAACGGCGCATGATCGTGCGAGGTCAGCGATACCGTCCAAATGGTGAAGGTATCCGCGGTTGGCGGGGAGTCGGGCCGAGCTCGCTTGGTCGTCACCACCAGCGCCGCATCATATTGCACGCCGATCTCGCGGATCGCCGTCCAGTCTTCCAGCAGCAGCGAACGCGTTACCCAGGCCACAATGTCCTGGTCCTTCGCCGCGTGAAAATCCGTCCACCGAAACGGATCCTGCTGCGCATACGTAGATGACGCGATCAGCAAAAACAGGAGGTTAATTGCGCAATTTCCAGCCTTCAACCAATTTTCCTAAGCAGTTGTTCAACTTCGCCAATGGTCTCGTCGCCGCCGTACACGCTCTCGCGAACAGCATCGAACAAATCGCTATAAGCGCGAAATCTCCTCACTCGCCCCTGGTCGATTTCCCCATTCGATAGAGCAGGCCAATTGTTCGCAAAGGACTCCAGTACAGGACGTCCATCCTTCCACATCTGAAGCGTGATCGCGCGGTTATCCCCGGAGACCGCGAGCCAAATGTGGAAGCTATATTCCTTTTCCAAATCAACGGAGAACTCATCCCGGCCTAGGGGATTGGCCATGATCCGCCAGTAGAGCTTTTGCGCACGAGTCTTGGCCAAAAGCTCTTGCGCCAATTGATCGATTCTCGCGTTCATTTTTCCTCCCTATCGAGCATTCTGCGAAGACGTCCATGCATTGCACTCAATTCTTGAACCGTGGCAAACGTCTTTTTGAACAGATACTGCTTTTCCGCCGCACTCAAGGGGAATTCACCCTGGATCAGGAAATCGGCCCAACGGTTGCAGCTTAACTCCACATTTCTCAGTTTATCGGCATCCGATGCAAGAAGGTGCGCGAACTATTCGCGGTCGTTCGGAATCCGAAAGACCAACTCGCGCAATTGAATACTCGCTTCGACTGGGCGCTCGTACAAAACAGAAGTGTTTAGCTGTTCCGCGATGCGCACGATCTCTACCATTGCATCGGCTGCATTTCGTCGATAGACTGCCTGCCTGGCCTCAGTTGCCGCCTTCTTGGCTCCGGTTGCCTGCCAAATTGCCCCGACCGTAAGCACCAACCCTGAAACTCCCACCCCGGCGTTCGACCAGTCGAACAAATCGTGCAGAATCATGCAAGCCTTCTATCGGAAAGCATACAGCACGTTGCGGTTCCCGGCTATATTCCAAGCTTGGCCCAGACCGCATCCACCCTGGCCTTCGTCGCCTGGTCCATCTCGATCATCGCCGGCCACGGCCGCTCAAAGCCTTCAGCCTTCCACTTCCGCGTCGCGTCGATCCCCATCTTCGATCCGTAGTTGGGCAGCCGCGATGCATGATCCAGCGAGTCCACCGGGCCCATCGTGAATTGGATGTCGCGCTCCGGGTCGATGTTGTTCGTAACCCGCAGCACCACCTCGCTCACGTCCTGCACATCGCAGTCTTCGTCCACCACCACAATGCACTTGGTAAACATCGCCTGGCCCAGCGACCAGATCGCGTTCATCACCTTGCGCGCCTGCCCCGGGTAGCTCTTGCGGATCGACACCAGCATCAGGTTGTGGAAGACGCCCTCCACCGGCAGATGCACGTCGACAATCTCCGGAATCGTCATCTTCATCGCCGGCAAAAAGGTCCGCTCCACCGCCTTCCCCATCCATGCATCCTCCATGGGCGGCTTGCCCACAATGGTCGCCGCGTAGATCGGGTCCTTGCGATGTGTAATACAGGTCAGATGAAACACCGGGTATTCATCCGTCAGCGTATAAAAGCCCGTGTGGTCACCGAAGGGCCCCTCGCTGCGCAGCTCGCCCAGCTCCACGTAGCCCTCCAACACGATCTCCGCGCTTGCCGGCACTTCTAGGTCCACCGTCTCGCACTTCACGATCTCCACGCTCTTTCCGCGCAGAAAGCCCGCAATCATCAGCTCCTCAACCTCGGGCGGCGCAGGAACAATCGCTGAAAATGTCAACGCTGGATCCGTCCCGATCGCTACCGCAACCTCCAGCCGCGAGCCCTTCAGATTTCCCAGCGTTACCTGCGGCAGCCCGCCGATCGGCCCATCCGGAATCGCAACCGCCCCACCTGCACTCTCCGCCATCGACGCCACACGCGCCACCGCTTCACTCATCGTCCCGTCAGCTTTCGCGGTCTCCGCAGCCGCATTGCGAATTGCGTTTCGAAAGTGCTCCGCAGCCACCTTCTGCCGCTGCCAGTGCATCCCCGTGGTCTGCCCGTCGTACACCTGCATGCGATACATCCCGATGTTTCGCTTGCCCGACTTCGGATCGCGCGTGTGCACGCACGGCAGTGTGATAAACCGCCCGCCGTCGTGCGGCCAGCACTTGAGGATTGGAAACTGATTCAGGTCGAAGCCTTCGCGCAGTATCACTTCTTTGCATGGTGCGTCCTTCGCCGAAACGGTCTTGGGGAACGCTGCCGTCAGCGCGCCAAGTTGCGGCAGCATCTTCAGCTTGTCGAACAGTCCTTCCGGAGCCTTCACGTTCATCAGCCCCTTGATGCGCTCGGCAATCTCGTCCAGCCGCTCCACGCCGAGCGCCATCGCCATGCGCCGCTCGCTGCCGAACTGATTGATAAGCACCTTGTGCCCCGGATGGCCCTTGATGTTTTCAAAAAGCAGCGCTGGCCCGCCCGGCGCATAATTGTGCGCATTTTTTCCGGCCTGCTTCTTCGGCTTTCCCCCCGCGCCAATCTTGCTCACGCGGTCGGTGATCTCCGTGATTTCGAGCTCCGGCGAAACCTCTTCCTTAATTCGCTTCAGCTCACCGGCTTTTTCCAGCGTCTTAATCCAATCGCGCAGATCGTCGTAAGCCAAATCTCACTCCTGCCGTGATAGTTCTTCACTCCCATACTAAGCCGTGTAGCATTGCCTCCCGGCATCGACTCGAGACCTCTCAGTTATTGACAAGATCGTCTCATGTATATACAGTATCGTATATACGGAGTTCCGATGCACTGGACGTGGGACCCGGCAAAGGCCGCAAGTAATCTTGCCAAGCACAAAGTGAGCTTTGATCTCGCTGAGCGCGCACTCGGCGATCCATGCAATGTCTCGGTCCCTGACCCATTTCCCGACGAAGAGAGATGGCGAACTCTCGGGTCTCCGACAACCGATGGAATCGTAGTTCTCTACGTGGTCCACACATGGCCAGATGAAGATGGCATTGGCAGAATCATAAGCGCAAGAAAGGCGACAACACATGAAAAGCGCGACTATGAAGAGAGGTAACCCCGAACCGCTCACCGCGAAGCTCAAGTCTGAGCTTGATGCACTGGCTCGAATCCCAGACGGCGAGATCGACACCAGCGAAATGCCGCCGATTTCCGATTGGAGTAAAGCGGCGCGCGGCGCTCTGTTCCGGCCAATCAAACGACCCATGTCGCTGCGCGTGGATGCCGACGTTCTTGAGTGGTTTCGACGCCAGGGCCAGGGCTACCAGACACGCATGAACTCCGCCTTGCGCGAGTATGTAGAGAAGCACCGGCAGCGAGCGTAAGGCCATACAGGCTATTTGGAATCTGTCGCTCTCGACCCTCGACCTTAGATCGTGTGCGCGGGTACCAGCGGCAACTTTGGCAGCTTCGCCGCCTCCAGCGGGAACCCCAGCCGCTTCCACTCGTCGTATCCGCCGCGCAAAGGCCTCACCCGCTCAATCCCCAGCCTGTAGAGCGTCATCGCGGTCTTGGCGGCCGTAGCCTCGCTCGGGCAGGTGCAGAAGAGCACAATGTCGCGATCGCGCGGAATCTCCGCGTGCCGCTCCGCCAGCCCATCCGGTGAAAAATGCACGGCGCCCGGCAGCGTGAAAGGATCGGGCAAAAGCTCAAGAGGATGCCGCAGATCGACGATGTAGACCAGCTCACCCGCATCCAGTTGGACCTTCAGGTCCTCGGGTTCAACGCGCGACTGCACCAGCTCTTTCATGAACGCGCGCCGCCGATAGAGCCGAACCAGGAAAAACGCGACGATTCCCAGCACCAGCAACGCGCCGGAGAAACGGCCCACCCAATTCAGAAGGGTGGGGTCGCGCTTGAGCAGGTCGCCGAAGAAGCGTCCTACGCCGAGCAAAGCCAGCAGCCACAGCGACGCTCCGATCGAATCAAACAACAGAAACCGCCCGAAACCCATGCCGTTTTCGCCCGCCACCGGCGGCGCCAGCGTAGCCAGCCCCGGCACAAACTTGGCGATTACCAGCGTCAGCTCGCGTCGCCGCCCAAACGAGTCCTGCGTCTTGCGCACGCAGATCGTCGGCTCCAGGCTCAGTTTGCACAGCAGCCGCAGGACATGGTGCCCATAGCGGCGCCCCACCCAAAACCAGATAGAGTCCGCCGCCAGCGCCGCCGCCAGGCTCACCAGGAACGCCAGTCCGAAGTTCAGCTCGTTCTCGGCCGAGAGCGCCCCCGCCGCCAGCAGCACCGGCATGGCCGGCAGTGGCAGGCCCAGTTGCTCCGCCAGCACCCAGCCCGCCAGCAGCAGGTACCCATAGACCATCAGTATGTGTATTGGCAGTTCCATTAGAGTTCCATGTCCGGGAGTTCCTATCCCTGTGTTTCTAGAACGGTTACGAAAATGGGGAAGATTTGTCCGCTCGATCGATGACCACATTGCGCCTCTGCACCGGCGGCTTTTTCGTTGGATGTTCCAGAACCTCAATTCGTTTCAGCGAAGAGAAATCCTGCCCCAAAAGCAGAAAAGCCGCCCGCGGGCGGCTTCTGGCGCTCAACCGCTGTACCCTACTGCGTCATGTCTGTCTTGCCCGACTCGAACACCGGGTGCGCAAACGCCGCGTCCTGGCCGCCCTTGCCCGCAAAGTAGTTGCGATCCCACAGGTTCTTGTAGAAGGCCCCGGTCAGCTCCGCTGCGCGCGGCCCAAATGTGGGCCGTCCGCCCTCCAGAAAGAAGACCGTCACCAGCCCCCCGCCCTGCGGCGCCTGCGAGAACGATGCAAACCAGCCAAACCGCGTGCCCTTGTCCGAACACGTGCCGGTTTTGCCAAACACGGGCAACTGGCTGAACTCTGCGTGCAGTCTTCGCGCCGTGCCAAACGCGACCGCGCCCGCCATACCTGGCTCAATCTCGGGAAGGTAGCTCGCGATGTCCAGTGCCCGCTTCACCTTCGGCGCAAACTCAAGCCCTTCGGCCATCGTCGTCGGGTGTTGCAGATAATAAAGCGTTCCGCCGTTGGCCAGGGCGGCAACGTATGCGCCCAGCTGCAGCGGCGTCAACGAAACCCCCTGTCCAAAGCTGCACATCCGGCCCACGCCGCCCTCTGCGGCCGGCAGTTCCTCGTCCGGATAAACTCCCAGTTGCTCGCCCGGAATGTTATATCCCGCCAGCTCACCCAGTCCGAACTGGTTCGCGTAGTGCCGGATCCGTTCAAAGCCCAACTCGCGGCCCAGCTCCTCAAAATAGAGGTTGTTGCTCTTGGCCAGCGCCTGGGTCATGTTCATGTGGAAGCCGTCGAGCCGCACCGGAGTATCGGCCGTCACCAGCCCCTCGCTCAGCGCGGCCATCGCCACGGTGATCTTGATCGTCGAGCAGGGCTCGGCTCCCGGCGAAAGCGCCAGCTTCTGGTTCACCATCGCCAGAATGCGCCCATTCGAGGGATCGATCACCACGGCCGTCCCGTTCATGTCGCCCAGCGCATCGATCGCAGCCTGGCGCACCACCGGATCCTCGCCGGCCGTCACGTCATCGGCAAAGATGTCGCCCTTGGCAAACGAACTCGCTGTGAATCGCTCGTAATAGCGATGCCGCTTGGTCAATGCTGCGCGTCGGGCCGTTCCGTGCACGCTACTGGCGCCTGCAACAGCTGCCGCACTCGCGGCGGCTACGCGTGCTCTGGTGTGTGTCGTTGCGGTGTGGCCAGAAGCCGTCCTGCCGGCAACGTTCTTGGCCGCGGCGCCGTTGGTTGTCCGGCTCGCGCTCACTGAACTCGCACGATGCGCACTGCCAGTACGGGCCTCGGTCAGGTGAGATTCACTGGTACGCGCGTGATGCAGCGGATGCTGGACGTCGAGCCCGGCCGCGCCGGCATTCGACCACCCAAACCCCGCAAGCGCGACTCCCAGAACCCAAACCCGCCAATCCCTCATCCAGCCATTCCCTCGCAACTGTGAACTCTGCAACTTACCTTGCGAACGCTGTACCTTGCCAATACATCTATCTTCAAATCGGCCGGTTTCCAGTCTTCCGTCAATCCGGGCCCCTAAGACCTTCTAACCCGTTTCGTCTCAGCGATCCCTCTCCACCGGTCTTGATGCGGCATCTCGGCAGCCGCCTGTTGTATTTCTTCAAATTACCCAAAGCACAACGGCCCTGCTATACAACTTGCCCATACAACTTGCAGGGGACTTGACTTTGCGTGAGCTTAATTGCACTATACAGCGCCGCTCACCGAATGCAAAGCAACTGCAGCACTCAGCCGGCCAGATTGGGCGAACCGCTTTAGAACTGCAGCCTCCGCATGAACGCCGGAACATCCAGGTCGCGCTGCTCATCCTCTTCCGGCTTTGGGAACAGTGTTGCCGGCTGCCCTGCGCGCTCCTCCATGGCCACCGCCGCATGCGAACCGTTCCCGAATCCCCCGGCCGCGTACTCCTTGGGCAGCAGCGTGTAGGCCGGCTCTTCGGCCAGCTCGGCAAATTTCGGCCTCGGCAGCTCATGCTCCGGCTCAAGCTCGGCCTCTTGCTCGGGCTCAAGCTCTATGTCGTGAAATCCATTGCCGTTTCTGCCGTTCATCATCGCCGCAAACACCGGCTCATGCTCCACCAGCGCACTCGCAGCCTCCTTTTCGGCAAATACAGTCCCGGAAATCAGGGTCTCGGCGACCAGAGGCTCCTGCGATGTGAAGAACGGATCTTCCGCCAGGCCGGCACGCGCTGCCGTACCCGCTGCCTCGGCCCGAATGGGTATAGGCTCCTTCACAAGCTCAGCCGCCTTCTCTTCCTCTTCTACCTGGCTCAGGAATCGAGCCGTGGCTGCCTCCACCGACGGCCCGGTCTCGTGCATCCAGCTGTCCAGCGACATCACCGGCACCGAAATCAGCGGTGCCTCTTCCACCGTCAGCATCCGCGCGCGACGCTCCGGCATCTGGTCGCGGAAGCCCGTCGCGATCACCGTGATCTTCACCTCGTCGCCCATCCGTTCGTCCTGCACCGCGCCGAAGATAATGTTCGCGTCTTCGTGCGCGGCCGCCTGGATCAGCGACGACGCCTCGTTCACCTCGGAGAGCTTCAGCGAGCTTGAGCCGGTAATGTTGATCAGAATTCCCCGCGCTCCGTCGATCGCTCCCGCCTCAAGCAGCGGCGACGCCATCGCCGCCTGCGCCGCCTCAATCGCGCGGTTTGCGCCCGAGCGCACCGCCGTGCCCATCACCGCGTGGCCCATGCCGGCCATCGTCGTCTTCACGTCGGCAAAGTCGCGGTTGATGATGCCCGGAATCGTAATGATGTCGCTGATGCCCTGCACGCCCTGGCGCAGCACATCGTCGGCAATGCGGAAGCTCTCAAAGAAGCCTGCGTCCTTGGCCACCACCAGCAGCTTCTCGTTGGGGATCACAATCATCGTGTCCACGCCGTCGATCAGCTCCCTCATGCCGCGCTCCGCCTGCTGCAGCCGCCGCTTGCCTTCGAAGGCAAACGGCCGCGTGATCACCGCAACCGTCAAAATGCCCATCTCGCTCGCCAGCGACGCAATCACCGGAGCCGCGCCCGTGCCCGTGCCGCCGCCCAGGCCGGCCGTCACAAACACCATGTCCGCGCCTTCCAGCGCCTCGATGATCTTCTCCGAGTCTTC
>CAYWSR010000017.1:0-38119 GCA_964460385.1 uncultured Occallatibacter sp. | reverse complement strand
TCGCGTCATTAAACCACTTCACAGTACCTTGTTCCATTTTGCTCGTATTTCCTGATCTTTGAATTGCGCTGGATGAATCGGAGCGACCACTGGCAGAATCTAGCTTGGTTGGGCGAGTGCTGCTCAACGCCCGGTTCGGTTCTAACGCTGACACTAGTGTACCATCGCTGTGGATAAAAGAGCGCAAAAATCTCGATCCGTCCGGCACATAGCCCAAAAGAGGGGGAAAAGGGACTAATCCTGACCGATCAGCACGCCAGGGTCATTTGGTTTTTTGAAACACGGTTACCGAATCTCCGTATCCGGCATTGAACTGCTCCCCGTCCATCCACCAGGAATCGACGCTCTCGAGAACCGCCATCCCGGAACCCCGGATGAATCCCAACATCTGTTCTTTCGCCAAATGGCTTCTCCAGCCTGCCATCTTGCCCGTCGACCCGTGATGAATGATTGCGATCCCTCCGCTCGACAAAACTCGAGCGCATTCGTTGACGTACATCCTGGCCGCCTGCGGGTCGATGTGGACAAAGCAATCGAAGGACCAGATCGCGTCGATGGAAGCATCCAGGATAGCGGCCAGGTCGCTGCCATTGTTGACGTGGAACTCGATCCGGGAATCATCGCCGAATCGCGCCCTGCACTGTTCAATGGAACTCCTACTGAGGTCAACGAGATGCAACCTGCTCGACAGGGGAATCAGGTATTGAGTCCAACGGCCGGCCCCAGGCCCAATCTCGAGCACTTGCGATTCATTCGGGATGAGACGACTGATGAAATTCTGGACAATCGACTTCGTCCATTCCGGCGAAGTGGTCCATTCTTCACCCTGCTGCTGCCAATCCCAGGAGTCCCAAATAGCCCTCTGGCTTGCGCGATCGTTCCAGCCATGCGTTCAGCTTGTCCGCAGTTGCCTGTGAGGCGCAGTAGCCGAGGAACATCGAGGTCCAGGCAGCGCCGTTTTCTCCAAGGAGAATTCCGACTTGCCGGAACTTGGATCGCCAGGTGACCTTGGCGTGATTCCGGAATTGTGCTGGCACACTCGATGAGGTGTTGGCCATGCAATGAACCTCAAGCCGCCGTTTGGCAGCTCGTTAAAAAAAATGAAGAGGGGCAGTCCCGCCGGCAGATCGAGCCGGGGCGCCATTGCTCGACTGGTGCCTAGCGCGCTTTATATTTGATGCGGCGTGAAAGCCAATAAAGAGGATCAAGCGCTCAGCGTTAGACGGCTGACGTGGAAGGGAGTTCGCTCTTGGTCTTGCCCGAGCACCCGGCGAACATCAATATCATAGACGAAAAAATACGCGCAGGCAAAACTGAGTCATTGCTGGTTCGGCGGGGCTCTGGTCCTCACCAATTCGAGGCGATTTAACTGACAGCTTCCATCCTTGGATCGCGAAATCTCTTGTGCCATCGAATCAGTTGGCTTGACTGGGTAATCCAGGTCTCGCTTCTGGGCGGGGAACTGGGATACTGTGCAAAACGGGCAACTCGCCCGCAAATTGCCCTGAACCCAGTGGTTTATCGTGGATGAGAACCCGACCAGCCATTGAATCCGCTGTAAAGGCCTCCATGTCCCAAGATCCCGTACCCAGCCTGCTTGGCCGCGCCACCGAGGTTCTCGAAGCGGAGTTTGCCCGCCTGCCGGGCTACGACCAGGTCGCCGGCTGCTCAGAAGAGGCGATGGCCCGGGTTCTTGACGACGTTGCCCACCGCCTCGGCGACAACTATCCCTATTTCCACCCTTTGTACGCCGGGCAGATGCTCAAACCACCCCATCCGGTGGCCCGGGCGGCTTATGCGCTGGCCATGAAAGTGAACCCGAACAACCATTCCAGCGATGGCGGGCGGGCAAGTTCGGAGATGGAACTCGAGGCGGTGGCCGGCATCGCCGCCATGTTCGGCTGGAAGGCCAGCGAGTTCCTCGGTCATCTCACCTCAAGCGGGACCATGGCCAACCTGGAGGCACTGTGGGTAGCGGGGCAGATGGCGCCCGGAAAGAGGATTCTGGGCTCGAAGCAGGCCCATTTTACTCATAGCCGGATCTCGGCGGTGCTTAAGATGGAATTCAAAGAAGTTGATCCAGACAACCGAGGGCGGATGAACCTTGGGGCGCTGGAGGCAGAGCTCCGTCAGGGAAACGTCGGCACGGTTGTCGTCACCCTGGGCACCACGGCGATCGGGGCCGTGGACCCGCTCGTGGAGATTCTCGCCCTCAGGGAGCGATATGGGTTCCGGGTGCACGTGGATGCGGCCTACGGCGGATACTTCGGCCTCATCGCCGATGATCTTGACGAGCCGGCGCGGCAGGCTTACCTGGCAACGGGCAAAGCCGACTCCATCGTGATCGATCCACACAAGCATGGGTTGCAGCCCTACGGGTGCGGGTGCGTGCTCTTCCGCGACCCGGCGGTGGGGAGGTTTTACAAGCACGACTCGCCGTATACCTACTTCACTTCAAGCAAATTACACCTAGGGGAGATCACCCTCGAGTGTTCTCGCGCCGGTGCAGCGGCGGTGGCCCTATGGGCCACGCAGAGGCTGTTGCCGCTTGAGCGGGGGGGAGAGTTTGCCCAAGGTCTCGCCAAGGGCCGGCGTGCGGCGCTGGAGCTCGACAGGCGCTTGCGCCACGATGCGCAATTCGAAGCCATGGCGGCGGGCGGCCCGGAACTTGATATTGTGGTCTGGAAGATGCGGTCGGACGACCCGGACACGGCATCCGAGCTCGCCCAGAACACCTTTTTGGCCTGCAGCAAGAGGGATTTGCATCTTGCGCTTGTACAATTGCCGCTGAGATGGTTTGAACCAGCGCCATCGCTGGAGAAGTCCCATCGCCCCAGCGAAATGAAGGACGGTTCGGTCCGTTGTCTTCGTTCGGTATTGATGAAGCCGGAACACGAGAAGTGGCTGAACGAGATCTGGGAACGGCTGGTGGCCGCAGGCAGGGAAACAATAGAGGTATAAGGTGATGGTGCAACATTTGGCTGTCGGGGCTGAAAATGAAAACGTTGTCTTGAAGAGGGGCAGCCTTTCCCTCACGCTTCTCCCTCATCTCGGAGGCAAAATCGCTTCAATCCGCGTTGCCGGCCGCGAATTGCTTCAGGCGCCGCTGGTTCCCTACGGGTCCCGCACCCGAACCATGGCCTTCGACGAAGCGGACGCGAGCGGGTGGGATGAGTGCCTGCCCTCGGTCGCGGCCTGCAAGGTGCAACTCGCCGACGGAACCAGGGCAGAAATTCCGGATCACGGAGACATCTGGCGCGTTCAATGGCAGTCGGCAGGCGCGAGCGAAGGGACTCTCCGCGCGGAGTGCTTCTCATTGCCTCTTGAACTTGTTCGCAGTCTCGCTGTTTCTGAGATCGAAGCGGGCTGGGAGCTCCGGCTCAACTACGCGGTCACCAACACCGGAAAAGAGGACGTTCCCTGGTCCTGGGCGGCGCATCCGCTGTTTGCGGCTGAAGCAGGGGACCGCATCGTCCTTCCCGGCTCGATCAGCTCCCTCCGCCTTGAAGGCTCAGGCGGCAACCGCCTTGGCAAGGGGGGTGACACCGTCTCCTGGCCAATCGCCGCACTGGCTGCAGGCGGCGAAACCGATCTCAGTTTGACCCAGTCGATCGACTCCGGCATCGGCGACAAGCTGTTCGCAGGTCCGCTCTCCAACGGCGAAAACTGGGCCATTCTGGACCGGCCATCCGCTGGACTCCGCATCAGGGTCGGCTTCGATCCTGCCGCCACGCCTTATCTTGGTCTTTGGATCTGTTACGGCGGCTGGCCAGATCGTCCGGGCGCGAAACAGGCCTGCGTTGCGCTTGAACCCTGCACGGCCCCAGTAGACTCGCTGGCGCTGGCGGGGCCATGGTCGCGGATCCTCGCGGCTGGAGAGTCCTTCCGCTGGCCAATGACCGTTGAGATTCAAGCAAGAGAAGTTTGAAGGCGTAAGGACACATGCACAATCATCAGGTTCTCCAATCGATGCACCGGGCGCGCTTTAACGCAGATCCTGCAGTATTTGCGGCTCCGGGCCGCGTGAATCTCATCGGCGAGCACACCGACTATGCCGAAGGCTTTGTAATGCCCGCGGCCATTGACTTTGCCACCCTCGCCGCGATCTCGGCCCGCTCCGACGGCAAAATCGCTCTCTACTCTGAGAACTACGGCGAAGAGCGCCACTTCGACGTTTCTGCCCTGCCGCAGTTGACGGCGAGCAAGCACTGGACGGACTATCCGCTCGGCGTGGTCTCCATTTTCGCCGGTGAGGGTCATGCAATTCCTGCGTTCAGCCTGAGTGTCTGGGGGGATGTGCCTCTGGGTTCAGGGCTGTCGAGCTCTGCAGCTCTGGAGGTTGCAACGGCCCTGGCAGTGCTCTCGATTCTGAAGGCGACCTATCCCCGTCCGCAGCTCGCGCGCCTTTGCCAGCGGGCGGAGAATGAGTTTGTCGGTTCAAGCTGCGGCATCATGGATCAGTTCATCTCTGCCAATGGCCGCAAAGACCACGCCATGCTGCTCGACTGCAGAGACCTCAGTTTCAAGCTCGCGCCCATCCCTCCCCATGTTGCGCTCGTGATTGCGAACACCATGGTCAAGCACTCAGTGGTGGGAGGCGACTACCCAACCCGGCGGGCTGAGGTGGAAGCGGCGTGCGCCGTCATCGCGAGTCACAGGCCGGGCGTCAAATTCCTGCGCGACGCAACGGTGGACGATCTGGAACGATGGGGCAACGAGATGAGCCCCGAGTCCCTCAAGCGCGCGCGTCACGTGATCACGGAAAACCTGCGCACCGTTGCCTTCGCCGCAGCGCTCGAGAAGGGCGACATGAACGAGGTTGGGCGGCTGATGGCCGAGGCGCACACCAGCTACAGCCAGGATTTTGAAGGCAGCTGCGTTGAGGCCGACGCAATGGTGGAGCTGGCCCAGGACCTTCCCGGCCTCATCGGGGCGCGGCTCACGGGCGGCGGCTTTGGCGGCTGCACCATCAACCTGGTGGAGCAGTCCCAGGCTCCAGCCTTTGCGCAGGCTCTGGGTACGCTCTATGCGGGGCAGTTTGGCATTGTTCCGCAGATTCACATCTGCCACGCATCGGATGGAGCGCGGGCGCTGAGCTAGAGTGACCAGGCCTTGGACAGCGGTGACCCGGAGTGATTCCAGCCGCCAGGAACAAGGGCACAAACTCCCTGATAGCGCTCATCTGACGAAAGACCAACGCCCCATTTTTGGGTAGGGCGCATATTTCGGGCAAATCGTGGGGAAATGCCCATTTAGCAGTTCATTCCCATCCCAGTTTTGGCTAGTCCTTTCGCCCCCTTGCACAGGCACACCTTGGTAAAATCGGAGAGGTTTGTGCCGATGATGACCGGGGGGACACGAACACCCGGCGCAAAGGAAGCTTATAACTATTTCGTCGCCTCGACGTCTCGATGCGACCCGGAGACCTCCGTGAAGCAATCGATTTCGTCCCAACCTTTTTCCTACGAGTCATTTCCCACTGCAGGCGTCGTCGCCTACTTCTCGATGGAGATCGCCATCAATCCGGCCATGCCTACCTATTCGGGCGGCCTGGGTGTCCTGGCCGGCGACACCCTGCGTTCCGCTGCCGATCAGGGAGTTGCATTGGTGGCATTCACGCTCGCTCATCGCAAGGGCTACTTCCAGCAGCACCTCGATAGCCAGGGCGTTCAATCGGAAGAAGTACAGCCGTGGAACCCCGCAGACTTCTGCACGGAAGAACCGGCTCGCATCACAGTGAGTGTCGAGGACCGGGTTGTCGAGGTGCGTTGTTGGCGCTACGACCTCGTCGGCCGTTACGGCCACGTGGTGCCCATCTACCTGCTCGACACCGATCTCGACGGAAACACGGGCTGGGACCGGGGACTCACGGATCACCTGTATGGCGGCGACATCAACTATCGCCTGCAGCAGGAGATCGTCCTCGGCATGGGCGGGGTGCGCATGGTGAACGCGCTCGGCCATCGCGTCAACGTCTACCACATGAACGAAGGGCATGCCGCGCTGCTGACACTGGCTCTGCTTGAGCATCAGATGGGCGGCGGACCGATTGGCGCGCCCACCGAGGCAGACCTCGCACTGGTGCGGCAACGCTGCGTCTTTACCACGCACACGCCCGTGCCCGCCGGGCACGACCGCTTCTCGACCGAGCAGACCATTCGCATCCTGGGCGGCGATCGAACAGCACGGCTGGAGAAGCTGGGCTGCTTCCGCGACGGCATGCTGAACATGACGCTGCTCGCGCTCCGTTTTTCGCGCTACGCAAACGGCGTCGCCCTGCAGCATGCCAAGGTATCGCGGCAGATGTTCCCCGAGTTCGCCATCGATTCCATTACCAACGGCGTTCATGCGCCAACCTGGGTCTCCGAGCCAGTGCAAAAGCTGCTGGACGCGCACTTCTCAGCCTGGCGGCGGGACAATCTCTATCTTCGCAACGCCATCGATCTGCCGGAAAACGAGATGCTTGCCGCGCATGCTGAAGCCAAGAGGTCTCTGCTGCGCGAAGTGACCACCCGGACCGGGCGCATCCTCAAGGACGATGTGCTCACGCTTGGCTTCGCACGGCGCGTGGCCACCTACTAGCGGGCCTCCCTGCTGTTCACCGATCCCGAGCGATTGGTAGAGATTGCCAACAAGGCAGGAGGTCTGCAGATTATCTACGCCGGCAAGGCTCATCCACAGGACGACCCCGGCAAGGAGCTCATCCAACAGGTTGTTGAGGACGCTGCCCGGCTCTCGAGCGGCTTGCTGCAGGTTGTCTATCTCGAGAACTACGACTGGGCTCTCGGCGCCATGATGACCGCGGGCGTCGATGTCTGGCTGAACACGCCCAAGCGGCCCTATGAGGCGAGTGGAACCAGCGGCATGAAGGCTGCTCTGAACGGCGTTCCGAGCCTGTCGATTCTGGATGGGTGGTGGATTGAGGGTTGCATCGAAGGCTTCACGGGCTGGGCAATCGAAGACGGAGCCAACGACGCCGAAGAGGCTTCATCTTTCTATCGAAAGCTCGAAACGGCGGTCGTTCCACTTTACCGTGCAGACCCGGCACAGTGGGCGCGCCTCATGCGCAACACTATCGCCTTCAACGGCTCCTACTTCAACACCAACCGCATGGTGAAGCAATACACGCGCAATGCGTACTATCCCGTGCAGCTTCTGCGGCGCGTCAAAGTCGAAGAAGAGGAGCTGGCGGTTTAGGGCAATAATATTCAGCTAAGGAACATGGTTTGCAGCGCCCTGTCCCCGGCGTAGCGTTGCCGCATCGCAGTAGTGGTTTCCCTTGGTCCGCACACGAAAAAGCCTCTCGGCCATCAACGAGGGGCTTTCGTGCGAAGTGGGCAATTTAGCTCAGTCGGCAGCTTGGTCTTGCAATACGCTTCTGGCCATGTCCCATCACGGAATAACCATTTCAAGCGTTGAGCAAGACGGCGGCGATGGCCTGATTGTGACGTTTTCCGACGGAACGACAGCCGGGTATGTAGTGGAGGAGTTGCTGGAACTGAGACCTGCTCGACAAAATGCCCCGATAAAGCCGAATAACTCGAAAGTGCCAGCAACGCACAATTAGGGGCGTAGACCGGGGCATGGAAGAGGCCGCTCACCTTGTCGCGTCTAAAGATCGCAACGGGAGATTTTCGGGCTGCTACAAATGCTCCCTATGTGAAGCAGAGTTCCGTCCAAATCCCCAAAACCTAAAGGAATTGACGACTAGATTTGCCCTGCACGTACAGAGCGTACACCCAGCCCCTAAAACGACCAGCTATGGGCCAGCGACGCTCAATTAGGACCAGGGACACTACCCGGCTCTGAGAGGAGCGATCATCTATGGGTATCCCGATTCAACCATGGCATCTGATCGTGCTTGCAGTCGTCGCGCTTCTTTTGTTCCTCACGATAAGCAAGATGTCAAAACGCCCTTAGCGTTTTGCCAAGTATATTAGTGCCCGATTTAGGCCGCCCCGGCTGATCGGGGAGCCTCGAGCCGGGGCCTATTGAACTGCTGTTCTTAGAACGACAGGATCCTCGTCCCCATTTGAGGCGAGCGTGGCCGGCCCGACGACATGGATGCGCTTTGCGTGTGCCGATGCGGCGATCAGGAAGGAAGCTTTTCCGGCGCGCATCAGCTGGGTGCAATCCTCGGCCGGCAAAGCGGGACTGTACAGGAATCCCTGAATTTCGGAGCAGAGTTGCTTCTGAAGATATTCGAGCTGCTGGTGTGTTTCCACCCCTTCGCCCACGCAGGCAATTCCCAGGCTCCGAGCCAGGCTCAGGATGCTCCTCACCACCGCTTCTGCGGCGGGTTGCGACACAACGTCGCGCATGAATGACCGATCGATCTTGATGCGGTCCAACGGGAACCGGCGTAAATACGCCAGAGACGACCACCCGGTGCCAAAGTCATCGAGCGAAAGGCTTATGCCGAGCCGCTTCAGGTCATGCATGATCCGGACTGTGTTGTCGGTTTCGTCCAGGGTCAGGCTCTCGGTGATCTCGAGTTCAAGCCAGCATGGATCAAGTCCTGTTTTGTCAAGGACTTCAGTGACGGTGCTGACGATGTTTCCCCTGTGGAATTGCTGCGCGGAAACATTTACAGCGACGCGAATAGGAACGAGACCCTCCCGTTGCCACTCGACGTTTTGGCGGCAAGCGGTCATAAGGGCCCACTGGCCGACCTCCGTCATCAATCCGAGTTCTTCCAGCACCGGAATAAACTGGTTGGGGAAGATCAAGCCCTCTTCAGGGTGATTCCACCGCAGCAGAGCCTCCATCCCGGTAATCCGGCCGGAATCGGTTGAGACCAGGGGCTGGTAATACAGCACAAACCCTTCGTGGTCTACCGCCTTGCGCAAATCGAATTCCAGCTTCTGCCGGCGCTTGGCCTCTTCGTTGAGTCCGGGCGTGCAGAAGCAAAATGTGCCGCGTCCTTTGGCCTTCGCCGCATACATCGCCGAGTCCGCCGCCTGCAGCAAGGCGCCGGGGTTCTCGCCATCGATCGGATAGTGGCAGATGCCGATGCTGCTGTTGATGTGCAACTCATGGCCCTCAATATCAAAGGGCTCAACAACGGCAGCCATGATCTTGCGCGCCACTTGCTCGGTGTCCTGATCCGAAGCCGCCAAAGGCAACGCGACCACAAACTCGTCGCCCCCCAGGCGCGCCACAATATCGCTCTCGCGCAGGCATGCCTGCAGGCGTACTGAGACAGCCTCAAGAAGACAATCGCCCACATAGTGCCCAAGGGAGTCATTCACGTACTTGAAGCGATCGAGGTCCAGCATCATTACTGCGACCCGCTTCTGGTTCCGCGCAGCGAGGGCGATTGCCTGCGACAGCCGATCCTGAAGCAGGATGCGATTGGGCAATCCGGTCAGAGCATCGTGAAGCGCCATGTAGCGAATGCGCGCCTCAGCCTGCTTGTGCTCGGTGATGTCGCGAGAGATGCCCATGGTCCCGATGATCTGACCATGACGGTTGAGCAACGGGACTTTGGTCGTGAGCACCCAGGTTTCATGGCCATCCGGCCAGGTTTCCTTCTCCTCGCGTCCGACCGCCGGCTGGCCGGTGCGCATGATCTCTTGCTCATCGGCCAAGGCCTTCTGCGCATGCTCGGCACTGAACATGTCGGCGTCGGATTTGCTTACCGCCTGGGAGGGATCGGAGAGCCCGAAGTAGGCGGCCATCGCGCTGCTGATGCGAATGAAGCGGCTTTCGCGATCCTTGAAGAACACATTGTCGGGAATGTTCTCAAGGAACGCCTCCAGCAGGCTTTGCTCTGTTTGGTGGCGGAAGTCCGCGATGGTCTTGAGGAAAATCAACCCTAAGACCAGAACGCCGATCACCAGGATCTCAAATCCGGGGATGCGCATTCCGGCAAGGCGCGCCGCCCAGGCGCCCCCGGGGGCACTTGATTGCATAATTCGGAATGCGAACATGGCGCCGAGAAGCAATGCCAGAAGCGCAATTGCCGTCGAAGGAATCCGTGGGATCTCCCGCCTCGCTCTCATAGTCCCGGCTGTTCGCAGACCTCAAGAGGAGAGGCCACGTCTATTCAGTTTTCGGCGATATCCAATTTAGGTCCATCACAAAAGTGATTTACTGGCTACAACTTGCCGAGCAACCGGTACTACGTTCGTTGTACTGGACTGAATTGGGATCATCATCGCGATGGGCACGAGGTAAAGCGGTTCATTCAAGTTAATGCCGAAGATTCTGCTAGATAGGCCCCGGCGAAGGGGTCCTGGCCAGGTTCGGTTCGCCGAATCGACGGGGTTTTGACTGGGGGGAAAAAACAAGGTCAATTGCGCGACAATGTTTGCCGGCGCACCCCGTCCCGCAGAGCCTCCGCCTGATTGTCTAAGATGCAGGCGGCATCTCGCTGCTGGTGCCTCCAGCGGCCGGAATGTAGCCCTTCTGGACGTAGTCCATCACCATGCGGTCGGCGTTGAAGCGCCATCCAAGCGTGCGAATGGTTCGCTTCATGCGCCGGATCCAACCGCGCGGCAGGCCATCCTGATCCCGCAGGTAGAAGAGCGGAATCAACTCTTCGGTAAGGACTCTGTACAGGTCTTCGCCGTCGCGCTTGTCGTGAACGTCCATGTTGGAGTGAGTTCGGCCGTTGCCGATGGCAAAGCCGTTGAGCCCGTCGTAGGCTTCCGCCCACCATCCGTCGAGCACGGAGAGGTTGAGACCTCCGTTCAACACGACCTTCTGGCCGCTGGTGCCTGACGCTTCCAGCGGGCGCCGGGGGTTGTTGAGCCAAACGTCGACTCCCTGCACCAGGTACCGGCCGACATTGATGTCGTAGTTCTCGATGAAGATGAGTTTGTCGGCAAAGCCGGAGATGCGCATCAACTGGGCAATCTGTTGGAGGACCTTCTTGCCGGGCTCGTCGTGGGGGTGAGCCTTGCCGGCAAAGAGGAACTGCACGGGGCGCTTGGGGTCGTTGACCATTGAGGCCAGCCGCTCGATATCCGCCATCAGCAGGTTGGCGCGCTTGTAGGTGGCGAACCGCCGCGCGAATCCGATGGTAAGCGCATCGGGAGAAAAGACTTTGCTAAGCGATTGAATATACTCGGGCGACTCAAAGCGCCGTTCCGCCTGCTCGCGCGCGCGGCGCCGGGCAAAGTCGAGAAGCTGCGCCTTCAGGCTCAGATGCGTCTCCCACAACTCGCCGTCGTCCACCGTCTCGATTGCCTCCCATGTGGAGGCGCGGCCGCTGCGCTGCTGCCAGCCCACGCCGAGATGCCGATCGTAGAGCCGAGCCATCTGCGGCGCCAGCCAGGAGGGAACGTGCACGCCGTTGGTGATGTGGCCGATTGGAATCGCATCTTCAGAGCGGCCGGGATAAAGCGGCTTCCACATCGCGCGCGAAACCTCTCCGTGCAGCGACGAAACCGCATTCACGCGGCGCGCCAGCTTGAGGCCAAGCACCGTCATGCAGAACTGCTCGCCCTGGTTGCCGGGGTTTTCGCGGCCGTAGCTCATCAGGTCGTACTGGGAGAGCCCAAGCTGATCGCGCAGCGGGCCCAGGTGCTCCTCGATCAGGTCGGGATGAAATCGATCGTGGCCGGCGGGGACCGGGGTGTGCGTTGTGAAGATCACTTCGCGCGCAACCTGGCTGGCGGCGGCGTAGAAGTCCACCCCCTCCTCATCCATGCGGCTGCGGATCGCTTCAAAGACAGCAAAGCCGCTGTGTCCCTCATTCAGGTGGAGCACCCCGGGCGAGACGCCCATCGCCTTGAGCGCGCGGAAGCCGCCTACGCCGAGCAGCAACTCCTGCCGGATACGCGTGCGCGAGTCGCCGCCGTAGAGGCGCGAAGTGGTGTCGAGATCCTCAGGTGCGTTGCCGGGAACGTTGGAGTCGAGCAGAAGCAGATCGATTCTGCCCACCTTGACCCGCCACACCTTGGCGCGGATGGTGCTGCCGCGGGTGGCAATCTCGACCACAACCGGCTCGCCGTTCACGCCGATAGCCGGCTGCATCGGCAGCGCGTTTACGTCGGTCTGCACATACTCCTCGCGCTGCCAGCCGCTCTGGTCCAGGTGTTGCAGGAAGTACCCCTGCCCGTAGAAAAGTCCGATGGCAACGAGCGGGACATCGAGGTCGGATGCGCTCTTGATGTGGTCTCCTGCGAGCACGCCGAGCCCTCCGGAGTAAATGGGCAGCGACTCGTGAAGCCCGAACTCAGCGGAGAAGTAGCCGACTGGCCGCTTTCGCAGCACCCCGGCGTTGCTGGCAGCCCAGGTGCGGTCTGCATTCAGATACTCCTGCTGACGGCGAAAGCAATAGTTGATGCGGCTATGAAGAACCAGCTCCGTGGCGCGTTTTTCAAGGTCGGCGAGAGGAATCTCACTGAGCAGAGAGATGGGATTCTGGTTGAGCTCGCGCCAGCGCGCCGGGTTCAGATCGCGGAAGAGGCTGATGCAGTCGGGGTCCCAGCTCCACCAGACATTGCGCGCAAGAGCCCAGAGCTTCTCCTGCGCCGGGGCGATAAACCGATCGAGCGTGCGGGCCTCGCTCACCACCGGGGCCACCTGGCTGGCTGCATCGCTCAGCAGCGCAACCTCTGCCTCAGTGAAGACTCTTGGGTCCTTGGTCTGTACCACCAGCACGCCCTGCAGCACGCCGCGGTCAATCAGCGGCACTCCCAGAAACGAGTGATACTCTTCTTCGCCCGAGTTTTTGAAGTATTTGTGGCGGGGATGATTTTTCACGTCCTGCACTGCCACCGGCAAAACCTGTTCCGCAACCAGGCCGGAGAGCCCTTCATGGATGGGCATGCGCAGCGAGCCAATGCACTTCGGATGCAGGCCGAGCGTGGCAGCCAGCACCAGGTGCGACCGGTCCGGCTCAAGCAGATAGGCCGAACAGACATCGGTGCGAAAACGGGCAGCGATGAGAGCGACCACGTTCATGAGGGTGTCGGCCGGCTTGCCTTCCTCCTCGGTCAGGTTCGTGATTTCATCCAGGGTCAACACGAGATTGGCATCAGTTGAATCGTGGGACGGGGTCATCGGTTCCCTCCGCCTTTCATTTGTCTACGGATTGAAATGAATAGACACCTCTGCTTCGCTTTGACACGGCTGCAAAGGGGTCCTGGCCAAGATGTGTGAATGATGAAACGACCGCCGGGAAGCTGCAAATTCCCGGCAAATGCCCGTCATGCGGTGAATCGGGATGAATCTGACGATACCACCAAACCGCCCCGCCGCCCAAACGGGCCTGGTCGGCGGAGAATTGCCGCCAGCTTCGCGGTCCAGGCTGTGACCTGCGGAAAAAGGCGCCCTACTTCACGCCGTTGTCGGGGTTCCACGAGCCCTGCAGCTTGCGCACGTAAAGAATTTGCCCGGTGTGGTAGGCGTTGTGCGTGCAGATGTTGGCGATGGTCGGTGCGATCTTTGCCAGCGTCGCATTATCGGCAGTCGCCACCAGGTCCTCGAGTCCCTTCATCACCGCGTCTAGATCGCTCACGGTCTTCTGCCACGAGGCTGCGTCGTAGTCGTTGAAGGTCTCATCGTTGTTGCTGGGCACAGGCGCAGGCTTCTTGCCGGTCAACGTGGCGAGAGCGTTGTTGTTCCAGAAGTAGAGGTGATAGGTCAGCATCCCGACGGAGTGGTTGGCGTTGGGATCGAGCATGCCGGCGGCGTTGGCGGGAATCCACTTTGCCTGCTCGGGCGTGAGGCCGGCGATCGCCGTGTTGACCGGAACGAACCAGTCGGCCTTGTCGTGCGTTGAGTGCAGCTCGGCCAGCAGGACGCTGCGCAGATTGGCAGGCGGCGGTGCCGGCTTTTGAGCGGGCGCCTGGGCAAAGGCGAAGGAAGCGGAAAGCAGCAGGATGGGGAGAAGGGTTCTGTGCGCCATGCGGAATTATAGCTCCGCTCCGCTTCTGAATTCCGCTTGGGAATCCACCACATTCGCCTGGTGGCGCGAAACTTCTCAATCCCCCGGCGCCTCTTCCAGTTCCGAGCCGATGCGGTGCAGTTTCATGACGCGCCACTGCAGGCGATCGAAGAAGAGGTACACCACGGGCGTGGTAAAGAGCGTGAGCGCCTGCGAAACCAGCAGGCCGCCGACGACGGTGATGCCAAGAGGCTTGCGCAGCTCCGAGCCGACCCCCATGCCGATGGCCAGCGGTAGGCCGCCAAAGAGCGCGGCCATGGTGGTCATCATGATGGGCCGGAAGCGCAGCAGGCAGGCCTGATAGATGGCGTCCACCGGATTCAAGCCTTCATCGCGCTCGGCCTGCAGAGCAAAGTCGATCATCATGATCGCGTTCTTCTTCACGATCCCGATGAGCAGGATGATGCCGATCGCTGCGATGAGGCTCAAATCGGTTCCGGTAATCAGCAAGGCCAGAAATGCACCCACACCCGCAGGTGGAATAGTGGAAAGAATGGTGAACGGGTGAATCACACTCTCGTAGAGGATTCCGAGCACAATGTATACCGCTACCACCGCCGAGGCGAACAGCCAGGGCAAGTTCTTGAGCGAGTCCTGGAAGGCCTGCGCCGTCCCCTGGAATGTGGCGTGAATCCCGGAGGGCATGTTCAGATCCCGCTCTGCTTTTTCCAACGCCGTCACTGCGTCGCCGAGGGCCACGTTGGACGCCAGGTTGAAGGTAAGCGTGACGGCCGGGTACTGGCCCTGGTGGTTTACCTGCAGCAGGGTGCGCTGCGTCTCGTAGTGGGCAATCGTTGAAAGCGGGACCATGGCCCCGGTCGACGACTTGAGGAAGATGCCGTTAAGCGAGTCCGGATCGAGTTGATACCTTGGGTCCACCTCCATCACCACAAAGTACTGGTTGAGCGCGGTGTACATGGTGGAGACCTCGCGCTGCCCGAACGCGTCGTAGAGCACGCTGTCGATAGCGGCAGCAGTGATTCCAAGGCGGGAGGCGCTGTCGCGGTCGATCACCAGGTTCTCGGCGAGCCCCTGGCTCTGCTGGTCGCTCGAAACATCGGCCAGGGTATCGCGCATCTGCACCATGCGCGCCTGCAACTGCGGCGCCCAGGTGTTGAGCTCGTTCAAATTCTCATCCCATAGGGTGTACTGGTACTGCGTTGCCGCGCCACGTGCGCCGATCTGGATGTCCTGCTGCGCTTGCAGAAAGAGTACAGCGCCAGGCACGCTGGTCAGCTTGCGCCGGAGCCTTGCTACCACTTGATCGGCAGTCACGCGGCCGGGGCGTTGCGCAAGCGGCTTGAGACCGACAAACATGTTGCCAATGTTCGTGCTGCCTCCGCCCGGACCGTTACCGCCCACGGAGGCGCTCACAGACTGGACGGCCGGATCTTCCAGCGCCATCTGCGCCAGCTGGCGCTGCTTGGTGCTCATGGCAGGAAAGCTGATGTCTTGTGCCGCCACCGTCCTGCCGCCGAGCCGCCCGGTATCCTGCTGCGGGAAGAATCCCTTGGGGACAATGATGTAGAGATACACATCCAGCGCGGTGCAGCCGATAGCCACACACAGGATGAGCCCCTGATGGCGCAGCACCCAGCGCAGTGCGGAGTTGTACTCAAAATGGAGCCATTGGAAGGCGTTTTCGCTGGCCCGATAGAGCCGCCCATAGCGCGACTCGTCGCGGGACTTGAGGAACTGCGCGCACAGCATCGGCGTGGTGGTCAGCGAGACCAATAGAGAGACGGCAATCGCCACCGAAAGCGTTACCGCGAACTCGCGGAAAAGCTTGCCGACTATGCCGCCCATCAGCAGAATGGGAATGAAAACGGCAATGAGAGAAGTGCTCATCGAGAGCACGGTGAAGCCGATCTCCTTTGAACCCTTCATCGCGGAGTCATAGGGACTCATGCCCATCTCGATGTAGCGGGTGATGTTTTCGATCACCACGATCGCGTCATCGACGACAAACCCCGTGGAGATGGTGAGAGCCATCAGCGAGAGGTTGTCGATGGTGTAGCCCAGCAGGTACATCACGCCGAATGTGCCCACCAGCGAGAGAGGAACGGCGACCGATGGAATGATGGTGGCCCAGATTTCGCGCAGGAACAGGAAGACCACCAGAATCACCAGAACCACGCTGATCAGCAGCGAGATCTCCACGTCGTGGACACTGGCGCGGATGGTGGTGGTCCGGTCAACGGCGACCGCGATCTTGATGGTAGGCGGGATGGCGGCTTGCAGGTGATTCATCTCTGACATCACCTTGTCTACGGTGTCGATCACGTTGGCGCCGGGAATCTTGAAGACGACCAGCAGAATTGCGCCCTGCAACTGGCCCGGAGGACCTTTATCCGGGTTGATCCCGACGACACCATCGGTCTGGATGTTCGACACGCTGTCGACAACCGTGCCAACGTCGGAGACGCGCACCGGGGCGCCAGTCTGCGGGTTGTAACCGACAATAATGGGGGCGTAATCGCTCGCTTTGTAAATCTGGTCGTTGTCGTCGATTTGCCGGCGGTTGTTTGCGTCCTGGAAGGAGCCCTTCGGGCGGTTCGCGTTGGCAGCCCCAAGTGCGGTGCGCACAGCTTCGAGCCCCACGCCATTGTTGCCGAGCTCCATCGGGTTCAGCTCAGCGCGAACGGCGGGTTGCGCGCTGCCCCAGATGAAGACCTGGCCCACCCCCTGGATCTGCGAGAGCTTCTGAGCCAGGATCGAGTCGGCCAGGTCGTAGACCTGCGGCTTGGGAACTACGTCGGATGTGAGCGCCAGAATCAGGATGGGCGCTTCGGCCGGGTTCGCCTTGCGGTAACTCGGATTTTGCGGCAGGTAGCTGGGAAGTTGGCTGCGCGCGGCGTTAATCGCAGCCTGCACGTCGCGCGCCGCGGCGTCAATGTTGCGGTTGATGTCGAATTGCAGCGCAACCGATGCCGATCCGAGCGAGCTCGACGAGGTCATTTGATTGACGCCGGCGACGCGGCCGAACTGCCGCTCCAGCGGAGTGGCAACCGCCGAGGCCATCGTCTCCGGGCTCGCCCCAGGCAGACCAGCGCTTACGCCGATCACCGGGTAGTCCACGTTCGGGAGCGAGGCGACCGGCAGCAGCGAGTAAGCCACCGAGCCGGCCAGCAGCAGGGCCATGCTCAGCAGCGTGGTGGCCACGGGGCGCCGAATGAAAGGTGCGGACAGATGCATAGGCCGCTCCTAGTCTCCGCTCACGTGCTGCGGCTCGTAGCTGACTGCCAGGTCGCGAGGCTTCATCCGCTGGGCAAGCCGGTCAAAGTAGATGTAGATGACCGGCGTGGTGTAAAGAGTGAGCAGTTGCGACAGGAGCAGGCCGCCGACAATCGTGATGCCCAGAGGCTTGCGCAGTTCTGCTCCCACGCCTCCCCCCAGGGCCAGCGGCAGGCCACCAAGTAATGCGGCCATGGTCGTCATCATGATCGGACGGAAGCGCAGCAGGCAGGCCTTGAAAATAGCCTCCTCGGCTGTCAGGTGCTCATCGCGCTCTGCCTGCAGTGCGAAGTCGATCATCATGATGGCATTCTTCTTCACGATGCCGATGAGCAGGATAATGCCGATCAGTGCAATCACGCTGAACTCCGTGCCGGTGATCATGAGGGCGAGAATTGCGCCCACACCCGCTGACGGAAGCGTGGAGATGATGGTGATGGGGTGAACGTAGCTCTCGTAGAGAACGCCCAGAACGATGTAGACCGTGATCAGCGCGGCAAGAATCAGCAGCGGCTCGTTGGTAAGCGAAGTCTGAAATGCAGCGGCCGTTCCCTGGAAGCTGGCGTTGATCGAGGCCGGCATCTGGATGCGCTGCTCCACGCGGGTCACCGCCTGCACGGCGTCGCCCAGCGCTTTGCCCGGCGCAAGGTTAAAGCTGACTACCGTGGCGGGGAACTGGCCCTGGTGCCCGATGGCGAGCTGCGAACTCGACTGCTCCCAGTGGGCAAGCTGGCTCAGCGGCACCTGCGTCCCGCTGGCCGATTTCACGTAGAGATGGTTGAGCGTGGAGGGATCCGTCTGAAACTCCTGACCTACCTCCATCACCACGTGGTACTGGTTGAGCTGGGTAAAGATGGTGGAGACCTGGCGCTGGCCGAAGGCGTCGTAGAGCGTATTGTCGACGTCGGCCATCGCGATTCCAAGCCTTGCGGCGGTATCGCGATCGATCACCAGCTTGGCGCCCAGGCCCTGGTCCTGCAGGTCGCTGGCCACATCGGTGACCACGGCTTCCTTGCCCAGCTCATTCACCATGAGGCGGGTGTACTTGGCCAGCTCCGTCGGATCCGGATCTTCGAGTGAGTATTGGAACTGGGTGCGGCTGACGCGGTCTTCTACGGTCAGATCCTGCAGGGGCTGCAAGAACAATTGGATGCCTTCCACGTTGTTCAGTTGGGGCTGAATGCGCTGAATAACCTGGGAAGCCGAGACGCCGCGTTGATCGAGCGGCTTGAGAGTGATCTGGATGCGACCGGAGTTCAGGGTCGTATTCGTTCCATCGACGCCGATAAACGAAGAGATGTTGTCGACCGCCGGATCCTTGAGCACGATGTCGACGAGTTGTTGCTGGCGCTGGGCCATGCTCGCGAAGCTGACGCTCTGGGGCGCTTCACTGATGCCCAGGATCACGCCCGTGTCCTGCACCGGGAAAAAGCCCTTCGGAACCACAACGTAAAGCAGCAGCGTGCCCACCAGCGTCGCGATGGTGACCATCAGCGTGACGAATTTATACTGAAGGACGAAGCGAAGCGTCCGGCCATAGAAGGCGATGACCGAGTTGAAGCCCTTCTCGGACCAATGGTAAAACCGTGTTTGCTCCGAGACCGGCCTGTGGCGCAGGATGCGCGAGCACATCATCGGCGTCAGCGTCAGGGACACAACCGCCGAAACCAGAATCGTGACCGCCAGCGTCACCGCGAACTCGCGGAAGAGGCGGCCGACCACGTCGCCCATGAACAGCAGGGGAATAAGCACCGCGATCAGCGATACCGTCAGCGAAATGATGGTGAAGCCAATTTGCTGGCTGCCCTTGAGGGCGGCAACCATGGGCTTCTCGCCTGCCTCGATGAAGCGGGAGATGTTCTCGATCATTACGATCGCGTCGTCGACCACGAAGCCGGTCGAGATGATGAGCGCCATGATTGTCAGATTATTGAGCGAGTAGCCCAGCAGGTACATCACACCAAGTGTGCCGACGATTGATAAGGGTACGGCGGCGGATGGAATGAGAGTGGCCCACAGGCTGCGCAGAAAGAGGAAGATCACCAGGACAACCAGCACAATGGTCAGGCCCAGTTCGAAGAAGGCGTCCTTGACCGAGGCGCGAATCGTAATCGTCCTGTCGGTGAGGACCCTCACCTGGATGCTCGCCGGCATGCTGGTCTGCAACTGCGGCAGCAGCTTGGTGATGCGGTCGACGACGGCGATGATATTGGCGCCGGGCTGACGCTGGATGTTCACGATCACGGCGGGCTGGCGATTCATCCAGGCTGCCTGTTGCGTGTTCTCTGCCGCGTCCACGATGGTGGCCACGTCGGAGGCTCGAACGGCAGCGCCGTTGCGATAGGCCACAATGATCGGCTTGTAGTCGCCGCTGGAGAGAAGCTGGTCGTTTGCGCCGATCGTATAGGACTGGCGGTTCCCGTTCAGAGTCCCCTTGGCCTGGTCGACGTTGGCAGCAGCAACGGCGGCGCGCAGGTCTTCCAGGCTCAGGTCGTAAGCAGCGAGCTGGGCTGGGTTTGCCTGGATGCGGATTGCGGGCTTCTGTCCGCCGGCAATCGAAACCAGGCCCACGCCGGTGACCTGGGAGATCTTCTGGGCAAGGTTGTTGTCGGCGGCGTCTTCAATCTGGTCCAGCGGCAAGGTATCGGAGTAGAGCGCCAGCGTCATGATAGGCGCGTCCGCGGGGTTCACCTTGCTATAGATGGGCGGATTCGGCAGGTCGGCCGGCAGAAAGTTGTTGCTCGCGTTGATCCCTGCTTGCACTTCCTGTTCGGCAACGTCGATGTTTTCGTCGAGGTTGAACTCGAGGGTGATCACTGAGCCGCCACCGGAGCTGACCGACGTCATCTGCTTCAGCCCTGGCATCTGGCCAAACTGGCGCTCGAGCGGCGCCGTCACCGACGAGGCCATCACCTGCGGCCCGCCGCCCGGGTAGAAGGTCAGCACCTGAATGATCGGATAGTCCACCTCAGGGAGCGCGGAGACCGGCAACTGCTCGTAGCCCACAAACCCTGCGAGCAGGATCGCCGCCATCAGCAGCGATGTCGCTACCGGGCGCAGAATGAAGGGCCTGGAGGGACTCAGGCTCACTGCTGCTCCTTGTTGGCCGGTTTGCCCGCGCCGGACGCTGCGGAGTGCCCAGCTCCGCTCCCACCCGCATGTTGTCCTCCAACCGGGGCTGTTCCACCCGCCTGCCCGGAGCCTGCTCCGTGGCCGGTGTGTTGCTGGGCGACGCTGGCCACAACGGCCTGGCCTTTCTTCAGGCGGTCCGCGCCATCTACCACAACGTTCTGCCCCTTCACCACGCCCGAATCGAGAATGGTGATCTGTCCTTCGGCGAGCGCAACCTTTACTTGCTGCATATTTGCTGTTGCCGCACCTTTGTCGTCGGTGCCCACAACCCACACATACGATCCCTGAACACCCGACTGTATTGCCGCGCTGGGCACAACCAGCGCATCCGGCCGGTCCTCCAGCGTCAGGTGAATGTTGACGAACTGGTTGGGAAAGAGGGACGAATCCTTGTTATCGAAAACCGCCTTCAGCTTGTCGGTGCCGGTGGTTGTGTCGATCTGGTTGTCGGCCGTCAGAAGGTAGCCCGAGGTCAGTTTCCTTGTGTCGTCCTGGTCATAGGCGTCCACGGGAAGGCGCTTGTCGGCTCCCAGCTTTTTGAGCACCTCGGGCAAATCCCCTTCGGGAAGCGTGAAGTACACGGCAATCGGCTGGAACTGGTTGATGATTACCAGATTGGTGGTGTTCGCGGTGATGATGTTGCCGGGATCGACGAGCCGGAGGCCGATCTTTCCCGGGATCGGCGAATGGATATAACACCAGTCCAATTGCAGCTGGGCGGTCTCGATGGCTGCCTTATCGGCTTCAATCGCCCCTTCATACTGCCCCTGGGCGGACTCATCGGCGTCGAGCGTCTCCTTCGAAACGACGCCCGCAGCATACAGGGCCTTGTACCGCGCGTATTCCGCCTGCGCATTCTTCAGCAGCGCCACATCGTGGGCCAGGTTGCCTTTTGCCTGGTCGAGCGCGGCCTGGTAGGGCTTGGGGTCGATCATCATGATGGTCTCGCCCTGTTTTACCTGCTGGCCCTCGGTAAACTTCACCGGAAGCAGCTCGCCGCTCACCCGTGCCTTCACGGTCACGCTCATGTAGGGTGTCACGGTGCCCAGCGCCGTCAGGAAAATGGGCATCGGCCTGGCCTGAACGGCTGCCACCTGCACGGGAACTTTCTGGCTCGCGAGCGCTTTTGCAGCGCCTTGAGCCTGCTGCTTTTGAGCCTGCTGGCTCTGATAGATTCGCCAGCCGATCCATCCCAGCAGGCCAATGACGACGACATAAACCACAATCCTCACCCAAAGGGGCCCCTTGCGTTCGATCGGCTGGTGGGGCGAGGTGAACGTTGGCAGTTGAGATTCCGGCGTGGCTTCAATGGACATAATGTTTGGTTTTCCGTTCAGGTTCGGTTAAGTGGGTGCCCGTCAAAAAAGAGGCGGGTATGCGGGCTTTGGAAGAATGCCACAACCGATATCCAACTCACGGGCACTGGCATTGCGCACGAGCCGCGGCACGGTGTGGCTCTTGGCTTCCCGCTCGCGCTTCTATGGACGCCCAGGTTTCCCAGGAAGTTTCCTCCGCAAGCTTCTGACTGCAGAGCGATATCAGCGACATCCAGGAAGTAAGATGCGGACTGAAGGGCTGAGGCCGGGATCATTGTAAGCCAAGCAGCCATTGCCCGGGCAACGGCGTTGCCGGCCGAGGGAAAACGCAATCGTAGAACATCGTCAAATTAGACGGGACTTCTTTAATCCGGGTTGGCAGGATTTCTGATCGAGAATGTCACAAACTCAGGCAGGATTTCACCAACTCAGATGCGAAAAATTGCTCGATGGTTGCCCGCGTTCGGAGCTTTTCCGCAAACATTCCGGCGATCGACTGCGACGGGACGCCGGCATTGCAAAAGTGCGTCCGAAGCCCATCGATCAGCGTCTCAGTTAGGGAAGGCAACTGCGGTATAGTTCGCACTTGCACTCTTCGTGCACGCATCGACTACCATTGTAGATTCGAGTGCATAGAAGAATGAGCCCAGGGCGCGAATGCCATGGGTGGATCGGATTCCGGCAAATCGGCGACAACCGATGCAGGGTCTCCTCTCCAGCTCGTTAACCTTATTGCGGCTCGGCGGGGACGGGGCTAACCCGGCTCAGGAACGAGAACCAGTCTTATGATGTGGATTGTCCGGCTTGCGCTTCGGCGGCCCTACACCTTCGCCGTCTTTGCGTTTCTGATCCTGCTGTTCGGCGTCTTCAGCATCGTCTCGATGCCGACGGATATTTTTCCGAACATCGACATCCCCGTCGTCACTGTGGTTTGGAACTACAACGGCCTCTCCGCCCAGGAGATGTCCACGCGCATCGTCTTCAACGTTGAGCGCGGCATGACCACTTCGGTCAGCGACATCGAGCACATCGAGTCGCAGTCGCTCACCGGCATGGCGATCATCAAGGTCTTTTTCCAGCCGCACGTGAACATCGGCAGCGCCGTGGCCCAGGTGACGGCAATCAATCAGGTCATGTTGCGGGCTCTGCCCCCCGGCTCAACCCCACCCTTCATCATTCAGTACAACGCCTCGAGCGTGCCGGTGCTCCTGCTGGGCCTGTCGGGCAAGGGACTCAACGAGCAGCAGCTCTTTGACATTGGAACCAACGGGATCCGCACCCAACTGGCCACGATTGAGGGCGCGCAGACGCCCTACCCCTATGGCGGCAAGCAACGCCAGGTGCAGGTCGACATCGATTTGCATGCACTTCAGGCCAAAGGGCTCTCGCCGATAGACGTGGTCAACGCCATCTCCGCACAGAACCTGATTGTGCCCTCGGGCACGATGAAGATCGATCGCTTTGAGTACGCCATCGAAAGCAACTCTTCCCCCCAGGTGATTGACGAGCTGAACAACCTGCCTGTCAAAGCGGTCAACGGCGCGGTGGTGTACATCCGAGACGTGGCGCATGTTCGGGACGGCAGCCCCCCGCAGACCAACATCGTCCGCGTCGACGGGCAACGCTCAGCAATGCTGAGCGTCATGAAGACGGGGTCAGCCTCAACGCTCGACATCATCAAGGGTGTGCAGGACAAGATTGAGAGCATCAAGGGACAACTGCCGCCGCAACTGCAGATCAGCCCGCTCTCCGATCAGTCGATCTTCGTGCGCGGAGCCATCGACGGCGTGGTCCGCGAGGCGATCATTGCGGCCTGCCTTACGGCCGTCATGATTCTCGTCTTCCTTGGCAGTTTCCGCTCCACGGTCATCATCGCGGTTTCAATTCCGCTGTCTATCCTCTGTTCGCTTTCGATGCTTTACATCCTCCACGAAACCATCAACATCATGACCCTGGGCGGGCTGGCGCTGGCGGTGGGCATCCTGGTGGACGATGCGACGGTGGAGATCGAGAACATCAACCGCAATCTCGAGTCGGGCAAAGAGATTGAGCAGGCCATTCTGGACGGCGCAGCGCAGATTGCCACGCCGGCCCTGGTCTCCACGCTGGCCATCTGCATCGTGTTCGTGCCCATGTTTCTGCTCAGCGGCGTAGCGCGATATCTGTTCGTGCCCCTGGCCGAAGCCGTCGTCTTTGCCATGCTGGCCAGCTACCTGCTCTCGCGTACCGTCGTGCCCACCATGGCTAAGTACCTGCTCGTGGAGCACGACGATGCGCAGGCCGCGAAGCGTTCAACCAGCCGCAATCCGTTTGTGCGGTTCCAACTCGGCTTCGAACGCGGTTTTGAAGCGATGCGCAAGGGTTACCTGCGGCTGCTCACTCTGTGCGTCGATAACTCGCTGGTATTTCTCGTTCTCTTTCTCGTCTTTGCCGTGGGTTCCCTGGTGTTGATTGAGCCGTGGCTGGGCCAGGACTTCTTTCCATCGGTCGATTCAGGCCAGTTCAAGATTCACGTGCGTGCGGCCACCGGAACCCGGATTGAGGAGACCGCCCTCCTTTGCGATCACATCGATGCCACCATCCGACAGCACGTTCCCGCCAAAGAAATTGTCACCATCGTCGACAACATCGGAGTTCCCTACTCAGGCTTGAATCTTTCCTACTCGACTTCCGCGCCCATCGGGCCCGCTGATGCCGATATCCAGGTGCAGCTCACCCCGGATCACCACCCCACTCCCGAGTATGTGGCGCAGCTCCGCAGAATCCTGAATCGCGAGTATCCCGGCGTTACGTTCTACGTTTTGCCGGTCGACATCGTGACGCAGATTCTGAACTTCGGCCTCTCCGCGCCTATCGACATTCAGATTGTGGGTGCGAACCTCTACGGGAATCGCGCTGTTGCCGAGAAGATTCTCGACGAAGTCCGCCACGTGCCCGGCGCCACAGACGCGCGCATTCAGCAGCCGTTCAACTATCCCAACATGACCGTCAACGTGGACCGCACGCGCGCGGAGATGATCGGCCTTACGCAAAAAGACGTTGCCACCAGCCTCCTGGTAGCCCTGAGCGGAAGCTTCCAGACAACGCCCAGCTTCTATCTCGACCCCAAGACCGGCGTGAGCTACAGTGTGGCCATTCAGGCGCCGCAGTACAGGCTTGACTCGCTCGCGTCACTCAGGAGCCTGCCCGTGACAGGCTCTGCCGCCGCAATGGCGCAAAGCCCTATGGCAACAACCGTTGCGCCGGGCGCGCCAATGACTGAGCAGGTTCTGGGCAACCTCTCTTCGATCGTCCCGGGCAACGAGCTTGGCACGGTGAGCCACTACGATGTGCAGCCGGTGCTCGACGTTTACTCCAACGTAGATGGAACCGACCTGGGCACAGTCACGCGGTCGATGGAGCAGATCATCGCTCGCCACAAGGGCGACGCCAAGCATAAGGGCGATCTGCCCATCGGTTCGCACATCATTCTGCGCGGCCAGAGCGAGACCATGAAGGCGTCCTATTTCCATCTGCTGGTCGGCCTGGCCTTCTCCATTCTGCTTGTCTACCTGCTGGTCGTCGTCAACTTCCAATCGTGGCTTGACCCGTTTCTCATCATCTCCGCGCTCCCGGCTGCGCTGGCGGGCATTGTCTGGTTCCTGTTTCTCACCAACACGCGACTTAGCGTGCCGGCTCTCACCGGCGCCATCATGTGCATGGGCGTGGCCACATCGAATTCAATTCTGGTGGTCAGCTTTGCCCGGGAGCAGCTCGAGATGCTGGTGGGCGATGCGCGGCAGGCCGCCCTGAATGCGGGCTTTGTGCGGCTGCGCCCGGTCATCATGACCGCGTTGGCCATGATCATCGGCATGGTGCCCATGTCGCTCGGTCTGGGAGACGGCGGCGAGCAGAATGCTCCTTTGGGCCGGGCTGTCATCGGCGGGCTGCTGCTGGCCACGGTCGCAACCCTTTTCTTTGTACCCACTGCCTTCTCCACAGTTCATGGCTGGCTTGAACACCGGCGCAGAACTGCTCACGGAGCCGCAAGAGCCACAGCCTTTGACGAATTCGACGAAGCAACGGAGTAGCTTGCTATGACCGATACAACCAATCCAAATCCGCAACCCGCGCACCACGGCGACAGCGCGCCGGAACAAAAGGCCATCTCGCCGCGCAAAGCGCTCGTGGGGGTGGGGCTGTTCCTGCTGGTCGCGATCCTGCTGGCAGGTTTTGGAGTCCTGCACCGCAAGAACGCGGACAAGGTCCTGGCGAATACGACTGCCGAACTGTCTGCGCCCTCCGTCATCGTTATGCCGCCAGCCAAAGGAGCTCCGGTGGAGAGCTTTGTCCTTCCCGGCAACGTGACCGCGTATACCGACTCGCCCATCTACGCACGCACCTCCGGCTACCTCACCCGCTGGTACTTCGACATTGGGGCGCGCGTAAAGAAGGGCGCTCTTCTGTGTGAGATCTCCACCCCTGAAGTGGACCAGCAGTTGGCGCAGTCCCAGGCCGACCTCAGCACCGCCGAGGCCACGGCGAACAATGCCCGCATTCAGGCCGACCGCTACAGCGGCCTTGTTCAGTCGAATGCCGTTTCTCAGCAGGACACCGACACCTATGTCAACCAGGCCACGGCGACTGCCGCGGCGGTGCGCTCGGCACAAGCCAACGTCAAGCGCCTCGAAGAACTGCAATCTTTCGAAAAGGTCTACGCGCCATTCGATGGAGTGGTCACTGCGCGCAACATCGACACCGGGCAGCTGATTGATTCCGGCGCGGCCAGGGAGCTATTCCACCTGCAGGCGATCCAGACCCTCCGTGTCTACACCAACCTGCCGCAGATCTACTCGGCCGCCGCCAAGCGCGGCGAAAAGGTCGGCCTCACCTTTGCCGAGCATGCGGGCAAAACCTACGAAGGAACCCTGGTTCGAACCGCGGACGCCATCGATCCGGCCAGCCGGACGCTCCTCGTTGAGGTGGACGTCGATAACCGGTCCGGCGAACTGCTGCCGGGATCGCTCGCCGAAGTGCACTTCAAGACGCCGACCCCCGCGGAAACGTTCCTTGTCCCCGCGGCTGCGTTGATCTTTCGCCGTGAAGGCATGAGGGTGGGCACAGTCGTCAACGGCAACGTGGCCCACCTGACGCCAGTGGTCATTGGCGAGGACGACGGGGTAAACGTGCAGATAGTTTCCGGGCTTTCCGCCAGTGACCGCGTGATCCAGGGTCCGCCCGACTCGCTCATCGAAGGCGAGAAGGTCGCGGTGGTGAACTCCGGCTCCGGCAAGGGCGAGGGAGGCAAGTAGGGATGCGCATTCCAGCCCAGGGCGAGAAGCTCGGCAAGGCCGCGGCAACTCTTACGGCGATGCTAGTGCTGGCCTCGTTGACGGGCTGCAAGCCTGTGGGCCCGGACTATAGCCGTCCTGGCTACCATGCTCCCGCAGCCTACAAGGAGACAGGCGCTTCAGCCGCCGTCGTCCCGCCCCCGAATCCATCCGGAGGGAGCTGGCAGCCGGCGAATCCATCCGATGGATTGCTGAAGGGCAAGTGGTGGGAGATCTACCAGGATCCGCAGCTGAATCGACTTGAAGAGCGGATCGCAACGGACAATCAGAGCCTGCGCCAGGCATCGGAAACCTACCTGGCAGCACGCGACCAGGTGAAGGTCGCGCGCGCGGCCCTGTTTCCGACTGCCTCCGCTAATGTTGCAACCAGCCGCAACGATGTCTCGAAGAACGGTCCCTTGTACTCTCCTACGAAGCCGGCCGCCTACGGCGATTTTCAACTGGAGGGCGAGGCAAGCTGGGAGCCCGACTTCTGGGGGCGCATCCGCCGCACGGTGGAACAGGCGCGCGAGAACGCGCAGGCCAGCGCTGCCGACGTGGCCGGCGTGGACCTTGCTCTGCACTCGGAGATGGCGGCCGACTACTTTCAACTGCGCGGACTCGATTCCGATATCAAGCTGCTCGAAAGCTCCGTGAAGGATCTCGAGGGCCAGCTCGACCTGACCGAGAGGCTGTTTAAGGGCGGAATCGGTACGCAGGTGGAT
This sequence comes from uncultured Occallatibacter sp., assembly GCA_964460385.1. Taxonomy (GTDB): domain Bacteria; phylum Acidobacteriota; class Terriglobia; order Terriglobales; family Acidobacteriaceae; genus Telmatobacter. Next base: position 10,503 of record CAYWSR010000017.1, on the reverse strand, counting down.
GTCGCCCAGGCCCAGACGCAGTTGGAGCAGGTGCGCGCCCAGCTCATCGACCTGGGTGTTGCCCGGGCGCAATATGAGCACGCAGTCGGGACGCTCGCCAACTACACCCCTGCGGAATTCAGCATCTCACCCACCCCTCTCGACATTGCTCTCCCCAAAGTGCCGGTGGGTGTGCCTTCGCAGCTCCTTGAGCGCAGGCCCGACATTGCCTCCGCCGAGCGCCGCACTGCCGCGGCCAACGCGCAGATCGGCATCGCCGTCAGTGCTTTCTACCCCACCATCACACTGAACGGTACTGGCGGCTTTGAGAGCGAGCGCATAGGCACGTGGATCCAGGGCCCCAGCGCGCTCTGGTCCCTGGGTGCGCAGGCGGCGGAACTCCTCTTCGACGCAGGCCAGCGCCACGCGCTGACTGACCAGGCTCGACACACTTATGAGGCGAACGCCGCAGCCTACCGGAGCACCGTCCTGGCCGCGTTTGAGGACATCGAAGACCAACTCTCCGGCCTGCGCATCCTGGAGCAGGAGTCGACCGTCGAACACCGTGCCGTCGATTCCGCGCAACGCTCCTACGATCTCTCCAACCAGCGTTACAAAGGCGGGGTCACGAGCTACCTTGAAGTGCTCACGGCCGAAGCCACTCTGCTCCAGAACCAGCGCACTTCTATCGACCTCACCACGCGCCAGTTCGTCGCGAGTGTCGGGCTGGTCCGTTCGCTGGGTGGTGGATGGGATGCTTCGCAGTTGCCCAAGTAACAGTTATCGTCCTCCGCCGCGGCAATTCCCTTTTATCGCGTCACGACGTCTTCCCGCAGATGCAAGTAGGCTGCGGGCGGAATGTCCGTCATCGGCAGCGCCGGACCTTCCCACAGGATCCTCGGGACCCCCTGGCTCGCAGAGTGCAGGCCTTCCACGTGGATCGCGTGCTTGCCGGCCCTCAGGCCCAGGGAACCGCGATCGTATTGCAGCGCATTCCCCGGAGAGCCGCAAACCTGCGTGAACGGCGGACCGGTCTTCGCCACCTGCACGCCGTCAATCACCATCCGCGCGCCGTCCGCGTCGATCAGGTGAAAGGTGTAGCCTCCGTCGGCCGGAATGTCGATCAGCCCGTCCCATACGGCGGTGTAGCCCGTGTATCCCTGGGCATCCACATGCAGGTTGGTCGATTCCCCGCTGAACACAGCGGTCTCTTTCGTCAAGTCGGGTAGCTCTGTCCACGTTCCGGGAAAAACCTTCCACGCAAGGCCGGCAACCGTTGGACCCGCGACCGGAACCGCATCGTGCCATTTGCCCACTACCACCACGCTGTGCGCTGCCCAGTCCTCACCTTCGTGCTCATCCCTCACATGCAGCAAAACTCTGAATCGGCCAGCGCCCATTGCCCCACCATCCAGCTCGGTGCCTTCCGCATCAGGGAAGCGGTGTGTCACAGTGCGGCCCTGGGCCAGCGTTCCATCTCCGAAGAGCCACGTGTATTGCGCGTTCCTTGCTGCCTGAGCGACGAAAGTGACCCTGTCTCCCGGCGCGAAGACCAGAGGGTTGACCGTGAAATGCGCTTGAGGCGTGTGGGTAGGGATGAATCGCGGCGGCTGCGCCCCGCCCGACACAATCACGGGAAGCTCGGCGTCGGTGTGTGCTACGTCCTGCCCGTCCTTCACGTTGTCAAACGTCACGTCGGATACGTCGCCGGTAATTGTTGAGTCGACCAATGGCGGCTGGTCGAGCGCCCAGATGTTGCGGAAGGTAAATCCATGCAGCTTGGGTTTCTCCTGCTCCATTTGCACCAGCGAATACCAGTCATCGAGGAAAAGATTCTCAAAGGTGTAGTTGGAGTGGTCGCCCGTGGCTCCATTCGCGCCCCAGAATCCGAGCAGGCCAAACGTTTGTCCACAGGCGCCGATCCCTCCGTGCAGAATGTCCGTGTCGCGCAGCGTGAAGTTGCGCGAGTTGAACGTCTTTCTCGGCCAGCCCGCGCGCACCACGTTTGAAATGCTGGTAGAAACCTCGCTGTGCTCGATCAGGACATTCTGCACATCTTTGCCCGGCCGAAGAATCTCCTCGTCGGTGTAGCCGTCCCAGTTGCCCATGATCGCGAAGTCGTCGTCCGATGCGCGAATAAACGCGTCGCGCACAATCGAATCGCCTCCACCCAGCCAATCCATCCCGTCCTGGTTGGCGTTGCTCGGATTGCCGCCGATGACGCGCAGATCGTTGAAAGTAAGCCCCGTAGAATCCTTCATCTGGATCGACCAGGTGCGGGCGCGGATGATGCAGGTGATTCCGTCGATCTCCACATTGTGCGCTTCGAATGAGCCAATGCAATGCCAGTCGGGCTTCTGCATCCATCCTTCGTCGGTGTTCGGGTCCTGAGTGCCTTCGTAGACGATGGTGCCCCGCCCCAGGATCTTCACATTCTCGACCTTCCACAGGTTCAGGCTGCCGAAGACAAAGGCGCCCGGAGCCAGGTAGATGGTCTCGCCGGATTTCGGGTTGAGGCTCTGTTTGTGAACCCCGGCGGGAATCACGGTAATGTTCGGGCCGGAAGGCGCGGGCGCGGGCGGCGAGCCCGCAAAGAGGAAGAGCATCGCAGCATGATTCAGAAAATCACGAGGCCGCGAGATCGAGAGCTTGGCAGGACCGAAAAGGTGAAATCGAATGGTCTGGCCCTGCCTTGAAGGCCGGATGCCGAGCCGCCACGGCTGCACATCGACGCCGCGATCCCAGAAGCCGGGCTGCGCGGCAGTAATGGCGATCTCTACAGGACCGGTTACATCGAAGTTGACAAACTCATAGCTCGCCGCCGCAAGCGCCACATCGACTTTGATTCCATTCACCATGACGGTGAATGCTGTAGAGCGCATCTCTGCCGGTACGGGTACGGGATAAACGCGAGACGCGGCGAACGAAGACAAGGAAGCCGCAATCACTGCCAGGGAAAACGCAAGCGTGGAGCTGAGCTGCGAAGAAATGCGCGGCAAGGAAACCAACCCGGACTCGAATGGAGGAACAGACCAATGTAGCATTCCGGGCGGGTGGAGCACCGCCAGGATCGCGCAATGCTCCACTTGAGCCAAACCAGGTCTACTTCATACGAACGAACTCAACTCGCCGGTTGTTGGCCTTGCCATCCGGAGTTGCGTTGCTCGAAATTGGCTTAGTGTCTCCAAACCCCTTGGTGGTTAGCCGGCCGGCATCAATGCCCATGGAGACAAGTTGAGTCTTCACGGCGTCGGCGCGTTGCTGCGAGAGCGCCAGGTTATGAGCCGCGGCGCCTGTGTTGTCGGTGTGGCCGTCGATTTCGAATCTCAGATCGGGATTTTGCGTCAGAATGCGCTTGATTTGGTTGAGTGTGCCCATGCTCTCGGGGCGCAGTGTCGATTTGTCGACATCAAAGTTGATGCCGTGGGTCACGATCTTGGCATCGGTGAATTTCTGCCCGATCATGTTCATGCCGCCACCCGACGCAAGCCGAAAGTTGGTGAAGATCAGCGGATGGTCCTGCTGGCCAATGCCGCCAAGCAGCAGGCTCTTTGCCGTCATCCCGGAATCCGGGACCACCAGCACACGGTACTGATCCACGTAGACCTTCAGTTGCGTGCCTTTCACAGCCACGGCGACATGATGCCAGGCGTCGTGGAAATCGTCGCCACCGAACGAGGCCGGCATTTGGGCGCTCAGCGTGAGGCCGCCGGGCCCGCTGTAATCCACGCTGCTTTGACCCAGGGTTATCGTTGCTTCGCCGCCCGCGGACTCGAGAAAAACGACCAGCCCATAGGCGTGCGCCTGCGTCCAATCGAATTCGATTGTGTATTGGTCGCCGAGATAATCCGCCGTCTTCATTCGCGGGCCGACTTTAACGTAATTCCCATCGGTCAGGTAGAAGGCCGGCTTAGCGTTGTTCGTATTCACGACAGCTTGGCCCGACTTAAGCTCCCAGCGCTCCGGGAACTCCCCATCCTGCGTTTCGGTGAAGTCGTCGGCAAAGATAATCGTGTCGCCCGGCGTAAAGTCGTAGTTCTGGTAAACCTTGAACGCAGTCGGCGTGGCTGCCGGAGCAGAGTTTGCTGCGGCCGACGCGGTTTGGCTGGAAGCAGCGGAAGGTGCAGCGTCTGCCGCCATGACAGGCGCCGCAGCAGCTGCAGATGCCGCTGAATCTGCTGCGAAGTGGGTCATCTGCGCCTGGTCGCTGTTGATCTTTTGAACCAGCGCACTTACCGCGGAGTGAAATGCCTTGCCTATCGCCGAGTTGTCAAAGCTTGTTCCTCCCGAATTGAGGCCTCCGAGTCCCGTACTCACGTCGGTGCCAACTTTGCTCTGCGAGGCATTTCCAGTTTGGCGGATGCTGTCGATCTTTTGGCCATTGCTGGTGTTGTAGAGGTCAGCCTGCAGGGTCACCGTCGCCTTGATGCTCACCTTGTTTCCGCCGATGCTGATGCCTCCAAAGGAGGGCAGGTTTGCGGACTTGGACGATTGCTCGGAGGTTGCCTCAAGAACAGTGCCAATGACCACCACGTCAACACCCTGAGCGCGACCTGTCATGATCGCCATGCCGGCGTCGATGTTGCTGTGGTTGGCCCCTGGATCGAGAGTGAGAACCCGGCCCATGAGCTGGGTGGAATGAACCATCTCGGCCTGAACCGCGCGCGAGACCGAGTCGGCGACATCCGCCGCACTCGACCCCGTGTTATCGGTAAATGGCAGCACGCCTACCTTGAACTGGCCGCCTTGCGCCTTTGCCGGCAACGGCGCGAACAACGAAGACAATGCGATCGATGCAACGATAATGCTGAGTGTCCCGGGTTTAGTCTGCTTCGTGCGATTGAGCTTGGTCCGACCGATCATGGCGTGCGACTCCAAATCTGCGCGGAAAGCGCGTGTCCATTTTTGGCGCCCTGGGAAGTCCAGCAATTATATACAGACCTCTCAACCCGCCGCAGCGGGGATAAGGACTTTTTTTCAGAGGCCTGTGGACGCCAGGCCTGCCCGATGCAGCAGGTTCGTCTTCAAGGCCGGCGGCGGTTACTGGCCGCGCCTCACGGCCCAATTGGTGCCGCCTGCCCACATTCGGGAACTCCCTGAGAACCGCTAAAGCCTCGACTGCACCAGCCGGGAGACCCGCAGCGAATTGCGAATGAGAAAGGTCGTCAGCAGCAGGGTCAAACTGCCAGCAGTCAGCCCTATGGGGATAATCCACAGGCCGAGAACCTCGTGGGCATCGGTCGGTATGCCGTATATAAAAGCTCCGAAGTCGACTAACCGGCCATCCTGAACCCATGCGCCGGCGTGGGAAGGGACGATCATCTTGGCGAAGGCAATAATCACAAACCCGGCTCCAAACGCGTACCCGAAGACGCCCAGGAAGAAGACAAATATCCACGCAACGCTCCTGGTCGCGAGCCGCAGCGTAGCGCGCAGCAACACGATGGGCGAAAAGCTGCGGCTGGCCCGCCGGATGAGCAGCCCATCGCGATACTGAGCGGCCAGTTCCCTGGCAGGCCCCAGCCGCGCCAGCACCGATTCAACGCTGGCTCCGCTCTGCTCTGCGGAGTCGCGCACATGCGCCGCGATCTCCATCACAATCTCTTCGCGCTCGCCCAGCGTGAGAGGAGCCAGCTGCAGGCGCAGCGTCGCGATGTAGTTTTCCATCTGTTTGTCAGTGATCATTGGACCTTCTCCTTTTCGTTCACAACCGGTTCAACCAGGCGGCTCAGGCCCTCTGCAAAGCTGGTCCACGCCTGCGCCATAACGCGCAGGCGTACCTGGCCTGCCTCAGTCAGCGAGTAGTACTTGCGTGGGTGGCCGGCTTCGGCCTCCACCCATTCCGACGTCAACAAACCTTCGACTTTGAGCCGGTTCAGAACCGGGTAAATGGTTCCTTCAGCCAAGGCCAGCTGCGAGTGGGTCTCGAGATACCGAATGATCTCCAGCCCGTAAAGCCTGCGCTGCCAAAGACTGGCCAGCGCGGCCATTTCCACGGCGCCCTTCCTGAGCTGCGCCTCCCATCGGTCCGGCTGCTCGGGTTCCAGGCCATTCAACTTCGACTTCGACATTGAGTATTACCTCGTATAACAATGTATCATGCTATTCAATGTATACGCAAGAAGCGCCGTTCAGTTCCCATTTCCGAAAGTTTCGTTGTTGGAGCGCGAACTGAGCCGGACGAGCTGTCAGCGTTATTGCGTCTAAATGATTCTAATTAAATGCCTTCGCCCATCGAGACGTACTCCTGCAGCCGGTCGAGCTCCTCGCGATAAGCCTCGCGTTCCGCGGCTTCCGCGGCAAACGGCTCGGGTACCTGGGTCTGGGTGTCGACCAGGCTGAGGCACTTCTCCAGCTCGTTGACCCGTGCCGACAGCGCAATCAGCGCATCGGAGAGCGGGTCCTTGATGTCGTGAGGATCGGTGATCAGCACACGTTCGCCATTGCGATAGACAATATGCGCGGGCACTCCTACGACGGTCGAGTTGGGCGGAACGGACGACAGAACCACCGAGCCTGCGCCGACACGCGAGTTCTGGCCGACCGTGATATTGCCGAGGACATTGGCATTGTTGCCGATAAAGACGCCGTCGCAGATGGTCGGGTGGCGCTTGCCATGGCCCTTTCCAGTTCCGCCCAGCGTGACGCCCTGGTAGATGGTCACGTCGCTGCCCACAATCGCGGTTTCGCCGATAACCACGCCAGTTGCGTGATCGATAAAGAGCCGCCGCCCCAGCAGCGCGCCCGGATGAATATCAACGCCGGTCAGAAAGCGGGCAAACTGCGAAAGGATGCGTGCCAGCAGCCGAAGCCGTGCACGCCACAGAAGATGGGAGGCACGGTGGTACCAGACCGCCCACAAGCCCGGATAGCAGAGAAAGACCTCAAGCGATGAACGCGCAGCGGGGTCGCGCTCTTTGACGGAGGCGATGTCTTCGGCGATGCGGGAAAACATGAACATGATTGGAATCGAAAAAACATTGAACGGGCAAGACGGGGATCAGGGTTCGAAAACCACCTGACTCTCATCTGCTTATGGCTCACCAAACACAGTTCACGGTTCGCAGCATAGTAGGAGACATCCATCAACTGCGAACCGTGAACTGTGTGCCCTCTGCCGTCAGCTGTAGGCTGTTCCTAGCTTTCTCACGCCGGTACCGCAATTGGCTCGGTCGGTAGCGCCAATGCCTGCTGGCGCAGCGGTTCATAGAGCACGCTCGAGAGATACCGTTCGCCGAAGTCGGGCAACACCACCACAATCAGCTTGCCCGCATTCTCAGGCCGCGCCGCAACCTTCAGCGCCGCCGCGACAGCCGCACCGGAGCTGATGCCGACAAAAAGGCCCTCCTCGCGTGCCAGCCTCCGCGCCATCTCCACAGACTCGTCGTTGGTGACCTGCACCACTTCGTCGATGACGTTGGTGTCGAGCACGCCGGGCACAAATCCCGCGCCGATGCCTTGAATCTTGTGTGGTCCCGGCTTGCCTCCGGAAAGCACCGGGCTGTCGGTCGGCTCTACCGCAATCGCCTTGAACTCAGGTTTGCGCGGCTTAATGTAGTTCGACACGCCGGTAATTGTTCCGCCCGTGCCCACGCCGGAAATCAGGATGTCCACCTTGCCGTCGGTATCGTCCCAGATCTCCGGACCGGTGGTGGCCAGGTGGATCGCCGGGTTCGCGGGGTTATCGAACTGCTGCAGCATGTAGCCGTTCGGAGTCTTCTCCAGAATTTCTGTGGCCTTGGCAATTGCGCCCTTCATGCCGTTGGGGCCTGGGGTCAGCACAATCTCAGCGCCGTAGGCCAGCAGCGTCACGCGACGCTCGAGGCTCATTGTCTCCGGCATGGTCAGGATCAGCCTGTAACCCTTCACTGCGGCCACAAACGCCAACGCAATGCCGGTGTTGCCGCTGGTGGGCTCAATCGGCACGGTCTCGCCGGGCGTGATCTTGCCGGCCTTCTCGGCCGCGTCGATCATCGCTAGTCCGATGCGGTCTTTTACGCTCGATACGGGATTCTGGCTCTCGAGCTTAACTACAACGGTGGCCGGCAGCCCCGCCGATACGCGGTTCAGCCGCACCAGCGGGGTCTTGCCGATAAGTTCGGTTACATTCGCGGCAATGCGCGCCATAATGAATCTCCTTTTTGGGGGCTCTTGGCCCCGGTCGTGGATTTTTGGGGGTGCGGTGACGCCGTCAGGCGGGGGAATTCGCGCGCGAACAGGCGCACGTCAACGTCGGAGCTGTCACCAGTTCGGTGTTAGCGACATCGACGCATGGAAACAGGTTAGACCCGAGGTCGGCGGTATGGCAAGCGAAAGGTCGAACAAATGTACGGGTTAGCAAGCCTCAGCCGGTGTTTCTGAGCCCCGCCGAGATGCCGCTGATGGTGGCCGCAATGGCCCGGTTGACTTCGGGCGTGTCCTCGCCGGCCCGCTTCCGCCGCAGCATGTCTACCTGGATCAGGTGCATGGGGTCAACGTAGGGATTACGCAGCTTGATCGAATGCGCCAGCACCAGATTGGTCTCGAGCAGCTCCATTTGTCGCAGCACTCTAAGAACATTGCGCACGGTGCGATGGAACTCCGCGACGAACAGGTCGTAGATGCGTTCCCGCAGCCCGGCATCCTTGACTAGCGACGAATAGAGCCGCGCCGTGGCCAGGTCCACCTTTCCAAGTGCCATCTCCACGTTGCGCAGCAGATCGATGAACAGCGGAAACTCGCGCGCCATGGTTTGCAGGAGCTCAAGCCGCGACGGCTGTCCGGGCATGGCCTCGTTCTGTTCCAGGAATTGCTCGAGCGCGAACCCCACGCCGAACCAAGCGGGAACCAGCAGCCGCGACTGCGTCCATCCAAAGACCCATGGAATGGCGCGAAGGTCCGCGATCTCGAGCGATGCCTTCCTGCGCGATGGCCGTGACCCGATCTTGGCGTTTTCAAGCTCTCCCACGGGCGTCGACTGCTCAAAGTACTCAATCACACCCGCGTCGTTGAGGATGTGCGAGCGGTAATAGCCGAAGGAGATCTCAGAGAGCTCGTTGAGCGCCGCTTCCCATTCCGGCTTCAGCACTCCGGTGAAGTGGCCCTTGGGGTCGCGCGCATTGGGCCGGGCCAGCGCATCGAGCGAGGCCGCGATCATCAGCTCCAGGTTGCGCTCGGCCAGCACCTCGTCGGCGTATTTGAAGTTGAGCACCTCGCCTTGTTCGGTAATGCGGAGTTGTCCTTCAAACGAATCCATCGGCTGGGCAAAGATGGCGCGATGCGTCGGGCCGCCGCCACGGCCCACGGTGCCGCCTCTGCCGTGAAAGAGCCGCAGCTTCACCCCCGCCTCGCGCGCCACGGAGTGCAGGTCGCGATGCGCGCGAAAGATCTCCCAGGTCGAGGTGAGCATGCCTCCGTCCTTGTTCGAGTCGGAGTAGCCCAGCATCACCTCCTGGTGGTTGTCCCACGAGGCCATCACTTTGCGGTAGTCCTCGCGGTTCCACAGTTCGCGGCAGACGTTCGGTGCCTCGCGCAGGTCTTCGATCGACTCGAACAGCGGGACAGGCATCAGGCCCGGATCGCGCCCGCCGCCTTCCACCTTGACCCCGCCGAGGCGCGCCAGCCGCACCACGGCAAGCACATCTTCCACCGTTGCCGCACCGCTGATCACGTACTGCCGAATCGACTCGGGCGAACAGCTCTCTTTTACTTCGGCCACCACGCGGAAGGTTTCGAGCACGCTGGCCGTCTCTTCCGAAAGCCCGCCCGGCAGCGTTGGCGCAATCGTGTCGGCAATCGACTCCTGCAGCGCGGTCGCATGGACGCGCGCATGCTGGCGAATGTCGAGCGTGTGCAGATGCAGGCCGAAGGTGCGCACCTGCAAGATCAGCGGATCGATGAGCGTACGCGCGATGCGCAGGCCGCGATTTTCTGCCAGCGATGCACGCAGCGTGCCAAGGTCGTCAAGAAATTCATCCACCGAGCAGTAGGCCGGCAGCACGCGGGCCAGCTTTTCCTGTCCTTGCGAAAGCGTGTAGCTGGTGACGGGGAGCCGCGCGTCCACAGGGCCCGGCTGTTCCATCGTGCGTTGCAGACGCGCCTTCAGACAGATCGTGAATCGCCTATAGTATTCGAACTCATACTGCTCGCCGAAGACCTGCGCCTCCGGCGTGTGCACCTGCGCGATATATGCGTCGAGCCGCGCTTGCAGCGCATCGCTTACGGCAGATTGCTGGGCGCTCGTCGTCAGCAGGTCCATGATCTGCTGCATCCGGTCCTGGTAGTAGAGCAGCAGGTGTCCGCGCGCAAGCTGGATGGAGTCGCGCGTCACCTGCGGCGTCACAAACGGGTTTCCGTCGCGATCGCCGCCGATCCATGAGCCGAATTCGAGCACCTGCGGCAGGGCCAGCGTGTCGATCTCCACTCCATAGGACTCGTGAATCGCCTCGCCGATCTCGCGATACAGGCTGGGCAGCGTCTCGAAGATAGACACGTCGTAGTAGTCGAGGCCCATCTTGATCTCGTCGTAGACCGTGGGCCGGCGCG
>CAYWSR010000016.1:0-38624 GCA_964460385.1 uncultured Occallatibacter sp. | reverse complement strand
ATCTGCTTTGGGAGCAGAGGGTCGGGGGTTCGAATCCCTCCGCCCCGACCAATAATTCAATTATTTCTCTGTGTTTATCTTTGGGCGAGATAGCGTACTTTGTGCTCTTTGGCTTTAGCGCGCTTTTCCACCCACAAGATGGAATACAATTCTGGCCCCCCGACGTATTCAATTGCATCGACAGCAGATTGAAGTTTTGGCGGGGCACTGCTTGTCAGCAGGTGATTCCTCTATTTGGATTTGGGAAGGAATCGATGTTGTCTCGATCACTTCCGTCCAGGCAGGCGAAGTCCTTCTCTACAATCAACGCTAATTTGTCCTTTCCAACATCGACACTGCCGTAGATTCCCACCTGGTCCCCTCCAGCCCAATCGCGTGCTGCACCGCTGGGGAGCACAACCGTGACTTCATCGGGACGGTAGCGGACGGAAATGTCGCTTTGAGCTTCGGATTGCTCCAGCGCATAGGAGAACTGGGCGTCAGCGTCCGCAGCGAAGTGGATTGTCTCGTCGATTCGGCCTGACTGCATGAATCGGGCCAGGTCGGATTGGGAGACGCGGAGACGCAACGAATTCGAGGTGATTCTAAGCTTCATAGTGTTCCCTTGCGCAGCCCGCCGGCCAATCAGGTGACCAGGGCAGGTGGCCGCGAAGTGCCGAAATCCATCTTCTGATGCTAGCAGCGCAGAGAAGTGGATGGCGGCTGAGACCAGCCTTCCAATAAGGGTCAGCATCAACCCTCCTTGACAGATCACTCAGGTCGGGCGAACGTCGAAGGGGAGACCAGACCAAGCCCCATGCGCACACCGGAGAGAAGTATCGAATTGACGCAGGTCACGGAATGGGAGGATGGCAGCGCCCGCTCTGTGCAAGACTCCCTTGCGGCCGAAGAACCTTTGGAGATCCGAATCGGTAATAAGCCCTTGACGGTCACGTTGCGAACCCCGGGCAATGACCTGGAGTTGGCGGCAGGATTCCTGCTGACCGAAGGGGTCATCGAGTCGGCGGATCAGATTGCAGGAATTCGCTCGGCGCACCCGAACCCCAGCGTCAAGAGCAATTTGGTGCATGTTGAGCTTCGGAACGCTTCCTTTGACCCGGACGATCTGCAGCGTAACTTCTTCGCTGCGTCCAGTTGTGGCATTTGCGGCAAGGCGTCGATCGATGCGATCCGCCGACGCGGATTGCGGCAGCCAGAACCCGATTTCCGAATCGATCCGGAGATTCTGTGCAGATTGCCGGAGATTCTGCGATCGGACCAGGCGGTCTTCAGCCAAACAGGGGGCCTTCATGCCGCTGCCCTGTTTGACGTCGATGGAAACATGGTTGTCCTCCGCGAGGACATTGGCCGGCACAACGCAGTGGACAAGATTGTCGGATGGGCACTTCTTCAGAGGCAACTCCCGCTTTCACACCACGTATTGCTGGTAAGTGGCCGGGGCGGTTTCGAGATTGCCCAAAAGGCGCTGGCGGCGGGAATCCCGGTTCTCGCATCGGTATCTGCGCCTTCCAGCCTGGCCGTGAAGCTCGCGCGAGAACTAGGCCTGACCCTGGTTGGGTTTCTGCGCGGACGCCGCTTTGTAGTCTATGCCGGTGAGTCCCGATGCATCCCGGCCGAGAGCAAGGGCCATCTAACTTCAGGGTGACTCAGGCGCCGGCTGCGCTTCTGAAATTCACAAATTGTTAATGAAGGGTTTGCTCCTCAGAGTTCAGAAAATCGGCGCGAAGGCACAAGAAGGGCTTTACTGTTGTGTGCGCGGGGAGCTAGTATCGCCAGCATTCCTCTTGGAGCGTCGAGACTGCATGCCAATCAGCGTAAATGGGAAGCGCCTCGAAGTTGAATCCGGGGAACGGCTGATCGATGTCATCAACCGTTCGGGCGCAGTCGTACCCCAAGTGTGTTACCACCCACAGCTTGGACCGATTCAGACCTGCGACACCTGCATGGTGGAAGTGGACGGCAAACTGACCAGGGCGTGCGGAACGCTGGCCTCGGACGGGATGAAGGTAGTCACCGAGTCGGCGCGAGCCGGCGCAGCGCAGCGCGAGGCATTTGACCGCATCCTGGGCAATCATCTCTTGTACTGCACGGTCTGCGACAACAACAACGGCAACTGCACCGTTCACAACACGACCGGCCTTCTTGGAATTGAACACCAGGAGATCCCTTACCAGCCGAAGCCGTATAACGTCGATCTCTCGAATCCCTTCTACCGCTACGACCCTGACCAATGCATTCTTTGCGGGCGATGCGTTGAGGCATGCCAGAACCTCCAGGTGAACGAAACTCTGACCATCAACTGGGAAGATCCGCATCCTCGCGTGCTGTGGGATGGCGGAGCCGAGATCGGCGAATCCAGCTGCGTCTCCTGCGGTCATTGCGTTACGGTTTGCCCCTGCAACGCGCTTATGGAGAAATCCATGCTCGGCGAGGCGGGTTACTTTACGTCGTTGCGCGAGACCGCGCTGAGTGTTGTGGCCGGAGCGATCGACGTGGTCAAGGGCATCGAGCCGGAAGTCGGATACGGTCCTATCATGAAGGTCTCTGAAATTGAGGCTGCGATGCGCGATGGGCACACCAGGCGCACCAAGACGGTTTGCACCTATTGCGGCGTGGGATGCAGTTACGACATTTGGACCAAGGGCCGGCACATTCTCAAAGTTGAACCTGAACATGGTCCCGCCAATGGCGTTTCCACCTGCATCAAAGGCAAGTTCGGCTGGGATTACGTCAATAGTCCGGACCGCCTGACCAAGCCGCTCATTCGCGAAGGAGAGACCTTCCGCGAAGCCACATGGGACGAGGCTTTGAATCTGGTGGCCCACAAGTTCCGCGAGATTAAAACCGCACATGGCCCTGATGCACTGGCCTTCATCTCTTCGTCGAAGTGCACCAACGAGGAAAGCTATCTGATGCAGAAGCTGGCCCGCGCGGTCATCGGCACGAATAACATGGATAACTGCTCGCGCTACTGCCAGGCCCCTGCGACCACGGGACTCTTCAGGACGGTCGGTTATGGCGGCGACTCCGGCTCGATCTCAGATATTGAGCAGGCAAGCCTGGTGGTGATCATCGGCTCAAACGCAGCCGAAAACCACCCTGTGCTAGCAACGCGGGTAAAACGCGCACACAAGCTCCATGGCCAAAAACTGATTGTCTCCGATTTACGCAAGAACGAGATGGCCGAACGAGCCGATGTATTTCTCCGGCCACGCCCGGGCACCGATTTGTTCTGGCTCTCGGCAGTGACCAAGCACATTCTCGACAACGGGCTGGCCAACCAGACATTCCTCGACAAGTGGGTGAACGGAGTTGCGGAATACCGCGAAAGCCTTGCGCCGCTCACGCTGGAGGCGGCCAGCCAGCGATGCGGCCTTCCCATCGAGACTCTGGCAATGGTGGCCCGCATGATTGCCGAAGCCCCCTCGGTCTGCATTCTGTGGGCGATGGGAGTGACACAACACGTCATGGGCTCCGATACCTCGACGGCAATGTCAAACCTGCTGCTGGTCACTGGCAATTACATGAGGCCCGGAACGGGCGCCTATCCGCTGCGCGGACATAACAACGTCCAGGGTGCAAGCGATCACGGGGCGATGCCTAACTTTTTCCCCGGCTACCAGAAAGTAGACGATCCTGAGATCCGCGCCAAGTTCGAAAAGGCCTGGAAGGCGACCCTGCCAGCCAAACCCGGCCTCGACAACCACCTGATGATCGATGGCATCCACGATGGCCGCATCAAGGCAATGTACGTCTTCGGCGAAGAAATGAGCTTGGTGGACTCGAACGCTAATTACGTCTCAGCCGCGCTGTCGAAGCTGGATTTCTTTGTCATGCAGGAGATCTTTTTTACACAGACCTGCCGCTTTGCCGACGTGATCCTGCCGGCCAGTCCGAGCCTCGAGAAAGAGGGCACCTTTACCAGCACCGAGCGGCGCATCCAGCGACTTTACAGAGCAATGGATCCGCTGGGAGAGAGCCGTCCCGACTGGGAGATTATTCAGGACATTGCCAATCGGCTGGGTGCGGGCTGGAGCTACAGCCACCCGTCGAAGATCTACGAGGAGATCGCCCCGCTTACTCCCATCATGGCGGGTGTGACCTACGAGCGACTGGAAGGCTACAAGTCGCTGCAGTGGCCTGTAGCCGAGGACGGTACCGACCAGCCCTTGCTGTATACCAGAAAATTCAACTTCCCCGACGGCAAGGCCAGGCTGTTCCCTGTTCCATGGTCAGAGCCATCAAACCAGCAGGACGCCGAGTACGACTTGCATTTGAACAACGGCCGACTGCTTGAGCATTTCCATGAAGGCAACATGACCTATCGCACTGAGGGGATCAAGGCAAAGACTCCATGCACGTTTGTCGAAGTCTCTCCAGAGCTGGCGACGGAGCGGGGAATTGAGACGGGCAGTTGGGTGCAATTGACCTCGCCATACGGCAAGGTCCGAGCCCAGGCTGTCGTAACCGCGAGGGTTCATGGCAAGGAGCTCTATATGCCCATGAACTCAGTAGAAGAGCCGGTGAACCGGCTCACGAGCAGCTATACCGACAAAATCACCCACACGCCTGCCTACAAGGAAACATCGGTGCACCTGAAGCTTCTTGGCGAAAACGGCCAGAACCCGCTTCCGCCCACAAACTCCCGCTTTGGCCATCCCACGCCGCAAAAAGGTGTGGAAGTTGAGCGCAAATGGAATCGCAAGGATTACAGCCAACCCGGTAATGGTCTGGTGCAGATCAAAACAAGCGAACCGCATTCGCCGGCCTCAGGCCGGTAAAAAGGAAATGCAAAATGGCCCAACCAATACCGTTGCAGTTGCCGCCCCGCGACCCGCGCGCGGAGTTGCGCAGCCGCCTTGAAAATGCTCCCGTCGAACACGCCGAGGCATTGCTCGATTCCTATGAGCTCCTTCAGCAGTTGCATGAACACGGCGTCTTTCAACTTTTGCGCGGCGTGCTCGGTGCGAGCGACAAGCTGGTCGAGACTGCCGTCGATGCGGCCAAGTCTGAGGAGTCGATCAGGGCCATGCGGAACGCGATCATCCTAAGCAAAATGCTCGGCTCTATCAACCCCGACTTTCTTGAGGGAATCGCCGTGGCTGCGGGCCAAACACTCGGGAGCTATGAGAAACCTGTTATCGAGCCTCCAGGACTTTTCTCATTACTAAACCAGTTCCGGCATCCGGAGTTACGCAGAAGCATTGCACTCATCAACCGCTTCCTTGAGACTCTCGGCATTCAACTGAGCGCTCGTGGCGACTCCGCAACCAGGCATTGAAGAAATGCAGACTCCTCCCCCAGAGGACTGACATGAAAAATCCAAATCGTTGGGGAATTGCAGCGGCAGGATTTCTGATGCAGATGGCGCTTGGCGCCGTCTATGCGTGGAGTGTTTTCAAAACACCGCTTTCAAAACAGTTCCATTGGTCGGGCCCGGACGTGACCATGACCTTCACCATCTGCATATTCACGCTGGGAATTTGCGCCTTCATCGGCGGCCTTTGGCTCAATAAGAGCGGTCCACGCGTGGTCGCGCTCACTGGCGGGTTTCTTTATGGTCTCGGAGTTTTCCTGGCAAGCTTTTCCGCTGACAAGCTGTGGTGGCTCTACCTGAGCTACGGCCTCATCGGAGGCATTGGGCTTGGGTTTGGCTACATTGTCCCGGTTGCGGTACTGGTCAAGTGGTTTCCCGATCGAAGGGGCTTGATTACAGGGGTTGCCGTCGGCGGCTTTGGCGCTGGGGCGCTCGTCACCGCTCCTTTGGCCACGCACCTCATTCAATCCGTCGGTGTTTTGAAGACCTTTGCCTATCTGGGTGTCGCCTATCTAGTTGTCACTATGGCCACCGGCTATTTTATGCAAGTTCCTCCTGCGGGCTGGCTGCCCGCGGGTTGGACGCCCTCCTCAACCCAAACCAAACAGCGAGCAGCGCATGACTACACGCTGGCCGGCGCGCTTGGAACCTGGCAATGGTGGGCTTTATGGGCTCTGCTTTTTCTAAATGTTTCGGCTGGAATCTCGCTGATCTCCCAGGAGTCGCCGATCTTTCAGGAGGTTGCAAAGGTCAGCGCAATTGTAGCCGCAGGCATGGTGGGAATCGTCAGTATCGGAAATGCAGTGGGACGCATCTTCTGGGCCTGGACCTCCGATGCCATCACAAGGCGCTGGACTTTTGCCGTGATGTTTCTTATGCAGGTGGGCCTGTTCTGGGCATTGCCGAGTCTCACGTCAGCGACCATTCTCACCGTGGTGTCATTCATCATCCTGATGTGCTACGGCGGAGGCTTCGGCACCATGCCGGCTTTCGCCGCTGACTATTTTGGATCGAAGAACGTCGGGCCCATCTATGGCCTGATGCTGACCGCATGGGGTTGCGCCAGTGCGTTCGGACCGCTCCTCATGGCACATCTCCGCCAGTCCAGTGGTTCCTATGCGAGCAGCCTCCATATCATTGCCGGCATCATGGCTGTATCGATGTTGCTCCCGATAGTGGTTTCTCCGCCGAAAGTTCGAAGTTGATTCAACAGCCCTTTGGAGGCCTATCTTTGGGTCAAGTGGAAAGCGAAGCGCATTTAGACGCACACTTTTTGACAGGGCCGGATCGTCGCGATGCGGCGTAGTGTTTCGAGGCGGCGAGCATTTGTTCTTTGCAGATCTACCATGCGAATGGCGAAGCATTGCGAATGCTTGCAAAGTTAAAGAACTCGCACTAACGAATCCATTTCCCAGTTAGCTAACTCCAACTGCGCTCGAATGTTTTCTTTGCCCCAGTGCCGCTCTTGCTGGTAGATTGTCGGGATAACGATCTCCGATAACTTGCAGGTCGTCTACAGTCGCGAAACCGCCGTGGGGTGAAGGAGTGACTAGGTTGGCCGAAATCGGCGAAGGTCCCATTCGGGGGAGGGCAAAGCCCAAAGAACGGTTTCAGCCAATCAATCGCAGGCCCACCATGAGCGATGTCGCACGGCTGGCCGGCGTGGGCGCAATGACCGTCTCTCGCTTCCTGAGCGGAGCGGTCCCCGTCTCAGAAGAAACTGCAAGGCGCGTACGAATCGCAATTGAGCAGCTCAAATACCGCCCCAACGAGTTAGCGCGCGCTTTTCGCGGTCAAAAGAGCCGGTCGATCGGCGTCATCATCCCCTACCTCTACGATCCCTTCTTCGCCACCTGCGCCCACGCCATCACAACTGTCGCCCGCGGCAACGGTTACTCGGTCCTCATCACAACGTCGAATGAAGACACCGACACCGAATACGACGAAGCCGAGCATATGTTGCAGCACCACGTCGATGGTCTCGTCGTCCTTCCGGCACGCTATCGTCTGACCCGGCTCACACGCTCTCTCTTCGGCAGGACGCCTGTGGTGATCTTTGACCGCCCGATCCCCGATGAGTCCTTCGACACGGTCCTTGTCCAAAACACGGTCGGATCTCACAAGATCGTCGAGCACCTCATTGGCCACGGACATAAGCGGATCGTCTTTATGGGACTCAGCCGCAGCCTCTTCACCATCAATGCACGCTTCCTCGGCTATCGCCGTGCACTGCAGGAGGCAGGCATTCAAGAAGACGTTTTCTTCGGCTGCCAATCCCAGGACGACACTCTCAAAGCGCTCGAAGAGCGGATGCATTCCTCCAAGCCTCCAACCGCTGTATTCGCGTCCAACACCCTTGCCACCCGATATGTCATGCATGCGCTGTACCAGATGGGGATACGGATCCCCGCGGACGTGGCGTTCGCCGGGTTCGACGACTTCGATGGCGCCGAGTTAACCTCTTCGCCCCTCACAGTCATCCGCCAGCCCGCCCAGGAGATGGGCCGGGTCGCCGCCAATCTGCTTTTTGAGCGCATTTCGCGTGGTGAGTTGCCACAGACCGGCACCAAGGTCACGCTCCCCGTTGAGATGGTCATTCGGCGCTCATGCGGATGCAAACATCGCACGCCCGTGCTCGTCAGCGCATAAGAGAAGTCCCTAACCTCAGAGATTCAAGCATCCTCCGTTCGGTCTCAGAGTTCATAATCGTAGAGAGGATTCCATTCTTGTCGACAATTCCCGCGCCTCATCCGCTCACGTCCGAGCCCTTCCGCATCGCCCCTCAATTCGTTAACCGCGTTTGGGGATGGACAAATCTGGACCCATGGTTCGCGCAGTCTTCCCCCGCAAATCCCCTCGGCGAAGTCTGGCTCACCGGCGATGACTGTGTTGCCGAGACCGGACCGTGGACCGGGCAAAAGCTGAGCGGAATCTTTGCCGAACACCGCGACCCGATGCTCGGGCCAAATGCCCGTGGCGAGGGCTCTCCCCTGCTCATCAAGGTTCTCTTCGCCCGCGAAAAGCTCAGCGTACAGGTGCATCCCGACGACGCAATGGCCCAAAAGTACGGCTTTCCCCGAGGCAAGACCGAATGTTGGTTGGCGCTGGCGGCCGATCCGGGCGCGCAGGTTGCCTGCGGCCTCAAGCCAGGCGTCACCGCGGAGAAGGTCCGCGCAGCCATCGCAGACGGCTCCCTCGAGCAAGACCTGAATATGATTCCAATTGAGGCCGGAGAGATGATCTTCGTCGATTCTGGAACCGTCCACGCCATCTGGCCGGGTTCTGTCATTCTTGAAACTCAACAGAACTCCGACATCACCTATCGCATGTTCGACTATGGCCGCGGGCGCGAACTCCACATCGAAAAATCTCTCGAAGCCATGCGGCTCTCAACCCACGCCGGCAAAGTCGAGCCGCGCGTTCTGCCCGATCGAACTCTTCTCCTCGACGCGAAGTACTTCCGCATCGAGCGCATCGCGGTGGAGCACTCCACTACCGGCGCCGCGCTTCGCGCCACCGACGAAGGCATGGCCCACCTGTCTTATCTGTTTGCCGCTGCTGGCTCCGGAGTCATTACAGGCAGCTTTGACCAGGTCAGCCTGCCCGCCTGCGGCATCGCCGCGGTCCCGTCCCAAGCGCCCGACTTCACCGTCACCAGCCTCGGTGGGCTTGAGCTGATTCGGATGGTTGCAAAATAAACGCAAAAGGACGGGGAGCCATCACTCTCGCCCAACTCCGCTTTCAGCCGATGGTCCCTTGTGCGCACGATCGGCGAACGTCGATACCGCTCCGGCTACGAACCAACAACAATCGTTGGCTTCTCGCCCCGCGCATCGGCCTCCGCCACATCCGTTGTGATCGTCTGCCGCTCGCCCGGCATCAGCGCGATGTAGTTGTCCGAGTAGATGGCCGGCAGTATCCGTTCTCCTGACTTCTCGCCCACAGCTTTTAAGCGCACCATCAGCGCCGGCGCGCTCCCCGCGTTCCGCAGTTCCGTCGTCAACCGCCAGCCGTCGCCGCTCTTCGCCGCCTTTGTCGAAGCATCAAGCTGCGGCTTGGGCAGTTCGCGAATCGCTCGCAAGTTTCCCTCTTCGAGTCCCCGCATGTAGAAGTTCGACGACAGCAGATCGTCGCCCTTCTTGAGCCGCAGCCGGATGAAGTGCACCGCGCTCGCATTCGCCGGATAGCTCATCTTGAAGCAGGTCACCGTCGAGTCCTCGCTACTGTCGACGCTGCTGCTCTTCCCGTCGATGCGGCTGCCATCCAGGTTCAACAACTCCATCTCGGCGGTGAGTCCCGTCTGGCTGCCTGCGCTATAGTTCACCACCTCGACCGTCTCGTCGAGGCAATTCCACTGGACGTGCAGCGGCTCCGATCCCTTCTTGCAGCCGAAGTACGCTGCGGTCGGCTCGAAATAGTAGTCATAGGTCTGCCAGACAAACGACGGCCAGCATGAATGGCTCATCCACAGCAGCACGCCCATTCTATGCACGCTCTGCGCTTCGAACATCGCGCGATAAGTGTCATAGTTCACGATCTGCGCCAGCCTCACCCACTCTTCCACGTTGGTTGCCCCGCCCAGTTGGGAGTCAATCATCCCGCGGAAGCCCGCGCCTCCCTGTGCCCCCTCGAGGCAAAAGTCGTGCAGGCCCCACGAAAGCCCCTGCGGCCACAGATCCTTCTCCGGCATCATCAACCGAAGGCTCTCAATCGGCGGAATATTCGGCGCGCCAATCTCGCTGTGCATCTTCACGTCTGCAGAACGGAAATAGAACTTCGTCGCCATCGCCTGATACGGACCATGCCCGCTCACCGGACCATCTGCCGAGCTTGGGATGTAATGCAACCCTGCGTGCAGGTCACCAAGGATCTTTCGGATTCCATCTTCTAATGACTTTGGCGGAAAGCCCTCGTTGCGTCCGCAATAGAGTCCGATCGACGGATGATTCCGGATGCGCAAAACAAAGTCCTGCACATTGTTCAGGAACATCTCGTTGTTATCCGGATTCGGACCGTCCCATGGGTTGGCAAGCCAGAAGTCCTGCCACACCATCACGCCGTGACGGTCGCATGCGCCCCAGAACTCGTCATCGCCGATCTGGCCCACCCAGTTCCGGATCATCGTGAGGTTCATTTCCTTGTGATACCGGACTGCGGCGTCGTACTCGCGCGCCCGGTAGCGCAGCATCGACTCGCCAAAGCCCCAGTTGCCGCCTCGCCCAATAAAGCGACGCCCATTCACCCAGAGCCGCAGCTCGCCGCCGTCTTCACTCGCGGTCATCTGCCGAATACCCGATTTCATCGCCGTGCGATCCACGGGCTTGCCCGCCGCAGTTAGCGTGAAGGCAACATCGTAGAGATGCGGCTCGCCGTAGCCCGCCGGCCACCATAGCTTCGGGTTCGCCAAGTGCAGCTCCGCATGAGTCTGCGGATTCATCTTGACCGTCTTGCGCTCAGAAGCGCCAAGCGTGGTCGGCTGCGAAACTCGGATCTCGCCAAAGCTCACCTCGAGCAAGCCCTTGAACGGCGTCGCTCGATGGTTCACGAGATCAACTTCCAGATTCACATCGGCGCTCGTAGTCTGCGGCAGCCCAACCGTGCTCCACACGTAAGGATTCTCGAGCGTCACAGCTCCTGTGACTTCCAGCTTCACAGGAGCCCAGATGCCAATGTTGCGCCCGCGAATCGGAGCAATCCAATCCCATCCGATGGAGGCGTGATACGTCGGGTTATCCGCACCAAGTGCTCCACCGTTTCCGCTCTCTGAAGCGAGTGTCTTCTGTTTTGTGCTACCCGGGGTCGCATTGGCTTCAATCCTCACAGCCAGAGCATTCGGCTTGCCGGCAACCAGCTTTGCCGTCACGTCGAACCGTCCGCGAATGAAACCGCCCTCGATCCTGCCCAACTTCTCCCCATTCAGGTAAACATCGGCCTTCCAGTTAATGCCGCCAAAGTCCAGCCAAGCCGTCTGCCTCGCATTTACCGCCGGAGCAGTAAACTCCGTCCTGTACCAGAAATCCGCGCAGAAGTACGAGTCCGAAATATAGAGCTGATTCTCACCATAGTTTGGATCAGGCAGCGCTCCTGCATTCAGGTACGAAGTCAACACCGTCCCCGGAACCGTTGCCACCACCCACTTGTCATCATTGAAGCCGGCCTTCGACAGCGTTTCGCCAGGGCCATCCACCTGGCTTGCACGCTCGACGCGCCAAGCCCCTCCCGCCAGTTGAAGCACTCCATCCGCAGACCCCGCGGACATCGCCTTTGGCCTGACCGTCAACCCGCCTTTTCCGAATACCTCCATCTCGCTCAGGATGTAGCCATGCGCCGTCGCGGGCCGCGTCATCAGCACGCGCACATGCCGTCCATGCTCGGTCCGCGGCAGCCGAATCTCCTCCACAGCCCCAGACTGCCCGCCGATGTCGGCCAAATCGCGCCAATGCTCCGCGTCGTCCGAAGCCTGCACCTTGCCTTCCGCCGCACGCGCAATCCAGTGCAGCTTTACCGTGTCGAATTCGCAATTCGGTCCCAGGTCCACATAGACCCATTCCTCGCCCATCCCCGCGCTCATCCACGCACTGGTAAAGCTGTAGGGTCCACCGATCTCCACCCTCTGATTGCCATGAAAGAAGGCCACCTGCGTCAGTTGCCAGGTAAAGAAATACTCGCTGCCTGGTTGCCCGCCCCCATTGGCCAGGCTCAGTTCAACGCGATAATACCGGCTCTTCTGAGCGCTCTTGAACTCGATCCACGGCGTAAGGTAGTTGCCGCCCCTGGCAAAATCAGGCGGTAAGCCGGCACTCGAAGCAGGCGTCGCGCCCGCAGTCTCGCCCACGGGCTCCCACGTACGGCCATCGTCCGACGCAGACGCTTTGAAGTGGATCTTGCCCGGTGACAAACTAAACGGCGTCTGCAGGTTCAATTGAATTCGATCGATCTCCGGCGCCGAATCGCCCCCATGCAGCTCAATCGTCGCCGCACCATGCAGCCCGCGCAAAGACACCCTGTGAACGCCATCGTGGTCAAGCAGCGTCTCGCGCTCGAGCTTTCCCAGCGCCTCCGCGCCCCCTGTCCACACCACCACCCACTGCGGCAGCCGCGTGTCCTTGATCCCATCCGTCACCAACTGCGCCGTCAGGTTGTAGTCGTAGCTGCTTGAGTGGTACGCTGGCCGGCGCAGCGCCAGGTTCCGATAGGTGGATTCGGCAGCGATGAGCTCGGGTCCAAAGAACTCCGACGGCGCACCCGGAAAGGCCCCCAGCCCGCGCGTATACTCCACCGCTTTCTGAGGGCTCGCGGCCGCCGGTGCGCCTCCCTGCGCCAAACCTGGTTCAGCCCACGCCGGAATTCCCTCCACTGCCACCGTTGCTCCCACTGCTGCGGAAACCTTCAGAAAATCCCGTCGCGAAGCCGACATTCTTCTCCCCTTTTTATGCGTTGTTGCATTGAATGGTTGTTCACCAGAGCGGAGACTGGTAACGCTATCAGCCCCGAAAAAGGCTAGCATGCGGGCATCCCCTTGTCGAGTTTCAGGCGGCCCGTTCCAAGACCCAAAGAAGCGCGGAATTCGCGTTAGCCAGGGCAGAGCGCCGGACCGGCCACCTCAACGATCGGCCGCAAGCTTCAGGTTGTATCCCTCCACCTTCACCCGCGGCCGCTCGCCGCGCGTATCTGCCTCGCTCACCTCAGTCCGGATCGTCTGCGAATCGCCCGGCATGAGCGCAATATAGTTGTCGTCGCAGATTGCCGGAAGAATCGGATCCCCTGAAACCGCCCGCACCACCTTCACCCGCACCATCAGCGCCGGCGTCGCTGAATCATTCTTGAGCGTCGTTGCAATGTGCCACTTCGACCCGGTTCTCACCATCGTCGACGCCGCGTGCACGCTCGCGTTGCCCAGATCGCGAATCCCGGTGTAGTCCTCAGCCGTCGTCCCGTGCCAGTAGAAGTTCGTGCTCATCGGCTTCCCATTCTTCAGCAACGCGAGCCGGATAAACTGCGTGCCCTTCATGCCCGCCGGAAACTCCAAATGGATCGGCGACAACGTCGAATCCTCAGGACTGTCCAGGGTGGTCGTCTTCTCCCACTTCACGCTTCCATCCAGATCGAGCAACTGCGCTCGCGCCTCAAGTTTTTTCTGGTCGCCGGCGTTGTAGTTCACCACCTCCACGGCGTCCGTCGCAGCATTCCACTGGATGTGCAGCGGCTCCGAGGCCTTCTTCGCCGCGTAGTACGCTGCATCCGTGTCGTAGAAGTAATCATATGTCTGCCACAGGATCGACGGCCAAGCCGGATGGCTCATCCAGATCAGCGTTCCGAGCCGGTTCTCGCCTCCCCCCTCGAACATGCCTCGATACGCGTTGTAGTCCACAAACTGCGCCAGGCTGCTGAATTCGTCAGCATCTTTCGCGCCGCCGTAGTTCTTGTCCACTGCCGTTGCAAACGGATTATGCCCATGGAAGTCGTGCAGCCGCCATTCTGGCCCCACTGGCCACATGCCGTCCTGCGAGAGCGTTTTGTCCAGGATCACTCGCTCCGGCACATTCGGCGCGCCGATTTCGCTGTGCATCTTCGAAGGCGCCTTGGCAAAGTACTCCTTCAACGGAAGCACCCGGTACGGCCCATGCCCGCTCACCGGTCCGTCGGCCGAGCTCGAGATGAAGTGAATCTCCGGATGCAACTCCGCAATCAGCGCCCGCAACCCATCGTCGATCGGTTTCGGAGGCAGGCCCTCATTCCGTCCGACATAGAGCCCGATCGATGCATGGTTCCGAATCTTCAGCAGGTAATCCCGCGCATTGTCGAGGAAGAGCCCGTTGTCGTCCGGAGGGGGCCCGTCCCATGGATTGGCAAGCCAGAAGTCCTGCCACACCACGATCCCGTATCGATCCGCCGCATCGTAAAGCAACTCATCGTCCGTCTGTCCCACCCAGTTGCGGATCATGTTGAAGTGCTGATCCTGGTGCAATCGCATCGTAATGTCGTACTCTCGTGCGCGGTAGCGCAGCATGGACTCGGAGAATCCCCAGTTGCCACCGCGCGCAACGAATCGCCTTCCGTTCACCCAGATGCGCAGGATCCCGCCTTCTTCAGAATAGGTAAACTGGCGAATTCCTGCCTTGAAGCTCGTTTCGTCGCTCGTCGCGCCTTCCGCCACAAACTTCAACGTCACCGGATACAAGTTTGGATCGCCATACCCGTTGGGCCACCATAACCGCGGATGCTCGATTCGCAACTGCGGGTATGCCTCGGGCGACAGCGAAACCTTCTTCGTCGAAAGGGGGCCAAGTTCAATTGGCACATCGATGCTCTCCGTCCCGAAGGCAACATGCAACTTGCCGCTGACTGCCCGATCGTCAAGGTTGCGCAGCGTCGTCTCGATCGAAACATCCGCATAGGAGTTGTCGGGCAACGGCAGCTTCGTCGTCACCGCCGGGCTCTCGATCTTTACCGCCTTCGTGGTCGTCAGCCCAACTTCATTCCAGATCCCCGTGTTCCTGCCGCGAATCGTCGACATCCAGTCCCATCCAGCCGAAGCATGAAAGGTCGGATTGTCGCGCCCCAGCGCACCGCCATTCACCGTGTCGCCTTCTTTGTCCTTCGTGCCGCCCGGATGGTCGGTCTGCTTCACCAGCACGGCAAGGCTGTTCACCTTCCCCGGCACAATCACGCGGGTCACGTCGAACTCCCCGCGATGAAAAGCGCCGTCAATCGAGCCGATCCGCTGGCCGTTCATGTAGACATCGGCCTTCCAATTGATCCCGTCCAGATGCAGCCAGACGTGATCGTCCTTCCCCCTGGCCGGCGGCGCAATAAACTCATCGCGATACCAGAAATCTGCGCAGAAATAGGAGTCCGACACGGCGTACTGGTTTTCGCCGAAGTCCGGATTGGCAATCGCCTCATCGTTTAGATAGCTGGTCAGCACCGTTCCCGGCACCGTGGCTGCCATCCATTCCCTGTCGTCAAATCCTGCGCGCGAAATTGTGGGTCCGTCCGCCGCCACCAGCGACGCCCGCTGCAATCGCCAGTGCCCTCGCGCAAGCCGCAATGCCCCAGCCACCGCCTGCGCCAAAGGAGCCGCCTGAGCGGTGGCAACGGGGCCACCCCGGCCAAAGACCTCAAATTCCGTCAAAATGTATCGCCCGTCAGGCTCGCTCGGCTTCGCCATCTTCACGCGAACCCACCGCGCCTTAGCCGCCGGTGCAAGCCGCAGATCGTCGAGGTTCTCGTTTTGCGGGCCCAGGTTCGCCGAAGGCAGCGCCTCAAGCTGCCTCCAATCTTTCGCGTCGTCCGAGATCTCGACCGCTCCTTCGGCCGGCCTCTGCAGCCACGTGAGCACAATGCGATCAAACGTGCACTCCGCGCCCAGATCCACGGAGACCCACTCTTCGCCTGAACCCGCACTCATCCATGCGCTCGAGAATTGTCCTGGGCCGGCCAAGTACTGCGGCCTTCCCTTGTCGAAGAACTGAACGTCAGCCAAACCGAACGATTTGATGCTTTCGCTGTTGAACCCCACTCGGTACGACCGATACTTCACCTCGCCGGTCAGGTCGATCGCTTCCCTGAAGCTCGGTTGGTCATCTCCCACCTCGGGAAACCCCGCGCCATCCACGTAGCCAACTTCCGTCCATGTCTGCCGGTCATTGGAACCCAGCAGCCGTAGGCTCCACACCGCATCCGGCTTCGCCAGCCTTGCCTTTCGAATCCACACGTCCGCATGATCGACTTCAGGTGTTGCGCCTGCCCCTTCGATGTCGACCTCGGCCCACGGCTTCACGCCAGTCAGGAAGACCGCCGACGTTGGATTCCCATCCAGAAACGCCTCGCGGTCGCTCTTCCCGAGGACGCCCTTGTTGCTCGTCGAAGTGACCACCCACTGCGGCAGGCCCTTCTCCTTGATTCCATCCGTCACCAACTGCGCCGTCAGGTTGTAGTCGTACGCACTGGATTGATAGGCAGGCCGATGAAGGGCCAGATTCCTGTAGGTCAGCTTGTCGGCAACCATATGCGGGCCGTCATATTGGGCCGGGTCGCCGGGATAGACTCCAATTCCTCGTGAAAACTGCTGCGCCGCGCAAACCCCCGAACACGCCATTAAGCTCCAAGCCATTGTGCGGGCTAGAAGAAGAGAAACAACAGAACGAGCCACTGCAAGCCTCCCTGTGGAGCAGCTCCGAGGTTTGAGGCGTTCACGATTCGGCGCATCTGCCAACCGGATTCATCCCCTCCGCGGTCGCAGCAAATGATAGCGCATCCAGGGAGCCGGCATAATCGGAGCACTCAGGAGCCCTGAAAATGCCTCGGGGCAGAGGGTCTGGTTGTTTCACCAGCCACCCTGCCCCGGATTATTTCCGAATTGCCCTTTTCAGCCCTTACGGCCGGTCCCTTACGGTCGATCGTAGAAGCGGAAGAACAACGAGGGCTTCGCAACCGATTCGGCGCGCGCCTCCAGCTCTCCCTGCTGGGTCTCACTGAGCGGCGTGAACTCCCGCGCCAGCTGCACGTTCTCTTCCAGTTGCTGGATGGTGTTGCAGCCGATGATGACCGTGCTCAGCGGCTTCGAAAGCGAGTAGAACATTGCTTCCTGCATCGTCAGTGTGCCCGGCGTGGGCGCCGGCACCATCCCGTCCCATTGGTGCTTTTGCTGTTCCAGAGATGGCGGCGTCCAGGTCGAAAGCATGCGCCCGCGCGCCGGAATCTTCATGCCGATAATGCCCATCTGGCGCTCCACCGCCAGCGGCAGCAACTTGTCGTTGAAGCTGTAGTGATGCGGATCGGCAGCGTTCATCGCCATCAGAATTGCATCGAACTGGAACCGCCGAATTCCCTCCATAAGACCATCCGGACGATAATGTCCGGTCAGGCCCAGGTGCCGCACTACCTTTTGATCTTTCATTTCGATCAGCGCTTCCAGAGCGCCACCCTTGGCAAACACCTGGTCCACGTCGTATTGCGTGCCGATGTCGTGCAGTTGCCACAGGTCGATGTGATCGGTCTGGAGCAGCTCCAGCGACTTCTCAATCATGCGCATCGAGCCATCGCGCGTGCGTTCCTTGGTCTTGGTCGCAAGGAAAGCCTCGTTGCGCCGCTTGGCCATCACGCGGCCTACGTACTGCTCGCTCCAGCGCTCCGGCCCGCCATAGATCGACGACGTGTCGATGTAGTTCACCCCAAGGTCCAGCGCCCCCTCGACGATCGGCACGGCAACGTCGAAGTTGTTCGCCATCTCCAGCGCTGCCTGGCCTCCCAGCGAGAAGATGCCCACCTTGTACCCGGTCTTGCCCAGGTTGCGCGTCGGCATCGCTTTCATCGTGCGTGGATTCTCAGGCAACTCCGGCATTGTTCGGGGGGCATCAGCCCTCACGCCAATAGGGGCCAATAGAGCGGCGGTCACCGCTCCTCCTGCTTTCAGGAAATCTCTCCGACCCTTCAAAGTCTCACCCATGATTCACCCTCCGTCCACGTGATCCTGCCGTTCGCACCCATCATACTCCGACTCCGGTATTTCAAAACGCCTCGTAGATAAACGGCCGGTCCGGCCCGGGGTTCGACAGCAGCAACAGATACACGGCCGCAACGAGCAAAGTCATTGTTGTTGCGCCAAACATCTCCTGCGCCCAACCGGGCCATGTTGCATAGAGCTTCCGCATCCAGATGTCAGGGCGAAATCGTTCCCCAATTTCAATGCACGCAAAGCCGATCAGCCCGATCACCAGCGGCCGCAGGCTCACTGCTCGAATCAACACTCCGAGGTCGGTCGAAACACTGCCGAGCCCATCCCACACATGCACAAGTCCCCAGGCAGCATCGGAAACGTGGACCGCCCTGAAGAAAACAAACGCAATCATGGCCAGAAAGAACACCATCACCGCCCCAAGCCGGCTTCCCCAGCCGTCGAGATTCGGGTTTTTCCTGAAGAACCGGGCCCGCACCTTCCAAGTGAGAGCCTCGGTCACCAGGTACGCCGAGTGCACGAGGCCGAATACGAGATATCCCCAGGTAAATCCGTGCCACAATCCGATTGCCACCGTATTCACGGTGATGCTGAAGACCACGCTGGCCGTGCCCGCGTTGCGCGTCGCCATGCGCAGCGGCGTGAACACGTAGTCGCCCAGCCAGCCCGTCAGGGTCATGTGCCAACGGCGCCAGAACTCGGTGATCGTCGATGCAGTGAACGGCCGATTGAAATTCTCCGGACCCCGAATGCCAAGCAGTAAACCCAGACCGATGGCAATGTCGGTCAGGCCCGAAAAGTCCGCATACAACTGCAATGGAAAAAGCAGGAAGCCCGCCAGCAGTTGCGCCCCGTGCAGCGAGCGCATGTTGGCGTAAACGTAATTCACGGTCAGCCCCAGCTGATCCGCCACCGCAATCTTCTTGAAGAGCCCCCAGACAATGCGCGGCAAACCCTCGGCGACAGCGAGCCGCACCGGCGGGAGTTGCGGCAGATAGCTCTCTGCCCGCTGAATCGGACCGCCCATCAGTTGGGGAAAGAACGCAACATACGACGCAAACGAGACGATCCGCGTCTCGGGCTCAATCTTGCCCCAGTGGCAATCCAGAACGTAGGAAATCAGCTTGAACGTGTAGTACGAGAGTCCGAGCGGCAACGCAATCCGCCCCACGCCCGGGACTGCGGCAATCGCCGCCAGCTTGAAGAAGAAAAGGTACCCGGCCAGCAACACGGCCAGGATTAAAAACAGCCACTTTCCATGTTTTGAAGGCTCGCCTTCAAGTGATTCTGGATTCGCTGCGAGCCGTGCGCCGAAGAAGGTTAAAAGCGTCACTCCCGCCAGCCACACCGCCGCTTCCAGACTCCAAGTGCAATAGAAAATGTACGACAGCAGCAGCAGCACAACAGCTCTGTATCGCGCCGGGCACAACCGGTAAAACACCAGGGCCAGCGCGGCAAAGAGCATGAACCGCAGCGATGTATAACTCAATGCGCGCCTTCGGTCTTTGCTACGACCAGATCAATCAACGCTCCAGCGTTCTTGAGTGAAGTAACTTCGCGCGTGGCAAATTTGATTTTGAATGCGCGCTCGATCGCGACGAGCAGGTTGATGTGACTCAACGAGTCCCACCCATCCACCTGGTCCGCTGTCAGATCGTCGGTCAACACCAGGTCCGGATGGTCCAGAACATCCCGAAATATCTCTGTCAGTTTCAAAATTACTTCTTCCCGTCGATCTGCCTTCATGGGGTTCTGCTCCTAGTGGAATGAGTTTCGCTTCAGCTGATCTTGCCGGAATCTCGGAAGACATGCGATTGCATTACTTTGGAGGAATTGATGCACCTTCGAGTCGCATTCCCAGCGCCGGCACGCGCCCATAAGACCGCTGAATGCAGTAGAATACGAGTTGTATTATTGCATAGTCCTCTGCAGCTCTCTCGGGTGTTTCCCGATGACCTGGAGTCCTGGCCAACGCCTGCAAACGATTCATTTTTAGAACCGTTCGCAAATGGGAAACCACTACTGAAGCTCGTTCGATCACCGCGGATTTCCATGCGCTCGGCGCCCTCTCCCCGCTTCCGTGCTGCAGAATCAAAATGCAACGGCCGGCGCCCAGAAACGAGCGCGCGGTAGAACGATCGGCAACGTAGTCATCGCTGAAATTTGTCTCAGCCTTCACATGCGGACAGCTCCTCCAAGGCGGAGTTCGGCGGCATGGATGACTCAACTGCTCCACCGCAAGGAGACATAGAACTGCAATGCAGGATAGCGTTACAGCTCGACTGGTTTCAAAGGCACACAATGCGCTTGTCTTCCGGCGCCGGGTCCACGTGCTTGCGGCCGAATTAGCGGCGGCGCTTCCGCCAGTTTCCACTTTGCTCGACATCGGATGCGGCGATGGAACCATTTCGAGGCTCATCTCTCAAACGGTCCCTGGGCTCAGCATCACAGGCGCTGAATTCCTCCCTCGTCCGGAGTGCGCCATCCCTTGCTTCGGCTTTGACGGAGTCCGTCTGCCATTTGATGACCAGTCCTTCGATGGCTGCCTGTTTGTCGATGTCCTGCACCATTCGCGCGATCCGCTTGGGGTGATCCGCGATGCGGCGCGCGTCTCTCGCGGATTCGTCGTCATCAAAGATCACGCGGCTGAAACGGCGTTCGACCATCGAACCCTGCAGTTCATGGATTGGGTCGGCAATCGCTATCATGGCGTCGAGCTGCCGTACGGGTTCCTCTCGCGGGCTCAATGGCTCGGTCTCTATCGCGCCGCGGGCCTCGAGCCTGTGAAGGTCGACGAGAACATCCCGCTCTATCCCTTCCCGTTTTCAGCTGCATTCGGCCGGCAGCTCCACTTCATCACAGTTCTCAGGAAGATCCGATAGAGCAATTGCGACCTTGGCCCTACCGCGCATCCGGCTTGTAGAGCGTCAGGCGCGGCGGCGATGTATCCGGCTCCGCAAGCCATACCTGTCTGTCCTTGAACTGCTCAAGCAGCGGTCGAATATCCTGTCCGGGAATCTCCCGCGCCCAAACAACCTTCCCATTGTCCAGATCTGCGCCGTTGTACACCCACTCGCGAAGCACCAGGTGGTCGGGTCCATAGCGAACAATCACCAGGTGC
This sequence comes from uncultured Occallatibacter sp., assembly GCA_964460385.1. GTDB lineage: Bacteria > Acidobacteriota > Terriglobia > Terriglobales > Acidobacteriaceae > Telmatobacter. The sequence continues at coordinate 17,726 of CAYWSR010000016.1, read as the reverse complement.
TTTCCCGGCGTGGCTTCCAGTTGCCTGTTGAATTGCAAACGATACGCAATCAAGTCCGGTTTCTCGAACGTGAACGCCGTGCCGCGCTGGCCGAACGGTCCCAGCACGAGCGCAAACAGGACGACCACCCGCGACATCGCCAGCCCCACAGGCCGGCCCTTCACACGCCATTGCCTCAGGCTGCGAATCCCCATCATGATAAGTGCAAAGATCGATGCCGTCATGGGCGCCAGGTAATGCGGCTCAAACCAGGTCACCAGCAGCAGTGCCCCAAATCCCAACCCCAACTGCCAGGTCCACAGCCGGACCGCGCGAATCCCCCGTCGAAACATCAAAATCCCCAGCGCCAGCGGCAAGCATAGCGCCGGCCCCGCAAAGAACAGCAGGAAGTCCTTCCCGTTCATTGCGATTTTGAGAGCCGCGCCCTTCACGCTGCGCGTCTCGTTCTCCGTGTGCACGCTGCGTAGGTAGCTGTTGTAGTACGTCTCCAATTGCGGGTTCGAAAAGTGGATCGCGGGCCTCAGCTGCTGCCACGAGAACGGCGGCGTACCGCTTAGATGGCTCCGCTCGTTCGCCGTGTACGGAGATTCAAATGCATTCCCCGTTGTACGCAGGTTGTAGTACGCCCCAAATGCCCCGGCTGTCACGCCAACGAGCGCCAACGGAAAAACCACGCGCCGCAGCTTCACACTCCACTGCAGGCCGTCCTTGCCGAAGATCCACGTCACCAGCACCACGGCCACCGGCACGCTGAAGAGGAATCCTTCAAACGGCCTGCTGTTCACAAGCACGAACAGCCCCAGGCCCAGGATCCAGCTGTCTCTCGCGCGCCAGAAGCGAAGAATCCTGGGCAGCGCGCCAACCACCAAGGCGCCTCCGGTGGCAGCTACAGCCCCACCCCAATAGCTGTTCATCCAATAGCTGAAGATCCCCAGCTTCGCCACCACCAGCAGGCCGCCCAGCAGCGCCCAGCGCGGCGCGAACCACCCTTGCAGCATCCACGCGACTGCGCCGCACATCAGGCCCACGCTCAGCATCACTCCAAACCACGGGTCGCCGAGCAACTCGCCCAGTGCGAGCACCGTCGCCTGCCCCGGCGGATATTTCGACACGTAGGCCGGCGTCTGATTCACGTGAATCGTGTCAAAGAATACCGCCATTGGATTTGCCGGATTCGCCAGCCTTCCGTGCGCAAACGTATCCCCACCGAGCAAATAACTGAACTCATCGTGAATATGCGGCACCGGATGCGCCAGCAGCCAGAACAGGCTCGCACGAATCAGGACCGGCGCCAATGCCGCCAGGAGAATCGTCAGGCTCTTGCGCGAAGCCAGCTTCGTTCCCCAGCGCTCAACCGCCATAAAGACGCCGCCACCAAAACCCGGCGCAAACCATGCCCCCGCCAGACACAGCACAAACAGAAGATCGCGCAGCAATTCTCCCCGCATCTCCCAAAGTGTCTGTGTCATATCGTCCTGATTCTATCGCGCCTAAAGTTCCCCTTCGGCTCCACGCTCCACCAGTTCCACCAGCGACCGATCGGGCCCAAGCATCCATGCAATCCGCCGCCCCTTGAATGCCACCCCTGGCACGGCATCCGAGATCAGGAAGAAGCCGTTGTCGCGCAGCTCCTCAATCGTCCGATCGAGCGCGCTTGTCGCATAGCAAATGTGGTTCAACCCTCCGCCCTTGCGCAGCGCGTTGGCCAGCTTGCTTTCGTTCCCGTCTGGCGCCACAAGCTCTAAATAGGCCTTGTCCCCCGGCAGCCGGAAAAACTGCACATGGGCGGTCTGCGTCGGATCATGAATTACTTCGGACTCCTTCCGAAATCCCAAACGAAGATAAAGGGATGCGGTCCCCCGGATCTCCTTCACAAGAAGGCCCACGTGATGCAGACTCAAGTCCATGCGCGCGTCTCCGACCCTTCCGCGAACCCTCTTTTCGCCCCGATCAAACCCATGATTCCCCAGATGAGCAAAGAAAGCGGGTGCTATACTTCACAGTGTAATTTACCTCAGTTTGTGTTCCGCTCAGGATGAAGAAACCTCAAATAATGCAAGGGTTTGACGCTCGCTGCGGAGCATTGGGGCAACCCGAATTCAGCGAGCAACTCGAAGATTCATCCTGTTGCACCCACCCTGCTTATACAGTTCCAGAGAGCCTGCCCGGCCGCAAAACTCGCCCCGAGAGAGACGGATCGCTTGCACATGACTCGCAATCAATCTGACCTTGAACACGCAGAATCTGGGAGGTCTCTCGGAGCGCGAAACATCGTCCTCTCTCTCGCGGGTGTGCTTCTGGCCCTCGCCCTTTTGGAATTTCCCGCGCTCTTCAAATTGGTCGACTATCGGGAAAGCGGATGGCTCTCCATCAACCAATTCGATCCCGAGCTCCTCTTCATTCATCGTCGCTACGCCACCACAAACGGAGCCGCAAAGGGCGGAAGCATTGCTGCGATTTACCGAATCCCAGCTTCGGAGTTGTCGACCTATCACTGGAAGGTCCGCTACGACCGCAACGGATTCCGCAACGCAACCGATCTCCGGTCTGCCGACATCGCCGTAGTTGGAGGCTCTTACGTTGAAGGCACCACCATCGATCAAACCGAATTGATGACCTCCCTGTTGGGAGCACGGCAGAACGCCGTGGTTGCAAACTTCGGCCAGAACGCATACGCACCGCAGCAGGAACTCATCGTTCTGCGCCGGTTCGCATTGCCGCTCAAGCCAAAGACCGTTCTGTGGAACTTCGCTGACTTCAACGACATTCGCCAGGCTCCAGTGTTCTCCCGAGAGACTCACTACGCCTCTGGTTTGCGCGCGTTCATCCAAAGCTCCTTCACGGCAAACGCACTCAAACAACTCGCCACTGTCGGCTACGGAACCATCAGCTCCCTCAATCGCATCCTCTATCCCGAGAACCCGCGGCCCGCCCTCAATCGATCTGGAATTCTGCCCAATACGCGTACGGGCCCGGTGAGGATGTATTTCCTTCACCCCTCGCTACCACTCGAGCCGGAGCAAATCCAGGCTCTCGACGACTCGATCCGCATCATCGGCGATGCCAATCAACTCTGCGCCGCGCAGGGAGCGCGTCTGGTCGTGGTCTTCATCCCCGACCAATTCCGTGTCTTCCACTCGTTCGTCCAGACTCCGCCCGGCTCCGAACTCGAGCATTGGACCGTGAACGACACGCCTGCGCGGCTCGAGCAGGGACTGCGCGAAGCCTCGCCCGAGATTGGCTTCCTCGACCTCACGCCCGTCATGGTCGCCGCTGTCAAAGGCGGCGTTGTCCCCTATTTCACTGACGACAACCACTGGAATCCTGATGGCCAGCGCCTGGCCGCAGAGGCCATCGACAGCTACCTGACGCACAGCGAGCAGCCCCGCCCGCCCACACGCTGAATCGGCGCTTCGCATCCAAGCCGCGCGTCCCGCTTCCTTTTTACTTTGCTGAACTACACCGTTGCCTTCTCCGCGATGAACGTAGGAATCGGCTGCGCATTTGCCAGTGTCAGACGCCAGGTCGTGCGTCCATCCTCGCCCTCTGAAACGCGCTCAAACCCGAGTCCCGCGTAGTGGTCCTTGACCAGACTGTTCTTCGCCGTCGGCAGGTATTCACCAAAGGCCGACGTAAGCCCCTGCTCGCGCGCGGCTGCACAGATGGCGTTCAGCAGGAACTGCTCCACGCCACGTTTCAGCACTCTGCAGCTCATCAACCACGTATCGATCACCAATTCGCTGCCCTCGGCCTTCGCCAACAAAACCGAGATCAGGCCGTTATCGCCGAACCGGTCGCGCAACGAAACGGTTCGCGTGATCCAGCTCGCATCGGCCGTCATCTTCATCAAGTCTGCCGGAGTATGTCGACGCGTCGTCAGGTTGAATTGATTCGACTTTGACACCAGTTGCGCAACGCGCTCCAGGTTGACGCCGCTCACCTTCTCTACGCGCGCCACCATCTCCAGCGAAGCCAGAAACTCATCGATACTTCCCGACGCGGTCTGCGCATTGCTCCGCAGGCTGTTCGCCCGATACATCTCCGACCGTTGCAGATCCTCGGCGCCCAACGCGATCGTCTGAAAGTAGAAGTGTTGCTCAATCGCACGAATGTAGCCCGAGGGGTCCTCCGGCAGTTCAGGAACTGCAACTTCGGGAAGATACTGCCGCACAATCGCCCGCTCTGCGGGATTGTCATCGACGAACACCAGTGAATCCGTGCCGATCTCCAGCTGCTCGGCAATTCTCTTAAGGTTGTTGTGCTTGTCATCCCAATTGGCGACAAAGCAGGAGATGTCGCTCAGCCGCAAATGCATCTCCGAGTGCTTCTCAAAGACCTCTCGCGCAGTCTCTTCGTTGTTCTTGCTGCAAACCGCCAGAATCACCCCGCGCTGCCGCAATTGATCCACATACTGCTGAAACGCGAGAAACGCCTCGCCCTCGCCGTCGCCCTGGCCCAGCCGAATCCCCGCCAGCCCGTCGTCTCCAATCACTCCGCCCCATAAAGTGTTGTCCAGATCCAGTACCAGGGCCTTGCGCGACTTGCCTCGCAGTGCACCGATCACCGACGCCACGCTATATGCATAGCTCACCAAGCATTCGGGCGCGCACGGCAGCTTGGCATGGTAGTACATCCGCTCGTCTGACCATAGCCATCGTCCCGCCAGCGACGCCAGATAATCCACGTCGTGTATGGTCACGAACGGCGGCGCCGCCTTCTGCAGCCCCTCGTTGACTTTCGCCAGGAAGCTTCCAAGGCTCGCAGGCTGCCGCGGCTCCAGGTTGTTAAGGATGCGCCACGGGGGAGCTTCAAAGTTGTTCTGGATCACCTGGCATCCCAGCCGGTCGCTGATGGTTTGCCACAGTTGCGACCATCGACCCACCTCAGCGTCAACCAGCTCCTGCACTCGCTCTGCGCTGTCTCCCAACGCCGGCAGGTTGCCCATGCTTCTGCGGCTCGCAGCCAGGTACACGATGTCCGGACGAAACTCGAAGAGCCCCGAAGCCGGATCCGCGACTTCCTGGTCCAGTACGCTGTAGTCGGACTCGTACACCTGGACCTCGATCCCGGCACCGAAAAGAAAAAGCTCGATCAGCCCGACCAGTTGTTCGGTGGTAAAGGTCCCCAGTACCGCCAGCTTGACCGGCTTCTTGCTGCGCTTCCCCAGCATCTTTTGCAGCCTGATGAGGCTTTGTGCGCTGGTGTAATCCAGCTCCGGGTTTATCAATTGACGCAGCGTCCTGTCCGCTTCAGCGGGCTGCGATTCCGCCAGCCCCCTCAGCGTGCTCGCAATCTTCTTGAGGATCGCGCGCCGCTCTTCTGGATCAGACGAATAATAAGTCTGGACCAAATCAACCATTCAGCTCCACAACTCCTTCTCACCCCCTTGGGGTGGTATCGTCCACAATGTGTTGCCTGTTTCAACGGTACGCGCCCTGCGCTCAGCCGCCCAACCCGGCCCAGGCGGTCTCATTGCAACACGGAATTCAGCTCAGCATGCACGGGAACCGACTCTCGCGACTTGTACTTCAACTCAACCGAGATTCGCGGCTCCGCGTCTACTTTGGATTGAGTTCAACCGCTGGACTTGACTTGATCTCAGCCGCCGGAGGGTTCGACTTTGAAGCCGGCGCAGGCAGATCCCCTTTTTCCAGTTCCGCGTTCCAATAATGGCGAGCGCTCCCGACGATAAAGGAAACCCCGTTGTAGAAGTGATACAGCAGATGGAATGGGATCGCCGCAAGCATGAACGCCAGTCCGCGCTTGCCCGCGAGGAACACATAGAAGCTGCTGTTCATTCCACCAACCAGCGCAAGGATGATGAAAATCGCGAAGATAAGATGATGCGCGGGCAGATAGTAGGCGGCGGCGGCCAACGAGGCTAGCATATACAGGACGCCCACCCAACGAACCAGTGTGCGAATGCTCCCAACCGTCGCGTAGCGATGCCGAATGAACAAAAGGCCCGGACTCAGAAGAAGTGGCACCATCAGCCAAAACATTCTGTAGGTGTAGGCAAGCACTGCAATCAGCGCAAGCATGCCATTCAGGATCAGAAGGACCCAGATTGGCCGCTTCTCAATTCCCATCTCGCTCCACCAGCGGCCAAGCATCAGAAACAAAATTGCCAGCGGAGGAATCAGGATGTAGAACCCGTGCATGATCGCCATGGCCCCGGTCAGGATCACCACCAGAAACACAAGCGCGACACTGATTCGCTGACTCAACATCACGTTCAGGTCATTCGGCATGAACCGGTCCCGCAGAATCAACTCAGTCCACGGAACCCCACGGTCCATGATGTCAGTCTTGACCAGGCCCCAGAATGTCCAGCGCTTCAGATGCGTCACCAGGAGCGAGTGATCGAGCACGATCTTGCGTCCGGCCCGGACCATGCGGTAACCAAGTTCGATGTCCTCAATCGCAGGCCGTCCGTAGTCCTCGCTGAACCCGCTCATTTCGATGAAGACTTCTTTGCGGATCGCACCACACCCGCTCCAGAACGTACAGGCCTGCTCGGAGCCATGCTGATGCACGTAGCTGTGCATCAGGTTCCGGTACTGCGAAATGAAATCCTGGCTCTTGGGCGTCACGTCATAGGATCCGATTAGAGCGGCCAGCTTTGGATCGATGTTGAATCGCGCTTTGACCTTTGCGATCGAGTTGGGCTTGACGCAAACATCGGAATCGATGAAGAAGAGAATCCCGCCGCCCGCGTGCTTCGCGCCCAGGTTGCGCGCGGAAGCCGGACCACTCCGCGCTGCGGAGGCCAACACTTTCGCACCGTACTGAGCAGCAATCTCGCAGGTCCTGTCGTCTGAGCCGTCATCGACGACGATCATTTCAAAATCCCGATCGTCGCTTTGACGGAGCGCTTCCAGACACTGGCCCAGGTGCCGCTCAGCGTTGTAGGCGGGGATGATGACGGTGATTGATGCTTGCATCGCAAGTTCCGAGATGGCTTCAGGTTAGCACGCTCGCATGCCCGCCGCCAGCGAACTGTCTGTATCCCCCGTAATCATGCCGGCTGCCCCTGTGGGCGCTGATTACTTGTGGTTACTTACGGAACTAATTACGGAATATCTTGCTGAATACGATGGCTAGTTATGCGCCTTTTATCAAACCTCCTGCGCAACCTGCTCCCAACTCTGATGTTCCGCCGAGCGGAACACTGCCTCAATTACAGACATGTTTGCGATTGCGTCCTCAATCGACACGGGCACCGCTGAGTCATCGAGAATCGCCCTGGAGAATGCATCCCCCTGCAACCTGTACTGATCCTGCGCCGGAAAAGTCTCCGTCGCAATCCCCGAACCGGTCAGGTCGCCTGTTCCGTCGATGAAGATGCGCGTCTCGCGATCAGTTGGCGCATTCACCGGAACCTCAAGCTCGATCCTTCCCTTCGTCCCCAGGAAGTGAATCCGCTGGTAGGGGATCAACTGGGTACTGCAGGTGAAGATCGACTGGCCGCCCCGAAAATCGAGAATCGCCGAGCTGAGCCGATCCGTCTTGAAGACCGGATCGCGATCGATGAGCCCAACCACCCGCAGCGGCTCCTCGCCAAATGCGTATCTCGACGCATGGATCATGTAGCAGCCAATGTCCATTAGCGCCCCGCCGCCGGATTCAACCTGATTCCGAATATTCCGCGGATCGGCGTTGAAGTAGCTGAAAAAGCCGCTGACCGAACGCAGATCTCCAATCACACCCTGGTCGAGCAGTTCCCGCAGCCGAAGCCACTGAGGAAAGCTGCGAATCATGAAGGCCTCGCCCATCTTCACGCCGCTGGTATCTCGAACGGCAAGCAATTCCCTTGCCTCAGCCGAGCTCATGCCGATGGGCTTCTCACATAGAACATGTTTACCCGCCTCGGCAGCCTTGATTGTCCACGGCACGTGCATCTGATTCGGAAGGGGGTTGTAGACCGCATCGATCTCCGGATCAGCCAGGAGCTCTTCGTACGACCCATACGCCGTGGGAATGCCGAGTGCATCTGCTGCCTCGCGAGCTCTGCCGATGTCGCGCGAAGCAATCGCCGCCACACGCGCGAGCTTGCACTTCTGCATCCCCGGAATCACCTTCTTCACCCCGATGGCCGCGGTGCTCAACACGCCCCATCGCACCTGTTTTCCACCCGGATCCGGGGTCGACTCTGTTTGACTCATCTCCGCCATTTGGCCCGACTCCTGGCTCCCGAATAAGATTACGCCTTTAACCTTCCATTGTGATCCTGACTCTACCCGCAACAGCGGCTTCGGAGCCGCACCAAACGACCCTCCATTCACCGAATGGATTAAGATGCTGTCGAGGCAAACATGAATCGACGAAACTTCCTCTCTTCTGCCGGTGCCTTCGCCCTCAGTCCTGTCGCCCAGTCGCTCCTGCTCGCACAGTCCAGGCCCCCCACCGCCCCCGCAAAGAAGCCTTCGACGCCCGCCAAGAACGCATCCCCCGCCGACTACACCCTAAAGATCGAGCCCACAACGCTCGAGATCTCTCCCGGCGTCCCCATCAAAACCGTCGCCTACAACGGCCAGGTCCCGGGCCCCCTGCTCCGCCTCAAAGAAGGGAAGTCTGTCATCATTGATGTCCTCAACAACTCCCCTCAGGAAGATATCGTTCATTGGCACGGCCTTGCCATCGATTCCATCAATGACGGCGCCATGGAAGAAGGCTCGCTCATGATCCCTGCCGGTGGTCGCCTCCGCTACTCCTTCACACCACGGCCGACCGGAACGCGCTGGTATCACACCCACGCCGGCGCCGGCGGCAACCTGTCTCTGGGTACCTACACCGGGCAGTTCGGTTTCCTTCTTGTTGACGGTCGGCCTGACCCCGGCCACTACGACCAGGAACTCTTCCTCGCCATTCATCACTGGGAACCCTCTTTCGTTCCCATGGCCGAAACCATGCAGGCGCAATCGGCAAACATGCCCGCCACCTCAGGCTCCGACGTCGGCTACAAATATGCCACCATCAACCAGCATCGCCTCGGAGCCGGCGAGCCCATTCGCGTCAAGAAGGGCCAGCGCGTCCTGATGCATCTTCTGAACGCCAGCGCAACAGAGAACGTTCTCCTCTCGCTACCCGGCCACACCTTCAAAGTCCTCGCTATGGACGGCAATCCGGTTCCCAATCCCGCCAGCGTTGAGATGCTTTCCCTCGCCGTCGCCGAGCGGATCGATTGCGTCGTCGAGATGAACACCCCCGGCGTCTGGATTCTCGGCTCTACAAACGACAAGAGCCGTACCATGGGTCTTGGCATCGTCGTCGAGTACGCCGGAAGCACGGGCGCTCCCGTCTGGAAGGATCCAGCGCACGCTGACTGGGACTACACCGTCTTTGCCTCTTCCTCCCCCGCTGCCGCGCCCGACGAAACCATGAACCTCACCTTCTCCGATGTCGGCCCCGTCGGCGATTCCAAGTTCGACACCTGGACCATCAACGACAAGTCCTGGCCCAACGTTGACCCAATTCGCGTCAAGCAGGGCAAGCGCTACCGCTTCATCATGAACAACTCCAGCGCCGATCAACACCCCATGCACCTACACCGGCATAGTTTCGAAGTCACGCAGATCGGCGACAAGAAACTGAGCGGCCTCATCAAGGACACCGTTAACGTGATGCCGCTGGACACAGTCGCCATCGACTTCGTCGCCACCAACCCCGGCGACTCGCTCTTCCACTGCCACATGCAACTGCACATGGACTACGGTTTCATGCAAATCGTGAAGTATGTGAGCTAAGGCGAACACGCGGCCCGTGGCTGGCTGTATCCTTTTCCCGCCGGACTGTGCGACACTGAGTCACCCGGAACGTCCGGCATCAGCGTCCTCCCGGTCCCGGATTTCGAGTCTATGATCGAACCGTCTTCCCATCTCTTTCGCGTCGCAGTCTGGGCCTCGAGCGACATCGGTTGCGTTCGCGAAAATAACGAAGACGCCTTCGGCTTCGACGAATCCCTCGGCATCTTTGTCGTCTGCGACGGCATGGGCGGCCTCGACAGTGGGGAGGTTGCCAGCTCGCGAGCCGTCGCAGCAATCCTCTCGAGCTTCCGATCCACCGCGCAGACCGAAGCCACCGTCGGATCACGTCTGCTCGTGGCTATCGACGCCGCCAATCGCGATGTGATTGATGCCGCTCAAATCCTGCCGGTCAAAGGAATGGGAACTTCGGGGGGCATGGGTACCACGGCGGTCGCCGCGGCCGTCGATGGGAAACGCCTGCTCATCGCAAATGTCGGAGACAGCCGTGCCTATCTCATCGACAACGGCCAGTGCCGCCAGATCACTATCGACCACTCGTACATCAATGAGCTCATCCGCAAAGGAACACTCACCGCGGAAACCTTACAGTCCGCCGATCTCGAGGGAATGCAATCCATCATCACGCGCGCCATCGGAATTACCAGCGAGGTTGAGCCGGACATCTTCACCGACGATCTCCATCCCGGCGCAGCCGTTCTGGTCACCACAGATGGACTCACGCGCTACGTCGAAGCGCCCGAAATCGCTGCAGTGTTGGCCGCCTTCGAACCCTCTCTCGTTTGCGCCCGCCTGATTCAGCTGGCCAAGGAGCGCGGCGGCCACGACAACATCACCTGCCTGCTCCTTGTGTGTCTCCCCGCCTGACGCTCGCGAAGGCTTTGATGCGGTTTAGCTAGGTCCGGTGGGCTCCCAGCAGCCGCTGCGTCGACACGCGATACGCCGGAGCCTCCTTCTCGTTCACAACCTCAAGGTCGCTGCTCTCAACGCAAAGCGAAAAGCACTGGTTTATCGCCTTCATCGTGAGAATCACCTTGCACTGGCCGCGGAGTTCCGTTACCAGCCCTTCGGACCCCTCGAACACCCCGTTGCGCACGCGAACTCGTGTTCCCTTGGCGATCGCCGGATGTGGACGAAGCACGTGTCCAGCCGCCAACCCTTCGCGAATTCGGGTAATCTCCTCCGCGCTCACGGTGCCGAGATCGCCATCCCCAAGCAGGCTCAGCACGCCCGGCAGGCTGATCACCGCAATTCTCTCCCCTGCCCTGAACCGCGTAAACACGTAGCCCGGAAACAGAGGACGCTGCAGCGCTACCGTACGGTCGCTCCATCGGGAATTAAGGGCGTACAACGGAAGATAATGCTCAAGGCTCCGCGATGCCAGGTGCTGCACCACGCGCTTCTCGTGATTCGCAATGACATGCAGAACCCGCCATGGGTGTTCCCTCACTGGGACGCTCCTTGAAGCTTCTGCCTGAGTCGATCCCTGCTTTGCGTCCCCCGCTCCATGACGGGTCGAATCCCGGCTTGAACAGGCTGCAGGCTTAACGTGCATTTCATCGGCATCCGTTCCTGAAACCTCGGCGCAGATTTGCCCTTATTTTACAACCCGCCGATTCCCAAACCCGTTCGCAACCTGTTGGAAACGACTGAATCGGTAATCTGTTGCATTGGGGCCACTCCAACCCTCTCGTTACACCGGCTTTCTCTCCCTGTCGTAGAATGTCCTCGTTGCCTGTCAAGCCTATTCGCGAAGATATCGGGGTCGAAAGCCCGCACGCTGCGCCGTACCTGCAAAAAACAGCGGTAATCGGCGTGTGTCTGCTTCTCCTGCTCGCCTACAGCACATCGGTGGCGTTTGTACCCCAAGCCTGGGCTACGCAGTTCTTCCAGATTGGCGTTTTTGCCCTCGTCGCCGTTTGTCTCCTGCTCGATATTCGTCGCAAGCGTGCCCGGCTCCTCGGTGGCCCCATGCAGTGGCTTATTTACGCCATCCCTGTCTGGGGCATCTTCCAGATCGCCGCGCGCACGACCGCCTCCACAATGGAGACCCGCGAAGCGACTCTGCGCTGGGGCGCACTGGCGGGCGTCTTCTTTCTCATGCAGATCGTCGCGCGCAGCAACGCCGCCCGCCGCAACTTCCTTTCTGCCTTTCTCGTCTTCGCCACGGCCATGTCGGTCCTCTGCCTCACCCAACTGTTCACTTCCGAGGGGCGCGTTCTCTGGATATTTCCCTCCGGATTCCCCGACGTCTACGCAACCTTCCCCTCATACAATCACTACGCGCAGCTCATTGAGCTTGCCTTGCCCATCGCATTGTGGAGAGCGGTTCGCGAAGGTTGGCGTGCCTGGTGGTGCGTCCTCGCCGGTGGCGTGATGTATGGCTCGGTGATCGGCTCTGCATCCCGCGCCGGCGCCGTGTTGTGCACGCTGGAGGTTTTGGCCATGCTCGTTGCCGGGCTGGTCCAACTCCGCAAGACCCCTTCAGCCGCGCCTCCGGGACTCGTGCTGGCGACCCTTCTGCTTGTGCCCGCGCTCGCCGGCGCATTCACCATGGTCGTCGGATGGGAACACGTGTGGCAGCGCTTTCAGTTGAACAACCTCTATGGTGCACGGTCTGAGTTCATACTGGCGGCCATTGATATGGCCAGGCATCGACCCATCGTTGGCTACGGCCTCGGAACCTTTCCTGAGGTCTACCAGCGCTATGCCCTTCATGACTTGCCGTACTATGCCAATCATGCCCACAACGACTGGGCTGAATTCGCAGCCGATGGCGGCGTTCCCTTCCTTCTCCTGGTGCTCATTCCCTTCGCAGCCGCGATCCCGGCCGCTATCCGCAATCCCTGGGGCATGGGGTTGATCGCGGTCATGCTCCACGCCTGCCTGGACTTTCCCTTCCCGCGCGTCGCTGTGTCCGGCTGGATCTTTGCAATGCTTGGGTTGGTCTATATGGCCCAGTGGGCAAACCGGAACAATCGACCCCTCGTGATGCCGCCCATCCGGGCCAAGACAACCACGTCCCCGTCCACCTGATCGCGCGGTTCAGCTCCGCGCATCGTTCCGACTGAGCCAAGGCATGGGCTTACTGAGGTGTCCTAATGGAGATACGCGGAGCCTGCACGAACAAAGTTCCGTTAACCGGATTGGTCCCGGGCGAGTGCCAGTACGCGAGCCGCAGCCGCAGAAGTGCAGAGTCTTTCGGAATCGAAAAGAACATCGACGACTGCTGGAGATGATCGCTGGACAGCTCAGAGGACTCGGCCAGCGGTGTGTCTCTGTGGGAATCGAGGATCTGCCAGCGGATCCCACTCTTGGCCTGAATCCCCGCCGTCCGATAGGAGTAGGTCAGCACATAGTCGCCGGGCGGGAGGAAAACGCTCTGCTCGGCAATCCTGCACTCGTCCGGTTCGCTCCCGTTGAACTCCGTCGTTAAGCCGGATTCGTCCGGCTTGGAGTGCAGACCCGTGTAGGCGGGCAACGCCCAAGTCGCCGACTCAAACTCCGCAACCGCATCCTTGGGATCAAACGGCGGTACGGGCTTAGTCCCGATAACCAACTGGATCAGCCAAAGAAGTGTCACCACACTGGCCACAATCACGAGAGCAAGAGTGCCCATGAATTGCAGCCTCTTCTTGAGACTGGTCTTCCGGCGCGAGCGGCGCCGGCGGCTCGGCTTGACCGATACCGGGTCGGTAACGGCAGCCCGGGCGGCGTAAAAGCGGTTCCTGCACTTACGGCAGCGAAACGCATCCTGCCCGCGGAACTGCTGAACAACATCCCGCCAGCTCGACCGCTGTGACCTTCGAATTTCAGAACTTCCGCAGTTAGGACAAATCATCGTTCGGTATTGGTTTGAATCCTTGTTGATAGTACCAGCAATGTCCCCGAAATCCGGGGAGTTCCCAGAGTCCGTTGGTAGGCAAGCCTCAGTCGCTCGAGAGGAACCCCGTTGGGAATCGCAAACGTCCAGCTCGTTCGCGCCTGCGCGTCGCTCGACAACGCCTCCGACTCCGCCAGCACCGTCCCTGTCTTTGCATCAAGAATCTGCCAGTGAATTCCCGTCCCTGGCGCGATCCCAGTGGTGTGGTACGAGTAGCTCAGGCTGTAGCTTCCCGGCGCCAACGTCACATACTGCTCAGCAATCATGCAAAACTCCGGCTCTTCCCCGGTAAACTCCGTCTCCAGCCCCGACGATCCCGGCCACGAGTGAAGCCCAGGATACTCGGGCAGCGTCCAATCGAACGCCACCGGGAGCGGCTCTCGAATGAAATCCCCGTTGTTCGGAACGGCAGTGTCACTCGCAACCCAGCGATGCTCAACCATCGACTTCCAAACTCCGTTTGCTCCAGCTCCATCGTTCGCGGCCACCAGCCGATTTACCGTTCTCAGAAGAAATGCCCGATCCGTCTCCGGATCGCCGACCCTCGCCAGCCGCGGCGCCACCGTGGCCAGGGCGTCAAGCTGGTCCTTATCCATCAGGAAGCCTAGATACTGCCGGACCAGGCTCGGATCGTCATTCAGCACCGCTTTCGCGATCTCGCCAGCGTCCGGTGTGACATGCCAGCACAGCTCAAACAGCGGGCCCATGTCCTCGGTCGGCATGTTCGCGGCCTCCCTCGCCCAATTCCAGAAGGCAGGCAGATTGTCGCGGCGGAAATAGAAATTCGCCAAACTCCACCGCGGCACGTAGGTATGATCCACTGCGAAGGCCGCCAACAGCAGCTTCTCCGCCTCGCCGTAATTCCCTTCGCTTTCATCCTGCAGGGCCAGCTCGATCGCTGCCTGTGCGTTGTATCTGTCCAGCTTGAGCGCCGTCTCCAGCAGCCCGTGCGCGTGCTGCCGATCCAGCTGCGCCAACCGCATGTAATATTGCCAACCATCCGGGACAAGGCCGATCGCCGCCCTGAGCGAGTCCACCGTATCTTCCCGAAACAACGAATCCGCGCGCTCAGCTTTCCAGCTGAACCAGATCCCCAGGCAGCAGACGACGGCCAAAGCAATCCGTAATGTGGCCGCGAAAAACATGCGCGCAAAGAAGCTCATGACTTGGCGCAAGAATACCATCCGCCTTACGCCGACCGAAACGATTCACAGCCAATCCATTCTCCTCAGTCACAAGCCATCCCAACGCCCGCGACCCCCTCGTCGGGCATTTTCATCTTCCCTTCCTGGCATCGCGGAGGCCCCATTTCTCCCCTTCCACGCCTTCGCGCAGGACCTCCTTGTGCCTGCCAAATAACGTCGAAGGACCCTTCTGTAAGGCATTCGTCTAACAGAAACAGGCCACGCCCAGTAATGACCCTCTTGCAAACAAGTAATTGCTTTTGAGTCATTTTCCCTCGGTCAAGACTCTGTTCTTAGCAAGTGCAGATGTCCGGT
The DNA here is from genome assembly GCA_964460385.1 of uncultured Occallatibacter sp. Classification (GTDB taxonomy): domain Bacteria; phylum Acidobacteriota; class Terriglobia; order Terriglobales; family Acidobacteriaceae; genus Telmatobacter. The sequence goes on along the minus strand of CAYWSR010000016.1, from coordinate 2,580 downwards.
TTTCTAAGCAAGTGAAATGTCCGGTTTGATAAATCATCCAGCCGCCGTCGCGGCGGTGGGAAAGTGGGAATCCCGCGCGCTTGGCGGGATTTCCAAGCGGGGTGGGAAAGTCGGCTTTTTGCCTTTTCCACCGACCGCCATTTCCACCGCGCCTTCTACTCCAGCCTCTGCCTCTACGCGGTGAGGCGCAATCTCTCGAACAGCCTGTTCTTTGCTAGTTGCATGCGGCGCGCAGCTTCGGTATCGCTGAGTGCCGCGGCGATGCGTTTCAGGGCGTTGATGCTGAGCCCCTGGCGCAGGTACTGTGCTGGATTATCCAGTGCCAGCAGGGTCTCCAGCGGAGTCTGGCAGCGCTTGTAACGGACGCGTTTGCGGCCTCTCTGATCGATATCCACCTCGGGCTGGGCGCAGGGACGATGGTAGTTCAGATACGGGTTCATGTACTCGCGATAGCGCTGGCTCTTGCGCAGGTTGTACAAGTGAGCCACGGAAATGCCTGCCAATCGCGCGTACTCCGGCTTGCCGTAGACCTGAGCCTCCCGTTCCAGAATGCGCCGCGTGGCCGGGCCGCTCAAGGTCTCGTTCGCCTCTTCGACCGACGCCAGCAGCTCGATGTCGGCCCGCGTGTAGAGGCCAGGAAAACGGCGCCGCCGGTAGACGGTGGGCCGCACCTGCCGGTGGTCGTGGAGCGCGCGATAAGCCGCGTCACCTGCGAACGGCTCAGCCCCGTCATCTTCTCCAGTTAGAGCCGCACCCGGCCCCGTGCAGCCCTGCCCTGCTGGGTGTACTCATGCTCAATCACCACTCGCTCTACCCAGCCATAGACTTGCTGACCGTTCTGCCCCGCAAATCGGAGTTCCTCGCTGGCCTCAACGAACCGGCCAATCGCTTCCAGGCTCTACTTCTCTGCTTCGCGCACGCTGATGTTCAATCTCCAGCATGCCTAATCCTTCAGGTTCATCTTGTGTTGGAATCAACTTCTGCCTTCACGCTCATCTTGTGTTGGAAGAGAGTTTTCGTTGACTCTGCACCCCGATTAGGCTATTCTGGAGACCTTGCGCGGTGTTGCGCCTGGGGTCTGTATATACCGACCCAAACCGGCTGGGCGATCCCTTAAAGGGTTAGATTCAAGGGTCAGACGGAACAGGCAATCGGCGGCTGGATTCGGCGCTAAAGCCTCTCCAGTCAAGCCAGAGCCCGGCTGGACCCGGAAGGGCCAGACAAGGGCCAACCCCCGCGGTTCTCACCCGAACAGATTTGTTTGGACGTGGGTAGAATTCAGGCCCCTGCGCGTTTCGCGCGGGCAATTGCATTTTGTGCAGATTTTGGCCGCACCGATCGTTTGTTTCGCCTCAGGTTTGCGTGATTCTAACCTGATTTCAAGAGGGCAGGAGAGAGATGAGTACCTTTGTTCCCAGCGGGAAAGACATCAGCCGCAAGTGGTATGTGATTGACGCAAGCGGCCAGACCCTGGGCCGTTTGGCCACCAGGGCGGCCGATCTGCTCAGCGGCAAGCTGAACCCGCAGTACGTTCCCTACATCGACGTCGGCGATCACGTCGTCGTCATCAACGCTGAGAAGATCCGTCTGACCGGCCTTAAGAGCCAGCAGAAAGTTTATCGCCGCTACACCGGTTTCCCCGGCGGCCTCCGCGAAGAAGAGTTCACACGCCTATTGAACCGCAAGCCCGAGGCCATCCTCGAGCAGGCGATCAAGGGCATGTTGCCCAAGAACAAGCTTGGACGCGCCATGGGCTCCAAGCTCAAGGTCTACAAGGGCGAGCAGCATCCCCACCAGGCCCAGCAGCCGGTGGCGCTGGAGATCAAGTAAAGCAGCCGCTAGCTGCTAGCTTCTAGCTGCTAGCTCGTCGGTTCAGAAGTCAAGTTTTGCGGCTTTTAGCTAGAAGCTAGAGGCGGGAAGCTAGGAGCTAACAAAGAATGGCAGATCTGGTTCAGTATTACGGGACGGGACGGCGCAAGTCGGCGGTCGCCCGCGTTTTCCTTCGTCCCGGCACGGGCGAGTGGAAGGTCAACGGCAAGGGCTTCGACGAGTACTTCGTCACCGAACAGCAGCGCGTCTCCGCCAAGCGGACTCTCGCCCTGGTTGAGCTCGCCTCGAGCTTCGATGTCGTCACCACGACCAAGGGCGGCGGCGTTGCCGCACAGGCCGATGCAGTGAAGATGGGCATCGCGCGCGCCCTGGTTGAGTTCAACCCGGAACTGCGCAAGGTGCTCAAGGCCGAAGGTTTGATGACGCGTGATTCGCGCCAGAAAGAACGCAAGAAGTACGGGCAGAAGGGCGCCCGCAAGCGGTTCCAGTTCAGCAAGCGCTAGTTGTCAGTTCTTAAGTTCGCAGTTCTCAGTTTTTCCGATCGGTGTTTTGACTGTGAACTACGAACTGTGAACTGCGAATTCAGATTCACAAATCTCCCGCCGCGAGCGGGTTCAATCCGGGCGCGACCCAGAGTTCCCAACCGCAGGTCCTGACCGTTGGGATGGGCTGGCATCGACCACCCGGATGCAATTCAATAAAGGAGGCCAATGGCCACGATCACAATGAAGGAGCTGCTCGAAGCGGGTG
>CAYWSR010000015.1:0-38832 GCA_964460385.1 uncultured Occallatibacter sp. | reverse complement strand
GAGTCGAACCCTCTAAAACGTGATCCACAATCACGCGCCGCACCGTTTGGCTTCAGTCCCCATCCCCTATATCAATGTTGGAGCCGGCAGAGGTAATCGAAACCCCAATCGGCGGTTTACAAAACCGCTGCTCTGCCGCTTGAGCTATACCGGCCCCATCTTCATCCGCGAACCGCAAAACGCCGATCGCCATCGGAGTCGGCGTACAAGTACCGGCTCCACTCATTCACTTCCAGGCCCATCGACCGCAGAATGAACCTGCCGGTGTGCACGCTTGCCGGCAGCGGCCTGCGCAAAAGCGGCATGCCTGCCTCCTCCGGCGTCCTGTCCGCCTTGCGGTGGTTGTCCTTGCGGCAACATGTCACCAGGTTCTCCCAGGTATTCTTTCCTCCCTGCGATCTGGGAATGATATGGTCGAGCGTCAAATCACCGCCATGAAACTTCAGTCCGCAATACTGACAGCGGTATCCATCCCGCATAAGAATGTTGCGGCGCGTGGTCACCTGCAGCCGGACAGGGACGTGCTTATACACCAGCAATCGAATCACGCTGGGCAGGTAGATGCCAGGATAGAGCAACTTATTCGTGGCTAACTCCACCGTTGCCTTCCCTTTGGTCACAAGCTTGAGCGCTCGCATGACTGGGATGATGCGAAGAGCCTCATACGACGCATTCAGTTGTAGCACCGGCCTTCGCATCAAACTCATTTCAATCCTCCGTGCGCCATTGCAACCTATTTTGGAGCCCCATTGACGCCTCGAACGCCAATCCTGTGATTACGAAACACAGACTCTTCCTGTTGAGCTAATGGGGCGTCAATTCAGGCATTCCTTTCCTTCATAAATGGAGCGGTGAGCGAGACTCGAACTCGCGTGTGCGGTTTGGAAGACCGCCGTACACGCCGCTGTACGATCACCGCTAAAAACCCTAACGATCAACAACCAATCATCGGGGCTCCGCGAACCTGGCTCTCGGAGGGGGAGTCGAACCCACCGTTCTAGGCTTCAAAGACCTCAGGCTTACCGTTAACCGATCCGAGAACATATTCAATGCTTGGCTCCCGGCGAGGGATTCGAATCCCCATTTACACGGTCAGAGCGTGCCGTCCTGCCAGTTAGACGAGCCGGGAACAACTCAAAACAGATTGGCTCCGAGAGTCGGATTCGAACTGACGTCTCGCTTCTTAACAGGAAGCCGCTCTACCCTTGAGCTATCTCGGAGTAATGCAAACTCACACAGGGCCGCTCTACCGCTGAGCTATCTCGGATCAGCGCCATAAAACTAAAAACCCTCTGGCCAATTGGCTCAGAGGGTAAGTGGAATCCAGATGTGGAATCCTCCGAGCAATCACATAGGTGCACCCTGCCACGGTTGCGCCGTCGCTGGTGTAAAGCCGTGATTGACTCGGTTCATCATTACCCTTCCAACTTACCTCGGATTGAGGTCATAAGTCAACTGCTATCTCGCAATTTATCCCGTGAACTCTACCCGCCTGATCGTATTCGGGCTCTCACGTAGTTTCGCCACCGCGATCCACGATCCACATAAATGGCCGAAGGCAGTTGGCGACCGTACACCTGAAATTCAGAACTCTCATTCGCATTGGGTCTGAGATCTCGATCTGGGCTGATGTCGTTGATCGGGGAAACCTCTCGGTTTGCTGGTCATCCGCCCCCAACTCTAACACTTCAGGTTCCGTTCGGTCCGAATACCCACCTGGGCTGCGCCTGAACGGAGGGTTGATCTCTCGCGCCCCGGGCCCAAAAAGCCGCCAATTGAGGATCTCTTCACGTCTCCATCTTCGAAACGCCGCCCAACTATCACGAAAACCAGCACTTAGCCAGGGAGAGTGATCGCCGGCAAAGACCGTCGCGCACTCGCAAACTCGGTGGCCGCCCTCATTCTCGACACTGAGCTATTTTGAACAGAAGGCAACCAGTTACGCCCCTAAGAATGTCTGGATGTGTTGGAAATGAACGAAGAACCGGATTTGCTTCCCTCTTCCCATTGCGTATCAGGGATTCAGCTTACCGGCCGATGCGCAGATCTCAAATGTGAATTTTCGGCAGGGTCGGCAATGGCAACAATCCCGCTTCACTGCAGAGTTTGCGCCGCGCGGATGACGCGTTGCTACCCCTCAAGGAAAGCGAACGATTCAATTCGGACACAGCAACTGCTTTTAAGGAGGCCCCATGCAACGAATCGAACTCAAGAGCTTGACAGGTAACTTTCAGAAGACTCTCGCGTCCGTGTCATCTCTTCACCGGCAATGGTCGTGGGTGTTGGCGTTCCTCATCCTCGTTACTCTTCCCGCCCGCGCGCAATTCGGCTCCAGTCTTTCCGGCACAGTGCTGGACTCCAGCGGGGCGGCCATCCCCAACGCCACTGCAACGCTGACCAATACGGCAACGCAGCAAAAACTAGTCTCCGCCACGAATGCTACGGGCGCTTATCATTTCAGCGAATTGGGTCCGGGGAAATACTCCCTTGCCGTAACGGCTCCAGGTTTCAAGGAGACCGATCTGCCCAATGTGGCGATTGAAGCTGAATCGCCGCGCGATTTGACCGTGACGCTGAAGCCCGGTGGCTCGACGGAATCGGTGACGGTCACGGCCGACCAGGAGCAGCAACTGCAGACGGCGGACGCCAGTATCGGCTCCACCATTACCAGCGAAGAGATTGAGAGGCTGCCGATTGCGGGCGGCGATCCGTATGAATTGCTCCGCACCGCTCCAGGCATTATCGGAGATGGCGCGCGCGCCGGCAATGGCAATGCAGTCTTTCTGCCCAATGGGGCCGGCCCCGGCGGGTCCAATTCCGGCACCTTCCAAACCGAAAACGGTGTGCAGATTGCTGCCGACGGTCAGCGCCAGGCTGACAACAACTTCATGATCGACGGCGTAAGCGTCAACTCGCTTACCCATGGCGGAAATGCCGTAGTCACGCCCAATGAGGAAGCCGTCGGGCAGATGACCATCGTGTCCACGTCCTATGACGCCTCCGACGGCCGCAACACGGGAGCGCAGATCAAGGTCGTCACCAAGAGCGGATCGAACTCAATGCATGGCGGCGCATTTTTACTCTACGACGAACCTGGGTTGAATGCCTACGACAGGCTTGCCGGCCCGGCCGCAGGGATGCCTACGCGGGTGCAAAATGCTCAACGCACCTGGGCGGGATCGCTAGGTGGGCGGGTGGTCAAGGACAAACTCTTTTACTTCCTCTCTTACTCCGGATTCAGCGTACACAACACCACCATCGACAATCAGTGGGTAGAGACTCCTGAGTTCCGTAGCCTGATAGCGACGGACCGCCCGGGAAGCATAAGCACCGCAATTCTCAGTCTGCCAGGGATGGCGCCCCGCGTGGTAGGGATTAACTCGTCGCTTACAAACTGCACCTCGTGGTCCAACAACCAGGGCGAATTTCCGCCTACTCCCATCAATGGCGTCGGCGCCACAGTAACGCAGACAGCCACCTCTGGCCCTTATTGTCAGGTGGTCGGCGATGGAATCGACATCGGCTCTCCCACCGCGGGTGGCGATTCTCAGTTGGGGGTTTATCCGCGACTTGGCTACTCGTCCAACCCCACCTCGAATGTTGTTACTGGCGGCGGCCTCGATGGTGTTCCCGATATCTACAACGCGGCCATCCGTATCCCAAATCAGGCCCGCGGCAATCAGTTCAATGCGCGCGGCGACTATTATCTGACTTCAAGGGACACGGTAGCCGGCATCGTCTATTTCACCAAGCTGGACAGCGATGGCGCCAGCAGCACCAATGGCGCGCGCCCGGCCGACGATGTTCCCTTCAAGCCACTGAACTCAGCCGCTACGTTCATCTATATCCATACGTTTTCCGCGACCTGGCTGAATGAGCTTCGCGTCAATAGCACTCGCTTTGCAGAGAACGGCATCAAGGACGCGGGAAACACGGTCGATTACGGCATCCCGTACATCAATGTGCAGAGTTTGCCGATCAGCAACGACCCACAATACGGCGTGGCACAGTCCAGCACCACCCCGGCCGTCTTCGCAGAGAATACGTACGAAGGCCGCGACATGGTGACCCATACGTGGGGCAATCATGCGCTGCGCCTGGGCGGGGAATTGCGGCTGGAACAGGACAATGACAATCTTTCCGGCGATGCGCGTCCGGTCTATGCCATGCAGGGTTTGTGGTCGATGGTCAATGACGCCCCGATCTATGAAGCCATCGACACCAACCCAAACACCGGAGGCATCCCGATCTCGCAGCGCTACTTCCGCGATGAAGACATCGCGGTGTATGCCCAGCATGACTGGAAAGTCACGCCGACACTCACACTCAACACGGGCCTGCGGTGGGAGGACTTCACACCGCTCTCAAACCACGGATTCATGATCAACTATCCCGTCCTCGGGCCCGCTGGCTCCGAGCTGAGCGGCATGACCCTCGTTCCGCATAACGATCTGTGGAATTCGCACTGGGACAATTTTGGCCCAAAGATTGGGTTTGCCTGGCAGCCCGCCGGGACAAACGAGAAAGTTGTCGTCCGCGGCGGCTTCGCAATAGCCTATAACCACCTGGACGTCGCTCTCTTCAATAATGCATTGGAAGATGGTCCGGGCATAGCCAACTTCGGCCTCTGCTGCGGCACCAACGCAATGGACTTCGGTACACCGTTTGTTAACGGCTCAATCAAGTATGAAGTGGGCACCAGCAATTCGCCCTACAGCTTCCCAATCAATCCGGCACTTGCCACTGGTACGAATGCTGCCGGGTTCCCGAACCCCTATGGCGGCGGCACTCCCAGCGTTGAGGTTTATGGGGCGCTTCCATCTACCAGGCCGCCAGTGAGCGCCTTGTATTCGTTCGAAATCGAATACCAGCTGCCCTGGAATCTTACTTGGACCGCCGGTTACGCCGGCAGCGAAGGGCATCACTTCGCTCGCCTGGTTGACCAGAATTTCCTCTACAACAACGCCAATTCTCCGGTGTACGCCGCTTATTTTGCGCAAACCGACTCTGACCAGAACTTCAACGCATTGAATGTGCAACTCAGGCACACTTTGAGGCATGGGCTCGCAATGAGCGCGGTTTACACCTGGTCCAAGGCCCTCGATGAGATTTCCAATGGCGATCTGGCCGACTCGAACGCCAACCAGACCAATCCTGCAAACAACAAAACCGAATGGGGGCCCTCGGATTTCGACACTAGAAACCGCCTGGTTGCCACGGCTTTGTGGGAGGTGCCTCACGTGCATTCCGGAAGTGCCGTTGCCGACACGATGATAAACGGCTGGCAATTGAACGGCACCTATACCTGGCACACCGGATTCCCATATACCCCGGTCACTTACAACCTGCAAACCACTGCCTTTACCCTCGGATCTGGTGTGGTCAGTCCGACACGGCCATTGGCATACTATGGCGGCGCGGTCTACGGCTGCTCCAACAGTCTCTTTACCACCGGATCCGATTTCCCGAACCGCGGCGCCGGCGGCACCAGCGGGGGCCTCAACTACTTCGACGTCACGCCCCCGGCAAACTCTCACGCTTATGTTCCCGGCATCGGCCGCAACAGCTTTAGCGGACCTTGCTACCAGGATGTCGATCTCAGCTTCGCCAAGCAGTTTGCGTACGATTTCGGCGACCACCACTCGGTGCTGCGCATCCAGGCGAACATGTATAACCCGTTCAACATTCTTCAACTGCAACCGATCACAAACGGCAATGGAAATCCCGGAGCCAATATCAACAACCAGTACTTCGGGTACGCGCAGGGAGCCGACGCCGGCCGCGTAATTGAGTTCATCGCTCGAATTCAGTTTTAGGCGGCTGTTCTAAGGGGCACTGGGCGGAATCAGCCTCCACCCAGTGCTCCAACGTTTTCCAGGCGGTTCCATTTGCCCGACCTGATTACAACAGTCCGTAAATGAAGGTCGACGCCCCAGGGCAAACACATCGCAACTCTCCCAGGCATCTTTGAGCTGCATCCATCCTGATGGGCGGCTTACGCCGGAAGGCCATGAAATCCGGCTTGCTTCATGGCGCCCACGCTCTCCGGGTTGCGCATGAACCACTCCCAAACCAGCCCGGAGCGCAGATTCTCCGCCATCAGCACCGAGATTCCCTGGTCGATGCCCAGCACATCCGCGTCATACCAGTCAGCGGCGGGATGGAAGGCGTCCACGAAGCCGTACCGTCCCCAGGCATGCTTTCCCCACTTCGAGCGCATGGCGCGCAGAACCGCGAGACAATCCCTGGGCAGGAACGCCAGTGAACCTGCCGCGGCTGCAGGAACCACTGTTCCATCCAGCGGTCCTTGCGCTGGAGGCCCGCCCCACGCCGTATAACCCCCCGCAAAATCCGAGGCCGTGACTCCCCAGTAGTCCTCGTTGTACCAGTTGGGATAGGAAAGGCAGAATGCCTTGTGAGCGCGCGTCGCCTTGATTGAGTTGGCAAAGTAATCGGCATAGGCGTCGCTCTTATAGCGGAAGTCGTACCACGCCTGCGAGTACTGATGCGTAAAAAGAGGGTCGTTGCCGCTGATGTAATCGAATCCCGCGTAATGGATCACGGGACGAGTAAAGTTATTCCAGTACTCCGGCGCCACCGCATGGCTGGGTGAACCGATCGCCAGCAGATAAATCATCATCAGTTCGCAGTAGTGGCTCCAACGCGCTTCCAGGAAGCCTGTCTCGGGATGCCAGCCCATCGAAAAGGTCTTGCCCCCATTCAGCATCCACGGCCAATCCACTCGCTCATAGAGCTGGGTAGCCAGTTGCTTGATCTGCGCATCCTCAAAATATCCCCTCGCCGTAAGAACCCCGCAAAGCAGCAAGGAAGTGTCGATAGAGGAAAGCTCCGACCCGGAAAAGCGCTTTCCGGTTTCCACATCGGTAAAGTGATAGAAGAACCCGTGCACCTCAGGGAGATGGTTCAAGTGCCAGCTCAGCGTTGTTCTGACACGTTCCACGATCTGCGCGTGCGGCAGATAGCCACGATGATCGGCAATGCAGAGGGCGGTCAAGCCGAATCCAGTCGACGCGGTACTCGCCATTCGCCGGGGGTCCCGCGCGCCTGGGCGCAGATCGTTGCGCGCCCTATCGAGGATCTGCCCAGTCGTTGCGCTTGCTTGCTCCCAGAAGAATAGGCAGCCCTGCCGCTCAAGATCGTCCAGAAAGGCTTCGTCCTCTTGCGATCGGCCTGAGGAATTCTCCGCGAAGAGAAGGCCCGCAGGCAAGAGCCCGCTGCCTGCCGCGACTGCCATCGTGTGGAGTAACCGGCGCCGCGTCATCCCACGGCTTTCGTTTTGCTGAAACATCGAGCCTCCATTCTGTTGAGACTTCCCGTTCTATAGCATCTTCGCAATCCGTGTCGATCAAAAGCACACACTCAAGGGACTTTCTACCCCGCGGCCACGGCGACACGTCTTCGGCGCTGGGGTGCTCCGGTCGGGGGGAATAGCCAAGTTTTCAGAAGTGCCGCGCACGGGCTGGGCAGGTGGAAAACGCAGGGTAACAAGGAGGAACACCTTGGTCACCTGTTACGATTGACAGGCCTCCATCCGTATGGAAAAATCGTGATTCTAAAGACTTCAAGCCGCCATCCCCTTTTTCCATGAAGAGAATCGAACCGCTGATCATCCACCCAAAGCGATAAGCTCAAACAAATCGCGCCGATTATCAAGACAACAAAGCAGCTTTTGGCTGTGGAAGAAGGATCCATGTCCGTTTCCGGATCAGGTTCTCAGGCAAAGAGCAACACGAGTGGCTGGATGCCCTCGCTGTTCGCGTTCTGGCGTCGGGAATTCGGAAGAACTGAACCGACGCGGGTTGGCGATCTGGTGGTTTTTCCCCTGGCGATTTCTGCGACCGTCGGATTAATCTCGGGGATTGCGTTCGCGGCCTACCGGCATTTTCTCGATCCTGCATTCATCGCGTATTCGATCGGCGTAGATATTGGCATTCAGATTGTCATTCTCTTGTTGGCACTGGCGCTCGCGTTCATTACCCGCAGGAAAGTCTGGTCGGGTGTTCTGTTTGCCATCGGGTTTTTTTGTTTCCTGGCCCTTCCCGGTATGGTTAAGCTTGTATTGCCAGGCGTAGCTCACCCTCTGGCGTGGTGTATTGCACTGCTGGGAGCTTTCCAGATCGTTCGCACCGTCAACCGTCATCGGCACAGCTTGATCGCGGTATGGATGATAGCCGCCCCCGCGCTCGTCACCCTCTTCGCTCTCTCCTATGACCCCGCACGCGAGCTCTCCATGCGAAGTGCGCTTCAAAACCCACCGAACTCCCCCAATGTCCTCTTCATCATCGTGGATACTCTTCGCGCGGACCACCTGTCGCCCTACGGATACACCCGCGACACAAGCCCATACCTGACCCATCTGGCTGAACAGGGAGTTCTCTTTGAAAATGCAATCGCACCGGCCTCGTGGACCCTGCCGTCTCATGCCTCCATGCTGACCGGGCTCTACCCGCATGAAGACCGGGTGGAGACAGAAAAAGATTTCCTCTCCGGCAGTTTTCCAACCCTTGGCGATGCCATGGCCAAACGCGGCTATCGGACCGCGGCGTTTTCCGCCAACTATCCGCTCTTTTCCAAAGACTATGGTTTCATCCACGGCTTTTCTCGCTTTGACGATTACGACCTGAGCCTCAGCTCCATCCTCGATAAAGTCCCTTTCAGCGAGTTCATTCTCAAAGACCTGTCCCACATCACATCCGGGCAGGAGCATGCGTTTTTTGGCAGGAAAAACGCGCCGGACGCTGAGAATATCACCGAAGATGCGCTGAACTGGATTGCGAAGGGCCGTCGACCCTTCTTTGTTGTGCTCAACTACTATGATTTGCACGAGCCTGTACTCCCACCGCAGCCCTACCTGCACATGTACACCACGAACGCAAAGGCTCGGTCCCAAAGTCTGTATTTTCCGGACGGGTGCACAGAGTCCCCAGAGGGAGAGTCGTGTCAGTCGGAGCGGCCGCAATATGTTGACGTCTACGATGGGGCTATACGCTACGTGGATGAGAGCATCCAGCATCTCCTCACTCAGCTGAATGAGCGCGGCATGCTGGAAAACACAATTGTCGTTTTTACCGCCGACCATGGGCAGGAGTTCGGAGATCACGGCCTCTACGGGCATAACGAGTCGCTCTACCGGGGAGAGATCCAGGTTCCTCTGATTATCTGGAAACCCGGGCTGGTTCCTGCATCGGTCCGGGTGCCCACGCCGGTCAGTACCACCGATATTCCCGCAACGATTCTCGATTTGACCGCCCCCGGTGAGAACAACGCCGGCACGCAGGCCGCGCCGCAGGCGTTGCCGGGCCGCTCTCTCGAGCCGCTTTGGGGTTCCGGTCCAATCGTCTCGAGCTGGCCGCCACCGGGCTCGGAGCTTGCGCGACTTCACTGGTTCGATAGGTCGGCTCCCAATTACAACAGCCCGGTTCGATCGATTGTGACCCCGCAGTGGCACTATATCCACCAACTAGGCAAAGATTTTTTGTTTGACTGGAAGACCGACCCCGATGAGATGCACGACTTGAGCGCCGGTCATCCCACCGAATGCGCAGCATTCCTGGCGCAGATTCAAGCGGCTGAAGGCAGCGGGACCAGGACACACTAACTTGTAACGCCCCCCGCATGGCATTTTCTTCAGATGCTGCGCCCGGTCTGAGGAGGCGGAGAAGAGGGCGCAACGTAGAGGGGCACTTCAGTCACCCGGCGCGATTGACAGGCCCCCAGCCGTGTGGAAAAATCGTAATTCAAAAGACTTCAAGGCGCCATCCTTTCTTCCCATGTAGGGAATCGAACTGCTGATCATCCAGTCAAGGCGATAAGCTCAAAAAAATCGCGCCGCTTCTCAAAGCAACAAGGCAGCTTTTCGGCTGTGGAAGAAGGATTCATGTCCGTTTCCGGATCAGATTCCCAAACAGAGAACACCGCGGGTGGCTGGATGACCTCGCTATCAGCATTCTGGCGGAGGGAATTCGGAAGAACTGAGCCAACGCGGGTTGGCGATCTGGTGGTTTTTCCCCTGGCGACTTCTGCGACCGCCGGATTGATTACGGGGGTTGCGTTCGAGGCCTACCGGCACTTTCTCGATCCCGCATTCATTGCGTATTCGATCGGCGTCGATGTTGGCATCCAGATCGTCATTCTCTTGCTGGCACTGGCGCTCGGACTAATTCTCCGCAGGAAAATCTGGTCGGGTGTTCTGTTTGCCGTCGGGTTCTTCTGTTTTTTGGCGATTCCGGATTTGATCAAGCTCGTATTGCCTGGCGTCGCTCACAGTCTGGCGTGGTTCATTGCACTGCTGGGAGCTTTCCAGATCGCTCGGTCAGTCAACAGTCATCGGCACAGCAGATTGGCGGCATGGATGATTGCCGTGCCTGCGCTCATGGTTCTCTGCGCTCTTTGCTATGGACCCATACGTGAGATCTCCGAACGGGCCGCGCTCCCTCCAAGCCCGCCGAACTCCCCTAATGTCCTCATCATCATTGTGGATACCCTCCGTGCCGACCACCTCTCCACTTACGGATATACACGCGATACAACCCCATACCTGACCCATCTGGCGCAACAGGGAGTCCTTTTTGAGAACGCGATTTCACCGTCCTCCTGGACCTTGCCTTCCCATGCCTCCATGATGACAGGGCTCTATCCGCACGAAGATCGGATCGAGACTTATAAGGATACTCTCTCCGGAAATCTCTTAACCCTTGGCGATGCCATGGAGAAGCACGGCTATCGGACCGCGGCGTTTTCCGCCAACTATCAGTTCTTTTCCAGAGACCATGGTTTTATTCATGGCTTTTCGCACTTTGAAGAATATGAGCAGAGCATCGGCGGAATCCTCGAGAAAGTCCCTCTAAGCAAGCTCATTTTCAAAAACCTGTCCCGGATTACGATCGGGGAAGACTTCTCGTTCCTCGGCCTGAAGAACGCGCCGGGTGCTGAGACGATCGACAAAGATGCGATGAGCTGGATTAGGAGGGGAACCCGGCCGTTCTTTGTCGTGATCAATTACTTTGACGTTCACGAGCCCGTCCTCCCTCGCGAGCCCTACCTGCACAGGTACACCGCGAACCCGGAGGCTCGGAATGAAAGCATGTACATTGAGAAAAACTGCGAGGACGCGAAGAAACCGCAATGTGCCTCAGAGCAGCCGCAGTTCATTGACGTGTACGACGGGGCCGTCCGCTACGCCGACGACAGCGTCCAGGACCTGCTTTCTTGGTTGAATGAGGATGGCCGACTGCAGAACACGATCGTCGTCTTTACTTCAGACCATGGGCAGGAGTTCGGAGAGCACGACATCTACGGTCACGGAAAGTCGCTTTACCGGCAAGAGATCCAGGTTCCGCTGGTTATTTGGAGGCCCGGCCTGGTTCCCGCTGACATCCGCGTGCCGACGCCGGTCAGCATAAAAGACATTCCCGCAACGATTCTGGATTTGACGGTCGCGGATGATAAGCATCAGCTGCCGGGTCGCTCCCTGGCCCCGCTTTGGAGTTCCACTCAAACAGCTTCGAGCTGGCCACAATCAATCTCGGAGCTTGCGAGGTTTCACGGGTTTTCCGAGGATGCTCCCAATTACAACGGCCCGGTTTTCTCGATTGTGACCCCGGAGTGGCACTACATCCGCCAGCAAGGCAAAGATCTCTTGTTCGACTGGAAAACCGACCCCGATGAGATCCACGATCTAAGCGCCGCTCATCCCACCGAATGCGCTGCCTTCCGGGCGCAGATTCAAGCGGCAGAAGGTAGCGAAACCAAGGCACACTGACACTTGGAAGTGTCCGGGATTTGAACATTGGGACCGGTGTATCATCCTGCGGCATGGCCGAAGCCGCGTCGTTCGGACAAATGGAGCTGGAAGAAACAATGGGAAATCAAGCAAAGAACGGCGTCACCGTGCTGCTTACCGGGTTCTCCGCTGCAGGAAAATCCACCATCGCCGGCGCTCTTGTGCGCATGCTGGAAGAGCCCCCCCATCAGCGCAAGCCTTTTCTTCTCGATGGCGATGTGGTGCGCAAGATGCAGTCGGCTGGCCTGGGGTTCTCAAGAGAAGACCGGAATACGCACATTCGACGGGTTGGGGCCCTGGCAGCCGAACGCACCGCCGAAGGGGATTTCGTGGTGTGTGCGGTGATCGCGCCCTACGATGACGTGCGCAAAGAGGTGCGGCGCATGGTGGAGCGCGAAGGCAGGTTTATTCTGGTCCTGGTGGATACCCCTCTTGGCGTGTGCGAAGAGCGCGACCCTAAGGGGCTCTATGCCAAGGCTCGCGCCGGCGTGATCGAACACTTCACCGGAGTTTCGGATCCCTATGAGGTTCCGACCGATGCGGAATTGACTATTGACACGACTCAGACCACCCCGGAGCAGGCTGCACGGAAAATACTTGATTTCTTGGCCTCAAATTGAGATATTCTGGTCAGCCGCCATTACCAAGGTCCTGAGGCGGGGTGGAGCGTTAACGCATATAATCACTTCATGTCGTGAAGGTTTTGCGGCAGACAAATGCGCTTCGCTTCCGTGTTTCCTGCGGCCCTTGTCCCCAGGTACCCGAACCGAGACGATTCTTATCTCAACTTCCCCAACCGTAGGCGACCCAAGGAGATCAAAATGACCCCCCGATGTTTGGCCTTGTTCTATGGCGGTCCCGACCAGATCATCCCCCTGCAAACAGGATTAGCGGCGCTACTGGCTGTCGCCCTGATGTTCTGGAACAAGCTTTTAGTAGCGTTCCACCGCCTGGTTGCGCGCTTCAAATCGAAACCTGAAGTGATTGCCTCAGCAGACGCGAAAGTCCCTGCGAATGGTGAGCAAATCCGTGAGCAACCCTAAAGCTGTCGTCATCGGCCTGGACGGGCTGGAACCCACAATCGTAGAGTCAATGCTCGAGGCCGGGCTCCTCCCGAACTTCAAGAAGCTGCGTGATTCCGGCGGCTATCGGCGCCTGCGAACCACCTACCCCGCCCAGACCCCCGTTGCATGGTCGTCCTTTGCCACCGGCGTCAACCCGGGTGGGCACGGCATCTTCGATTTCATCTGCCGCGATCCGCAAAACTACATGCCGGGGATGGCACTCAGCCGATTCGAGAGGGCGAAGAGCTTCTTCGGCAGCCCCAAGCTCGTCAATCGCCGCCGCGGTGTTCCCTTTTGGCTGATGCTGGCAAAGCAAGGCGTCCGCAGCACGGTTCTTCGATGTCCATGTACCTACCCCCCGGATGCGGGCGAAGGTACGGTGCTGGCCGGAGTCGGCGTTCCCGACATTCGCGGCGGCCAGGGAACCGGCAGCTTCTACACGCGCGATGGCTCCGTAAAAGCAAAAGAGTTTGAGCACGTCATTCCGCTCGACGCGGGCAACGAGCTGAATACCCGTCTCGTTGGTCCCCGCAATACCAAGACAAATCCAATCAGCGATTTGGTGACAGAGCTCAAGGTCCGCATCGACGCGGCGGCCGGCAAGGTGCGTTTCGAAGTGGCCGGCTCGCCCGCGGTGGAGGTGCCAGAGGGCGGTTGGAGCTCATGGGTCAAGGTGCAGTTCAAGATGTCCGGCCTGCAAACCATATGCGGAATGGTGCGCTTCCATGTTCCGCAAATCGAACCTGCGTTTGCGTTTTACGTCTCTCCCGTCAACTTCGATCCAGACAATCCCTTCTTTCCTATCTCGGCCCCGCCCGCGTACGCGCAGGAACTACAGCAGATGATTGGCCCTTACGCCACGCTCGGCATGGCAGAGGATCATACCGGCCTTGAAAACGAGCGGATCGACGAAACCGCGTTCTTGAGCCAGTCCTACGGGGTCTTTGAAGAGCGCGAGAAGATGATGCTGGCGGAGCTCGACCGCTGCTCCGAGGGCTTTTTCTTCATCCTTTTCGATACGCCGGACCGCATGCAGCACATGCTCTGGCGGTTTCGCGACAAGGAACACCCGCGCTACGAAGCCGACAAGGCCGCGCGCTTCGGCCCCGAAATCGAAGAGATGTACAAAGCCTGCGACAGGGTCGTCGGCAAGGTGCTGGAGCGGCTTGACGGGGACACGCTGCTGATAGTGCTTTCCGATCACGGCATGGGAACGTTCCGCCGCAGCTTTGACACCAACACCTGGCTGGTTAAGCAGGGACTCCTTACGCTCAAGGGCGGCGCGAAGCCCTCGCTCGAGGTGGACTTTGCCCAGGTGGACTGGTCAAAGAGCTCTGCCTATTGCATGGGGCTGGGCGGCATTTATTTGAACCTTCGCGGCCGTGAGGCGGCGGGCATGCTTGCGCCCGGCGCTGAAGCCGAGCGGGTATCCAACGCCATCATCTCCGGCTTGCCGCAGGCTGTCGACGCGAAGACGCAACTTCACGCCATTGACAGCGTTTCGCCGCGCTCCGCCATCTACTCGGGGCCATTTGCAGCGGAGTCGCCGGACCTGCTGGTGAACTTCAATCCCGGATTTCGCGTCTCATGGCAGAGCACGGTCGGCCACTTTGCCGGCGCTCTCTTTGAAAACAACATGCGCTGTTGGAGCGGCGACCACATTTTCAACCCCGCCGCGATGCCCGGCATTCTGTTCATGAACCGGCCCATAGCCGGCACGAACCCTCACATCATGGATCTGGCTCCGACGATTCTGAAGTTTTTTGGTGTTCCTCCCTCCAATCCGTTGGAAGGGACTACTCTGTTTTGATGTTCCGGCAGAATGCAGGCCCGCATGCTCAACGGAAGCTTGCCAGCCGATCGAAATGCCCACCAGGAGTGAAGTATGAAAATCTGTGTTCTCGGATTTGACTGTGCCGCGCCCGATGTCATCTTCAACGACGAGCGCCTCATCAATATCAGGAGGCTGATGGAAGTCGGAACTTACGGCCGGCTCAAGTCCACCATCCCTCCCATCACCGTGCCGGCCTGGGCCAGCATGACCACCAGCCAGGATCCGGGCTCACTCGGGATCTACGGCTTCCGCAACCGCGCCGACAACGGCTACAGCAATTTGAAGTTTGCAAACTCGGCTTCCATCAAGGCAATGGCCATCTGGGATTACCTGGCTCGCGAAGGAAAGAAGTCGATCATCGTCGGCGTGCCGCCAAACTTTCCCCCGCGCAAAGTCAATGGCGTGAGCATCGGGTGCTTTCTCACGCCCGAACCCGCGAAGGACGAGTTCGTCCATCCGCCGGAGTTGAAAGCCAAGATCCTGGAAGTCGCCGGCGGCGATTATCCGGTAGACGTGGCCAACTTCCGCACCGGCAACAAGGACTGGCTGCGCGACGAAATCTTCGCCATGAGCCGCAAACAGTGGAAGGTCGTCCACCATCTGCTCCAGAACCAGGAGTGGGACTACTTCCACTTCGTCGATATCGGCATGGACCGCGTCCATCACGGCTTCTGGGACTACTTCGACCCGCGCCACGTCGACTACGTTGCCGGCAATCCCTACGAGAAGGTCATTCCCGACTACTATCTCTGGCTCGACGAACAGGTTGGCAAGGTTCTCGAAGTCCTCGACGACGACACCGTCCTGCTGCTTGTCTCCGACCACGGCGCGCAGCCGCTCGATGGCGGCTTCGCCATCAACCAGTGGCTGATTGACGAGGGCCTGCTGGTCCTCAACAAGCCGCCTCAAGGCGTCGTTCCCTTCGCCAAGCTCGACGTCAACTGGGCCAAGACAAAAGTCTGGAGTGAAGGCGGCTACTACGCCCGCATCTTCTTCAACGTCGAGGGGCGCGAGCCCGAGGGCGCGATTCCCGCCGCGGAGTACGACTCCTTCCGCGCGGCATTCAAGGCCAAGCTCGAAGCCATCACCGACGCAGAGGGCAAGCCGCTCAACTCGCTTGTCTTCCTGCCCGAGGAGATCTACCAGAAGGTGCGCAACGTTGCGCCCGACCTGATCGTTCACCTGGGCGCGCTCAGTTGGCGCTCCATCGGCACTGTCGGCCACCCTACCATCCATTTGCGCGAAAACGACTCGGGCCCCGACGCCTGCAACCATGCGCAGTACGGCATGTTCGTGCTGGGCGCTGCCAACCTGCCGCTCACTGGTGAGTATGAAGGAGCGAACATTCTCGACATCGCGCCCACGCTGATGGACCTCGCCGGCTACAGCATTCCCGAAAGCATGCAGGGCAAGTCGCTGGTGGCCGGCATGGAGAAGCGCGACACAAAGAGCGGTGGCGAAGGCGGCGCCGACGGCGAGGACCTGATCTTCGAACGCCTCAGCGGCCTCGGCTACATCTAGTCGAATTCTCCGGTTTAGCGACAACCCGGTCACAACCCCATCGATGGGCCCTGCGGCGCCAAGGGTGTCGATTCTGGAATCCCGGAGTGCCTGCGGTCAATGCGCGCCTCGCGATTTTCGCGACCGCAATCCCTAATTGCTCGACGCGTACGTCTCGACCCGTCAGCTTAAGGCGACCGTCAGGCAGCGCCTGACGTTGGCTCTGCGGCCGCGCCGGTAGGTGCGGTGTCGACACGCTTTCCGTATTTCTCAAGAATGTCTTTAGGCACCTCCGGTGCGTCTCGCGAGAGCGCATCCAGGGACAGGCGAATTTCGTCGGCCGCTTTTTGAGCCTCGCTGGCCGAGGCGTAACCGAAGATGATGGCTTCGTCGATTTTGCGCAAGGCCGCCGCATATCCTGCCGCTGTGCTGCGATGGTTCGCCGCGCGTGCCTCGTACCCGAGGTAGGTGTGGAGCGCCGTGAGTACGACCGCTGTTGCCGCCAGAATCGCCATGGTCACATTGAGTTCCCCGCTAGGAGCAGCTGTGCTGACTTGCTTGATGACGGTTGCGCCTGTGAGCGTGGTGAGCAGGGTTGCGAAGCCTCCCAACCAGCGGCCGCGCCGGTTGAAACGGCGCTGCGCGTCGTAGTGACCGTCTGTACCGTTGTGCGCAACCCTGCGCCAGCAAGCCAGCAGGTAGCGCAAATCCATCGTGCCTTCGAGGCTCGCAATTGGGGTCGCCGGAGGCTTTTCGCCTCCGGATTTGGATGCTGCTCCAGAAGGTTCCATATTCACCTCATCCCGCCCCGCAATCAGCAGGGGCAATGATTCTCTCAGGATCAGAGCGGTAACGCGAGCATCTTCCATGGCATCGTGCACGGAGGGACGCGGGATTCCGAACAGACCGCTGGCGATCGATAGCGAGTCTGGAGCAGCTTGGAGCTGCCCCCCCAACCATGCAGTCTCAAGAAGGCTCCATAGGTCAAGCCTGTGATAACGGAATTTGTCGAAGTCGTCAAGGCGGCCAGCCTGGTCGAAGAGCGCCCTGAGGAATTGGGTATCGAAACAGATGTTCCAGCCGCAGAAATAGAAGTCAGCTCCAAAGGTATCGAGGAATTGCGTTACCACCTCAGCAGGCGTGGGCGCGGCCTCGAGTTGACCGAGCTTGAGCCCGTGGATCTGCATCGCTCTCGGGCTCGCCTGCGCGAACGCTTCAGGCGTGAGTCGAACGAGCGTGCTCATCGACTTAACGGTGTCGAGTGTAGTGCGGTCAAGTAGCAGCGCGCCGATCGATACGATCTGGTGCACGCGAGGATTGATTCCCGTCGTCTCGACGTCGAACACTAATAAGTCCCGATCAAACGGCTGCGAGAGATGCCACGACGAAGCAGATGCACTCGAATCCGATGTGTGCACTTTCGCCCCCTGAACGAGGTGAGTATATACCCGAGGAGCAGCCCCGCGGGCTGCGGAAAGGCCACCAAACCGCAGGATTTTGCGGGAATCTTCGTCAATCTTCTTGTTTCCGGCAGGAGTTTCGATGAAGATGAGTAACAAATGAAGACCTCATCCTTATCCCTTGCCCAAGCCCCCGCAACCACGAATAGGCACCTTATCCGCTGGGTTGAGAAGATGGCTGACCTCTGTCAGCCCGACACAATTCACTGGATCGACGGTTCGCAGGCCGAGTACGACATGTTGTGCAACCAGTTGGCCGAAGCCGGCACCTTCACGCGCCTCAATCAGACCCTCTGGCCGGGCTGCTTTCTTGCGCGTTCGGCCCCCAATGACGTGGCCCGCGTTGAAGACCGTACCTTCATCTGTTCTCTCTCGAAAGATAATGCGGGCCCCACCAACAATTGGGAAGATCCGTACGCCATGCGCAAAAAATTGAAGCAGATCTTCCGCGGATGCATGCGCGGGCGCACCATGTACGTGATGCCGTTTTCGATGGGGCCCATCGACTCGCCCATGTCGCAGCTCGGCGTGCAGCTCACCGACTCGGCATACGCGGTGGTCAACATGCGCATCATGGCCCGCATTGGTGCGCCCGTCTTCGCCGAGATCGACAAAGACGTGAAGCGCGTCGTCCCCTGCCTTCATTCAGTGGGCGCGCCACTCGTGCCCGGCGAGAAGGATGTGCCCTGGCCCTGCAACGACGAAAAGTACATCGTGCATTTTCCCGAGACGCGCGAGATTTGGAGCTACGGCTCCGGCTACGGCGGCAACGCGCTGCTCGGAAAGAAGTGCTTCGCATCGCGCATTGCCTCGAACATCGCTCGCGACGAGGGCTGGATGGCCGAGCACATGCTCATCGTCGGAATCGAGTCTCCCACCCACGAGCGGACCTACATTGCTGCGGCCTTCCCGAGTGCATGCGGCAAGACCAACCTCGCCATGCTCATTCCTCCCGCGGGCTTCGAAGGATGGAAGGTGTGGACAGTCGGCGACGACATCGCGTGGATCAAGCCCGACGCAACCGGCCAACTCCGCGCCATCAACCCTGAAACAGGTTTCTTTGGGGTGGCTCCCGGCACCAGCATGAAGACCAATCCCAACGCCATGGCAACGCTGGCCACCAACACCATCTTCACCAATGTTGCGCTCACGCCCCAGGGCGGCGTCTGGTGGGAGGGGATGACCGATGAGCCGCCGGCCGAGGTGACCGACTGGCGCGGTAAGCGCTGGACGCCCGCCATCGGCAAGGAGACGGGCCAGCCGGCGGCGCATCCAAACGGCCGCTTCACGGCTCCCGCAAGACAGTGCCCCGGCATCGACCCCCACTGGGAAGACCCCAATGGCGTGCCCATCGACGCGATCGTATTTGGAGGGCGCCGCTCAACCACTCTACCGCTGGTGTACCAGGCTTTCAACTGGTCGAGCGGCGTCTACACCGGCGCCACCATGGGCTCTGAGATCACAGCCGCGTCCGGCGGCGCGCTGGGCAAGGTGCGCCGCGACCCCATGGCCATGCTTCCCTTCTGCGGCTATCACATGGGCGACTACTTCCGGCACTGGATCAAGATGCAGCGTTCGCTCTCCATTACGCCGCGCGTCTTCCATGTGAACTGGTTTCGCAAGGACGAGCAGGGCAAGTTCTTGTGGCCCGGGTTCTCGCAGAACATGCGCGTGCTCAAGTGGATTGTCGACCGGGTGCACGGCCGGGCCCAGGGCAAGGAGACGGCCATCGGCTGGACCCCGCACTTTGACGACATCGACTGGACCGGACTCGACGTTCCGCTCGAAAAGCTCAAGGCCGACTTCGAGGTCTTGCAGGAAGTGGACCGCGACCAGTGGAAGCGCGAAGTGATCGGACACGAAGAGCTCTTCATCGCCATCCACGACCACATTCCGCCGGAGATGATCTACGAACGGGAACTGCTGATCTGCAGGCTGTAGAGCCGCGATCGGAAAGTGCCACCAGGAGCCAAAATGCCATCCTTCGAAGACGATCTGCGCACAGTTGCCGAGCAGGAGCGACTTCTGCAATTCGAAGGCTTCGGCGCCGATACCGCTTGGGCTGTGGGCTGCGCTCTGCGGACAGATGCGATCGCGCGCCAAGCTGGGATGACGTTTGAGATTCAGATTGCCGGACGTGTGCTCTTTGCATGCTCCACAGACAAAGCATCCGCTAGCCAGGCAGATTGGATCCGCCGCAAGAGGAACACGGTGATGCGGTTTGGAAAGTCCTCCTATGCCGTGGGTCTGCAGCTCAAGCTCGAAGGCAAAGAGTTCGCGGAGCGGCACGAGATTTCGCTGGCCGATTATGCAGCCCACGGAGGCGGTTTTCCCATCATCCTCAAGGGGACAGGCCTTGTCGGCACCGTTGTTTCGAGCGGTCTCGATCAGCGCACCGATCACGCCATGGTGGTGCATGCCTTGGCCGCGGTGCTCGGCGTGGAAGTGCCCGCCCTCGGCTAGATTGGCGGACAGAAGCTATACTTGCCGGGATTGCATCGGCGGCGGTTCGCTTGAGGCGCAGCCTCGAAGCCTGCCGTAGGTGCGGGCCGGAGGACATGGCCGATGAGCAACACTGAGCGCGGAATTGAATCCGCATACGAATTGGCCCGTGAGCGCTTCGCCGCAATTGGCGTCGACGCCGATGCAGCCATCCGCGCCGTGGATGAGATCCCTCTCTCGATTCAGTGTTGGCAGGGCGACGATGTAAGGGGCTTCGAGAACCCGAACGGCGAACTGACCGGCGGCATCCAGACCAGCGGCAACTACCCCGGCCGCGCCCGCACGCCGAACGAGCTGCGCAGCGATCTTGAAGTCGCCTTCGCGCAGATCCCCGGCCGCAAGCGCCTGAGCCTCCATGCCATCTACCTCGAGTCCGCAAAGCCTGTCGAGCGCGATGCGGTCGGCCCAGAGCACTTTGCCGGATGGGTGAAGTGGGCGAAGGCGCAGGCCATCGGGCTCGATTTCAACCCGACGCTCTTCTCTCATCCGTTGAGCGCGCAAAACCTGACGCTCACTCACCCCGACCAGGCCATCCGCAGTTTCTGGATTCAGCATTGCATCCGGTCGCGTGAGATCAGCGAGTACTTCAGCATTGAACTCGGTCTTCCAGCCGTGATGAACATCTGGATTCCGGATGGTGACAAAGATATCCCCGTGGACCGCTTCGGCCCGCGCCGGCGCCTTGTTGACTCGCTCGACCAGATCCTCGCCATGCCGTCGGGCAAGCTGCATAAGGTTGCGGTTGAGGGCAAACTCTTCGGCATTGGGACAGAGAGTTTCACAGCCGGGTCGAACGACTTTTACCTCGCCTATGCCGCCACCAGGAAGGTGCTGCTTTGTCTCGATGCAGGCCACTTCCATCCGACGGAGAGCGTTGCCGACAAGATCTCGACCGCGCTGCAATTCCTCGACGAGATTCTCTTGCACGTCTCTCGGCCTGTGCGCTGGGACTCCGACCACGTTGTCCTTCTCGACGAGGCCACAACATCAATCGCGCAGGAGATCGTGCGCGGAGACGCTATCAAGCGCGTAAACATCGGCCTGGACTTCTTTGACGCCAGCATCAATCGCGTAGCAGCATGGGTCATTGGAGCGCGCAATGTGCGCAAGGCGCTCTTGCAGGCGCTGCTCGAACCGCGCGCCACCTTGCTGGCGGCCGAAGGCAGATTCGATGCCACCGAGAGGCTGGCCCTGCTGGAAGAGCAGAAGTCAATGCCCTGGCCGGCCGTGTGGGAGCACTACTGCCTTTCGCGGAACGTACCCAGAGGCATTGAGTGGCTCAGCCGCGCACGCGCCTATGAGAAGGACGTGCTGAGCAAACGCACCGGTGCGCAGTTGACGCACCGATAATCCGAAAAACGATCGGGAAGGTTCGCACCTGATGGCAAGCGAGCGCTTGGCTCAGAATGCCTTCTGCGCCTCAACCCGCGCATCTGCCGTAGTCCGCGGCAGCACCGTGTATGTTGTGGTGTGCGATATGGTCCGGCTGGCCTCAAGGTTCACAAGAGGCCCAAGCGTCTCGAGCTCCACGTACTTCTGCTCCCCGGGATTTGTATACACCTCAGTGGGACAGCCGCCGTCTGGATACTCGCCCGGCAGAATCACGGCTTCGATGCGGACAACAGAAGTCGGCCCAACCCAGACGATCTCATGAGCATCAGACCCGATCTTCACAAACTTGCTCGGATGGCGCACGAAAGTAAGCAGCCTTCCGTTAAGCGTAAGGTCTTGCGGATCAGGTTTGCTCAGATGCGTGTAGCCATTGGGGAACCTTGAGTTGAGCTGCAACTCGATTGCGACGCACGCGGGGTCATTGAACTGTGCAATCGTCCAGATCGCGACGCGCACTGGCTTGCCCGACACCTTATGAAACTCTGTGCGGACCCGCATGATCGGCGCAGAAGGATCAAGCTCGATATGGCGCACTGCCTGAATCCCCCACGCGGGATCAACAGGCGATTTGAGGACCAGCCCTGTTTCTGTCACCGACGTCTCAAATGCGCTGGAATCGAATCCTGCCGGCGGAGGCCAATCATGCCCCAGTACACGCGGCCAGTCTGACTGTGGCGCCGGCCAGCACTTGTCTCCACCAAAGTTGGCCCAGGTACCTGAGTTCGGCTTGGGCAGCTGCCCATCAAGCTCGCGATTCTCCCAAAACACGCCTGCATCGTCGCCGGTTCGCCGAAGCTGCATGATTCTGCCAAGGTCTGGAACCACAATCACTTCAAGCGTCGTGCTTTCCAGCCGGTAGCAGTCCTTCCAACCGTGATAATCGATCTGCGCGCCCGCCATTTCTGCCGCCTACCTATCGCCGGCTGCGGCCTTGTCCGTCTCCACCTCGCGCACCGACAGGTGGTCGTACCAGGTGAACTTCAATATCGCCGAAGTCACCAAAATGATCGCGGCCGCCAGCGCAGCGCGCTGATATTCGCGAATCACAATGTACAGCGGCAGCGCCACCAGCGCGATCTGCCACGTTATCCCGACCGCGATGTTAAACATGTCGCGGAAAAAGTCCTTGTTGCGCTTGAAGGTTGGATCCTCGGCAAGTACCTTCTTCAGGACCGGACCCCAGAACCCCCACGGCCGCACCCGCTGGTAGAAGTCAATCAACACAGCATCATCTTCCTGCTTGGTCAGCAGAGTACCCAACAGACATCCGATAAGCGAGATGCCCACCACGATGGGAAAGATGAAAACCACTTCCATGTTTATGGAGTAGCTCGCCAGTAATTGCTGCACAATCGGCACCTGCTTCACGATGGAAGGCATGCCCAGCGCCGCCGCAATCCCCGTCACCATGCCCCAGAAATAGCCCCACCCGTTGAACCGCCACCAATACCACTTGAGCACGTTTGATGCTGTGTAGCCGCCCCACAATCCGGACACGATCCATACCACCACTTCATTCACCGACGTCACATTCCAGCCAATCGCCACGCCCACCACGATAACTGTGAGCGACGCCAGATAACTCAACCGCACATATGTCTTCGGAGAAGCATTGGGGTTGATATACCGCTTGTAGATATCGTTAACAAAATAAGGCGGCGCCGCGTTCACCGTAGCCGCAAAGTTCGACATGAACGCCGCCAGCAACCCGGCAATCAAAAAGCCCAGCAGACCCACCGGCACAAACTTTCCCAGCGCATAGGGCAACACCAGCTCGAAGTCCATCTTGGCGCCCATCGCGCGCAGGTTAGGCCCGAAGAACGCAGCCGCCAACACCGTGAGGCCCATGATCAGGAAGTAGCGCGGAGGCGTCAGCACCACATTCACCCAAGCGCTCATCATTGAGGCTTCGCGCGGGTTCTTTGCCGAGAGCACGCGCTGCATGTCGTAGTTCGGCGCCGGCCCCGCAGCCGAAATCGGAATCCCTTTGAACAGCAGCATCATCACAAAGAAGCCGAACAGCCCATAACCATCCTGGTGGATCTTCTCAGTCGCCGCGGGCAGCAGCGTAGACCAGTCAAGATTCAAATGCCACCCGAAGAAGATGTTGTCCCACCCCGCCGGCACAACGCGATGAAACATCTCCGGCGACACCTTCGCCATGGCGATAAAGCCCACCGCAAACGAAGCGATCGACAGGATGAAGAACTGCACCACCTCGGTAATCACCACGCTGATCATGCCGCCCTTGATCACGTAGATGGCCGTAATCGCAATCAGGATCAGCGCGTATTCATTGGCGGAAAGATGCCATGGCAGATAGGTCTGCGCAAACTTGCCGATGCCCTTGAACGCGTAGGTGAAGAATCCAATGATGCTCACAAATGCATAAACCACCACGATCAGATGCGATGCCTGTGCGCCGCGTCCGGTACCGAAGCGCGTCTTGATCCACTCAGCGCCGGTCATCACCTTCGACCGCCGTAGCCACGCCGACAGGTAGACCATCAGAAAGATCTGGTTGAACGTCGGCCACAGCCATGGAATCCACACGCTCTTGATGCCGTAAACAAACATCCACGACACCAGCAGCATGGTTCCGCTGATATCGAACATGCCCGATGCATTCGAGATTCCCAGCATGTACCACGGCATCGTGTTGCCGCCCAGGAAGTAGTTCTGCATGCTCTGCGAGGCGCGGTGGGAGACCCAGTACCCGATGAGCACCGTCGACAGCAGGTAGGCGACGATGATGACGATGTCAAGCGTGTGAAGTTGCAGCATGCAGGTTCCTCAATTCCTTCATTTGAAATGCGTCTCAATCCCGCCTAGCGCAGCTCTCCCGCCAACAGAAACACCAGTGCAGCCTGCCAGTTGATGCAGATCTCGTTGCTTCCGTAGGAGGCAAGCTGATCGGCGTAGACTTTTGCCGGAGGCGTCTCCCTGGGCATCGCCGCGAGGACTGCGTCGTTCCGGCCCCGGTTCGGCCCCCCGGACATAAGCCCCGGCCAGGGCGCAGGCAGGTGGCTTGCAGCGCTCGGACGGTGATGGGGATGCATGAATGGGTTCTCGCCCAGCTGCGTGACCCACGAGAGCGAGAAGGTGTTGCGCCCAAAAATATAGTGCAGGTTGTCGCGGGCGGTGTCGACGTATTCATGATTCGGAGCAAACTGATTTGCGATAAGCAGGTACATGCCGTACCCGGCGGCGATCCCATTCGATCCCCAGACGTAGTCCGTGGTCTTCATGCTGTTGATGTAGCCGCCGGCGCGCGTACGCGTTACCACTGCCTGGGCCGCGGCGATGGTGCGCTGACGGATTGCCTCCACCGCGGTCTTGTCGGCGTGCCCACGCCGGGCGAGCGCATACGTCCACAACCCCATCGGAGCCACCTGGCTCCAGCTTTCTGCCGGGGGAGAATCGAGCTTGGGAAGAAAAGCGGCGTAGTTCGCGAGGAAGTAGTCGGAGTACGCCTTCTCCCCAGTGGTCCGATAGAGTTCCGCGGCGGCCCAGAGGCGCTCATCGCTGCAGTTGGCGTCGCCATACTCGCCGGTGGAGATGCCGTTGGGATTGCGGAAGGTGACGTTGGGGTTCTTCTCCGTCCAGGCAAATGCCTGGCGCGCGGCCTCGAGTGCCCGGTCAGCGAACTTGGCGTCGTAGGGCTTGTAGACGCGCGCGGCAATCGCGCCCACCGAGGCCAGGTCAGCAGTTGCGCAGGTGCTCTTGAACGGAGCCGATCCGGTTCCAATTACCTCGCTCGTCAGATGGTCGTCCTGCGGAGCCACAAACCCTGAGAAGTGCTCGCTGGTCTGTTTGTGCCAGACTCCGCCATCCGAGTCCTGCATCTTCAGCATCCACTCCAGATTCCAGCGCGCCTCGTTGAGAGTGTCCGGTGTCCCATTGCCGGACTCCGGAATCTTCAGATTGATGCTTTTCAGTTTCCGTCCATAAATCTCCCACGCCCAAAGCAGCGTCCCTGTGGAGATGCCGGAGTTGACCATGTAGCGGCCGTAGTCGCCCGCGTCGTGCCAGCCGCCGGGGTTGTCCCGTGGTCCGCTGGCGCCGGAAGAAGCATGAAACTCGCCCTTCAGGTGACAGGCCGGATGGGAATATCCGGGGAACTCCGGGCCCATATCCACGGCCGTTCCGCAGCGCTGCCCGTAGAAGCCGCGCATGGCCAGGTAGTAGGCGTGCTCAAAGACGTTTTTGCCTAGGATGAAGTTCCAACTGCGGCCTACGCCCGGAACCTCGATATAGTAGGTCCCGGTTTTGTGAAAGCTGGAAAAATCCGCTGCCTGCAACTGATCGCCCGTATCCGAGTCGAAGACTGGAGCGCTTGGCTTCCCCTTCCAGACCACTGCATCGTTGCTGGTCTGTCGAAGTTCGAACGATTGCGCGGAGCCCCCGGCCGCAACGCCGATCAGAGCAACCTTGGGGCCGTCGACCGGGTAGCCCACTTGGTCCACCTTGATCAAGGTAGTTGCCTTGGGAGCGGCTTTGGCCGTTTCTCCGTGGACAATCCCTGCGTGAATCCCCAATAAGGTGAAAATCATTGCCAAAATGAGCACTTGATGCCGAAGACGCAGGGCAAATGAAAGCGGGCATAATGAGCTTGCCATGGACGACTTACCTCTTGTTGAATCAGACAGCAACCCGCGTGAAAGCGGACCCCAAGTACGCGTCCTCAATGGGACCGATCACTCCACTCCCAACGCGGAGTACCCTGATTGGCTTGCGCAGATACTTTTTCACATTCCTGGGATCAATGGCAATCGATTTCATCACAATTCAGCCGGCTGCAACTCCTCTGCAAAAACGATTGATCGGCTTTAGTCCGAAGACTATACTAAGGCGATTCTCCGGAGCCCCCGCAGAGGTTGACAGGTTGTGCCTGGGTCTTGGGCTTGCAGTCCGATGACCCCATAGCGCGGCTCCGGCACTCGCAGGACGGTAACGTAACCGTACCCGCCGTTGGTGAGGGATCACGGCCATCCCGCGAGGCGCGGCACAGGAAACGAGGGAGCAAGTGCAATGAAGTACGGATACTTCGACGATCGCAATCGGGAGTACGTGATTACCCAGCCTGACACACCTTTGCCCTGGATAAACTACCTGGGCTGCCAGGCATACTTCGGCATCATTTCCAATACGGCAGGCGGTTACTCCTTCTATCGGGATGCGCGTCTGCGGCGCATCAGCCGCTACCGCTACAACAATGCCCCCTTCGACCTCGGCGGCCGCTATATCTACCTGCGCGACGACGAGACCAACGAGTTCTGGTCGCCGAGCTGGCAGCCGACTCAAAGCGACATCGTCGAGTACACCTGCCGTCATGGCATGGGCTACACAACGATAGGTTCCAGCTACAAGGGCATCGAGGCGCACACGCGCTATTTTGTGCCGCTCGATGAGAATCTCGAGATCTGGCAGTTGACCGTCACCAACCACCGCAACGCCCGCGCAACGCTGAAGGGCTTTGCCAGCATCGAGTTCTGCCTGTGGGATGCGCAGGACGACGCCACCAACTTCCAGCGCAACTTCTCGACCGGCCAGGTTGAGGTGGAAGACGGCGTCGTCTACCACAAAACCGAGTATCGCGAGCGCCGCAACCATTTCGCCTACTTCGGGTGCTCCGCGCCGAGCCGATTCGATACGCAGCGCGAGGCGTTTCTTGGCCGCTATCGCGGGTGGGACAAGCCGAAGACAGTGGAAGCCGGCGAGCTGACCAACTCCATCGCATACGGCTGGTCGCCCATCGGCGCCCACCAGGTGAACATTGAGCTGGACCCGGAAGAGACTGCGCAGTTCGTTTTTGTCCTCGGCTATCACGAGAATCCAGTGGAGAAGAAGTTCGATCCGCCCGGCTCGCAGATCGTCAACAAGCGCACGGTGAAGCCCGTGCTTGCCAAATATCTGAACCCCGCAGGCGCTGATGCCGCATTCGAGAAGCTGCGCCAGTATTGGGAGAACACGCTCGGCATCTTCCAGGTGAATACGCCGGACGCGCACACCAACCGCATGGTCAACATCTGGAATGCGTACCAGTGCATGGCCACATTCAATATGTCCCGCTCGGCTTCGTTCTACGAGTCGGGCATCGGCCGCGGTCTCGGATTCCGCGACTCGAACCAGGACCTCCTCGGCTTTGTCCACATGGTTCCGTCGCGTGCTCGCGAGCGCATCCTCGACCTGGCCGCCACGCAACTTCCCACCGGGGGCGCGTATCACCAATACCAGCCGCTCACCAAGCGCGGCAACAACGACATTGGCGGCGGATTCAACGATGATCCGCACTGGCTGATCGTGGGTGTCAGCGCCTATCTGAAAGAGACGGGCGACTGGAGCATCCTCGACGAGCCCGTGCAGTACGACAATGAACCGGGCTCCGAGAAGCCGCTCTACGAGCACCTGCAGCGCAGCTTCCACTACACCCTCGAACGCCTCGGGCCCCATGGCCTGCCGCTCATAGGCCGCGCCGACTGGAACGATTGCCTCAACCTGAACTGCTTCTCTGACACGCCAGGCCAGAGCTTCCAGACCACAACGAACAAGGAGGGTAAAGTCGCCGAATCCGTCTTTATTGCGGGACTGTTTGTCTACGCCGGACGCGAGCTTGCGGCCATCGCCGATCGCCGCGGCCTGAAGGACGAAGCAGCTCTGTATCGCTCCGAGGCCGGCAAGATGGAAGGCGTCATAAACGAACACGGCTGGGATGGCGACTGGTTCCTTCGTGCCTATGACGACTTTGGCGCAAAGATCGGATCAAAGGAATGCGAGGAAGGCAGGGTCTTCATCGAGTCGAACGGATTCTGTGCGCTGGCAGGCATCGGCCTCGAAGACGGCAAAGCCCTGAAGGCCATGAACGCCATGCGCGACCACCTGGCCACGCCTCACGGCATCGTCGTCCAGCAGCCCGCCTACTCGCGCTACTACCTGCAGCTTGGCGAAATCTCCTCGTACCCCCCCGGCTACAAGGAGAACGCCGGCATCTTCTGCCACGTGAACCCTTGGGTGATGATCGGCGAAACTCGTCTGGGCCGCGGCGATGCGGCGTTCGACTACTACACGCGCATCAACCCATCCGCGCGGGAAGAGATCAGCGACCTGCACCGCTGCGAACCCTACGTCTACGCGCAGATGATCGCCGGCAAAGATGCGCCCACATTCGGCGAAGCCAAGAATTCATGGCTCACCGGGACTGCGGCATGGAACTACTACGCCATCTCGCAGTGGATTCTGGGCATTCGCACTTCGCTCGATGGCCTTGAAATTGCTCCGGTAATCCCGCAGAAATGGCCCGGCTTCACCGCAAAGCGCCGGTTCCGCGGCGTCGCTTATTCCATCACCATCCAGCGCAAAGGACCGGGCAATTCCATCTCCCTCACCGTGGATGGCGAACCAGTCACCGGAAGCGTCGTGCCCATCCCAACCGACGGGCGCAAGGACGTCAAGGTCACGGGCATTCTAAGCTAAGAGTGGGAATAGGATGCATGAAGGCGAGGATAGATTGTCGGCATTCAGGAAGTTCGACATGTCGTTCCGAGTAACCGCCAAGGCCGAGCGAGGCGAGGCTGCGGGAGTTCCTCCCTCTGAAATCGACGATCTATTCGAAAGCTATGGGGGATTTGAATTCGAGTACGGCCTTTACAGAGTCCACTCCAAATCGAACTCGCGAAATTGGATTCCGAAGATTAGGAGCGCATTTCCGGCAGAGTCAGAAGGGATCACTCCGTTTGGTCAGGACTGGCAGGGAAACCAGTTCGCCTGGCGCGGAGGCACGAAACCAGCCGTCCTGCTCTTTCAAATCGCAAGCGGAGAGGCTTTCGAGATTGCCGATTCCTTGGAGGTTGCACACGAAGACGAATTCGTTGACCACGCACAGGAGGCGCTCAATATCGGTCTTTGGCGCGAATGGCGTTCAAATGGCGGGGGAAATCCATCGGCGGATATTTGTGTGGGTTACCGAATCCCTTTGTTCCTGGGAGGCAAGGACCGGCTCGATAACATCGAGATGTCGAATCTGGACGTATATTGGGAGATCACCCGTCAATTGCGCAATCAAACGCATGGTTTGCCTCCCGGAACGAAAATCTCCAGCATCAGCTTGTCGTAGAAGCAAGCGGCGGCGGAAGACCCCTCTTCGATCGACCCACCTTGATGCTGAATCTGCAGATTTAGGAGTTAACTGTGTACCTCGCAAATGAACAGCGCTACGCCACCATGCACTACCGCCGCTGCGGCAAGAGCGGCCTCAAGCTGCCGGCCATCTCACTCGGCCTTTGGCACAACTTTGGCGGGGTCGACACCTTTGAGAACAGTCGAGCCATGGTCCGCCGCGCCTTCGACCTGGGCATCACGCACTTCGACCTCGCCAACAACTACGGACCCCCTCCCGGCAGCGCCGAGAGCAACTTTGGCGAGATTCTCCGGCTCGACCTGAAGCCGTATCGCGATGAGCTCATCATCAGCTCCAAGGCCGGCTATACCATGTGGGATGGGCCCTACGGTGACTGGGGTTCGCGCAAATATCTGCTTGCCTCACTCGACCAGAGCCTCAAGCGGATGGGCCTCGAGTACGTCGACATCTTTTACTCCCATCGGCCCGATCCTGAAACACCGCTTGAGGAGACCATGAGCGCTCTCGATCAGGCAGTCCGCTCAGGGAAGGCCCTGTATGCCGGCGTCTCAAACTACGACGCCGCACGAACCGCCCAAGCAGCGAAGATTCTGCGCAATCTGGGCACGCCCTGCCTCATTCACCAGCCAAAGTATTCGATGTTTGAGCGCTGGGTCGAGGGCGGTCTGCTCGATGTGCTCGGCGCCGAAGGCATCGGCGGCATCGCGTTTTGCCCACTCGCCCAGGGCCTGCTCACCGATCGCTATCTAAAAGGAATCCCCGACGACTCGCGCGCGTCGAAGCCGCATGGCTTTCTGAAGAAGCGCGACATCGATGAGAAGCGGCTGAGCCAGATTCGCGCCTTGAACGAGCTGGCTATTGCACGCGGGCAGACGCTGGCCCAGATGTCGCTCGCATGGGTGTTGCGCGACGAGCGCATGACCTCCGCGCTGATCGGCGCCAGCCGCGTCGAGCAGATTGAGCAGAACGTGGCCGCGCTCGATCATGCCTCGTTCGCAGCAGAGGAGTTGCAAATGATCGACGCAGTCCTCGCGACTGGGGCCTGATCGATTCGCTTACAATTGTGCTGCGCTTCACGGCGCAGGGAGGCTCTTCGGTGCATGGATTACGCCAGAAAGTGGAAGCAGAGCTTCTCTCGAACATCCTTCCTTTCTGGCTCGAGCACACCATTGACAGCGAATACGGCGGGTTCAAGGGACAGATTGCCAATGACCTCACCTCGGATCCTCGCGCCGGCAAGGGCCTCATCCTGAACGCGCGTATTCTTTGGACCTTTTCCAAGGCCTACAGCGTCTACCGCGATCCCGTGTACCTCGCTACCGCTAGGCGCGCATTCGAATACCTCTGCGCTGCGTTTTGGGACAACGAGTTCGGCGGCCTCTATTGGATGGTCGACTTCGAGGGCCATCCCTCCGACACCAAGAAGCGGATCTACGGGCAGGCGTTCACGATTTACGCGTTGGCAGAGTACTACCACGCAAGCAGCGCTCCCGAGGCCCTGCTTCGCGCGATGCGCCTGGTTGACCAGATCGAATCCGTGGGCCATGACGCGGCAAATGGCGGCTACTTTGAGACCTATGACCGTGACTGGAGGCCCGCCGGCGACCAGCGTCTGAGCGAAGTAGATATGGACGAGAAGAAGTCCATGAACACCCATCTGCACATGCTCGAGGCCTATGCAACGCTCCTCGGTGTTCACAAGGACAGCACGGTCAGGAACCGGCTTCGAGAGCTGATCGAGATGTTTCTCAAGCACATTCTCAACAAAGACTCAAGCCACTTCATTCTCTTCTTCGATGAGCTGTGGAAGCCGCGGTCCGAAGTGATCTCGTTCGGCCACGATATTGAGGGCAGCTGGCTGCTGTGCGAGGCTGCGGAACATCTGGGAGATCGAGCGGTCATCAAGATTGTTGAGGCGGCGGCCGTGAAGATGGCGCAGGCTGTCTATGACCAGGCCATCGACGCGGACGGCGGGCTGCTCTACGAGGCGGAGGGCGGACGGATCATCAATACCGACAAGCACTGGTGGCCGCAATCCGAAGCGGTGGTCGGCTTCCTCAATGCATGGCAGCTCACGGGCCAGGAGCACTTCCTTCAAGCTGCGGAGCGGAGCTGGGAGTTCATCGATAAATACATCGTCGACCACCGCAACGGCGAATGGTTTTGGCGGGTTTCGCGCGAGGGGATTCCCAATCCGGACGAAGACAAGGTGGGACCGTGGAAGTGTCCCTACCACAACAGCCGCACATGCTTTGAGGTGATGGCGAGGCTGGATGCCGCGGATCAAAAGGGCAGCCAGCAGGCAACGGAGCATCGACGGAGTCCGCAAGAAACGGAGAAAGACAGATGAATCACGAGGAGTTTGCAAAACAAGTTCAGGGGCTGTTCAAGAGGCAGGAGAAGCTGCTCTCGCGCCGTAACCGCAAGGCTTCGGGCGGCAATGGCATCTATGACCGCTGGGAGTCTCCAGTCCTCACAGCGGCACACGCGCCCATACCCTGGCGCTACGATCTTGACCGCAAGACCAACCCGGTGCTTTTGGAGCGAATGGCGATCAACGCGACCTTCAACGCCGGCGCCATCCTGCACGACGGCAAATACCTTGTGGTTGCTCGGGTCGAGGGAGCAGACCGCAAATCGTTCTTCGCTGTAGCGGAGAGTCCAAACGGCGTTGACCGTTTTCGCTTCTGGGACTATCCGATCCTGATGCCCGAGACCAGCGAGCCCGACATTAACGTCTACGACATGCGTCTCGTAAAGCACGAGGACGGATGGATCTACGGTCTGTTCTGCACCGAACGGAAAGATCCCAAAGCCCCCGCGTGGGACACATCGTCGGCTGTCGCACAGTGCGGCATCGCGCGCACCCGCGACTTGAAGAAATGGGAGCGGCTTGCGGATCTTCAATCGAAGTCGCCGCAACAGCGCAACGTGGTGCTGCACCCCGAATTTGTCGATGGCAAGTACGCCTTCTACACCCGACCGCAGGACGATTTCATCCAGGCAGGGAAAGGCGGCGGCATCGGATGGGGTCTATCCAAGGGCATCGAGAAGGCCGTCATCGACAACGAAATCATCGTCGACAATCGCGAGTACCACACCATCCAGGAAGTGAAGAACGGCATGGGCCCCGCGCCCATCAAGACCCAACACGGATGGCTCCATCTCGCCCACGGCGTGCGCAATACAGCAGCCGGCCTGCGCTATGTGCTCTACATGTTCATGGCGGAGCTCGATCGCCCGTGGGTCATCACCCACAAGCCCGCCGGCTACTTCATTGCACCGGAAGGCGAAGAGCGTGTGGGCGACGTCTCCAACGTGGTCTTCAGCAATGGCTGGATCTTGGGGTCCAAGGGCGAAGTATTCATTTACTACGCCTCATCGGACACCCGGCTCCACGTCGCCACAAGCACCGTCGATCAGCTGGTCGACTACGTGCTTCACACCCCCGCCGATCCTTTGCGGAGCAAGGCCTGCGTCGAGCAAAGGTACGCGCTGATCGAGAAGAATTTGAAGGTGTGGAAGTCGAACAAGAAGGGCGCTGCAACAAAGAAAGCGAAGCCCGCAAGAGCAAAGAAGAAATAGCGCCGCGCGGCCCGCGGGGCCAACGCCATCTCTACGAACTTGCACCGCTTGGCACAAGCCCTACTTCTGGTCAGGCTGAGTTTGATCGGGCTGCGGCTTCTTGTCCTGTGGTGCCTGCTGATCCATAGCCGCCTTCGGATTCTGAGCTGCCTCTTGCTTCGCCAGCTTCTCCGCCTGCTTTCGCCGGTGGGCGCGCACCATATCCGGCCAGAACTCGATAAGTTCAGCCCCTGGCATGCCTTCAATGGTCACCGTGAGGCCATCGGTAAGGGTGTCTTTCACATTCCTCTCAGAGGGCGGGTAATACAAGCGGGCAATGGCGGTTCCTATAAAGTTGCCGCCGACGTTGCCCCAGTTGGGGCCCCAGCCCCCGTTGTCCCGCTTACACCAAAAGCTGCTGCCCGCCGCCCAAAGGATTCGGTTGATCACCTTTCCTTTGCCCTTCTGAAAGTAGCGCGGATCCTCATGAAGCAGTGAGGGCAATACCGCATTGCCGATGAAGTTGCCGATGAAGTAGTCCGAGTAGGCTGAGCCGAAGCGCTGTGCATAGGGCCCCCAGCCCTGGCCCCACTCCGGCGGACTGTTGGAGGCCTGATCCAGGCTGGAAACCACTCCGGCCAGCAGGAAGGGCCACGGGTCGCTTGCGCTCTTGAAGAAGAGCTTGAATTTCTGGCCCGGTGTCAGTGGCACCGCGTTCGGGTCCCGGGTGGTGTTGAAGGTGGCCATCACCCCCATCACGCGCTGCTTCTCCTGCTGCTTCAGTTGCTCATCAGCAAGTTCGCGCTGGCTTTTTTGCGGTGCAGTTTGGTCGGCAGGTGCCTGAGACGTGGAACTGCTCTGGCCGGCCCCTGCGCCCGGCGTTGCATTCGGTGCCTGAGCATTCGGATCCGGAGTACTCGGAGCCTGACCATTCGGAGCAGGCGTACTCTGCGCCCCCGCATTCGGAGTCTGTGCGGGTTGCTGACCGGATGTCTCCTGTGAGGGGTCGCCGGAGGCCGCGACACTCGGCTGAGGAAGAGGCGCCTCCGGTAGCGCTGCGCCGGCTAATGCGCCGGCAGGCTGGTCAGCAATTGGCGACTCCTGCGAAGAAAGTCGCAAGGGCAGCGTCGAAAGAACAAGGCCTGTCCCAAGAACCACAAACCACGAAAAAACTACTCGACGCATCCACCCACCAGTCTTTTGGTCAGTACCCATCCCTGTGCGCGATTCAACAACGGGGATCGTTCCAATCCCGAATCGGTGGGTCTGCTTTCATGGTAAATCAGCCCGGCTTGCAAGGAACTGACTTCTGCCCAAGACGGGGTTACAGTTCGTCGCGCACACAATCTTCTGTGTTAGACGTAGTTTGTAGCCCCGCGGACACAATGTTCTCCTCATTTCTTATTCACGCCTTACCGGCGCCGCCAGAGGTCTGGCTCTCGAGCTGCCGGCCTTTGATCTCACTCAATAGGAGCTCCACCTTGTCCTCGCTCTCAAGAGCCTTGAAGCGGTCTTCGAGCGTCTCCGGAGCAAGCACCTCCGTGGCGGCAGCACTTTCTGCGGACCTCAGCTGAACCTTGCTCTTCATGCGTCCGATCGCATGCTCCTGATCGGTGCCGACCACCTGGCGAGCTTGCGCGGCCCGGCCCACAACCCTGGCCCGGCGATGTTCGGCAACCAGCATCTCGCAGTGCGCTCGTGTCTCGCTCAGCTTCTGCTCCAGCTTGCGCAGAGCCTGGCGCAGGTTGTCCGCCTCGTGCTTCTGGTCCTCAGCCTGCTCGGTGAAGCCCTTCACCAGCTGATCCTGGCTGAGTACGCGCTCGAGGGCCGCCCGGGCCAGGTCGTCATGGCCCTTCTGCACCGCGAGCTCGGCCTTGCGCCGCCACTCCGCCGCCTCCGACTCGTGGTCGGTCCGCTTCTTTTCCAGAAGATGCTGGTCGGCGATCGCAATCGCCACCTGCGTCTTCACCTGAAGCAGTTGGTTTTCCATATCCAGAACTATCTGCTTCAGCAACCGCTCCGGATCTTCCGCCTTCTCCACCAGATCGTTCAAATTCGCCCGTAACAATGTGCTTACCCTATCCAAAAGTGACATAACGTTCCTCCTTGGTTGAACTTCCTATTTCTGTGCTTTTCCAGGTCTCCTCCGCCGCGGCAGTAGACCTTGCGCATCCCGAACCTTTTCCCAATCAAAGCCAGCCGGGCTTT
Organism: uncultured Occallatibacter sp.; assembly: GCA_964460385.1. Lineage (GTDB taxonomy): Bacteria > Acidobacteriota > Terriglobia > Terriglobales > Acidobacteriaceae > Telmatobacter. The sequence goes on along the minus strand of CAYWSR010000015.1, from coordinate 3,368 downwards.
CCGCCCGGGGTCCTCAATCCCGAGGGCCACCGCTCCAACTGCGGAGCGCGGCGCGCCACCTCGGCAAGAAATTTCTCCTGCTGCACAACTGCGATCAAAAACAGTCCTCCTGGCGCCGCGCTAACCTGCAGACGATGGGTCGAAAAAACAGGCGCGCTCAGCGCACCGTCCGCCACAGTCAACTCGCACAGCGCCGAGTAAGGCAGCAGTGCCTTATGCCATCCCTGGCGGATGAACAGTCCATCCTCGCGCACCTCGTAGTACTGCGGCAGCGTAGCCAAAAGCGCGATGACATAGATGACCGGCCCAAAGGAGAAAATCCAAATCGGCGGCCCTTTACCCGCGAGCTGGAAATGGAGCACGATCGGCATGGCAAATAAGATCAAGCCTATTCCCGTCAATAACCCCACAAGCCACTTGTCGTACCGCGTTTCAAATCGCATTTGCTTACCTCGTTCCTTGCTTCCAGCTTTCCGCCCCCACGCATTGCGCGAGGGCGGGAAGCCTCTCACTAGCTTTTTGCTGCGCCGTCATCCGCCGGCTTCTTTCCGCCGTCCGCCGGCTTGGTCTTTATCGCTTGCACATTGGCCATCAGCTGCTTGATATCCATGCCGCTCAAGGCCTCGAAAAGCGCCGGAACCTGCGCGGCAATGCGCGTCATGTCGCCGGTGATCTTGTTCACGCCTGCGGCGCCGTCGTTGCCTGTGGACACGATCGTTATCTTGTCCACCTTGCTCAGCGGCTCGGCCATGGCTCGCACCACGTCCGCCATGTTCGTTAGCAGCTTGTCAACCACCGCAGCCTGATTCCAACCCTGATAGGCTTCGGCCTTCACGGTCATCGCTTTCGCTTCCGCCTCGCCTTTCTGGAAGATGATGCTGGCTTCGGCTTCGCCTTGCGTCCGGATTGCCGCCGCACGGCCCTCTGCCTCCGTGGTAAGCCGGTTCTTCTCGGCAGCCGCCATGTTCTCAATCCGCTGCCGCTCAATCTCCGCGCCTTTCAAAATCGTTGCGATCAGCTCCTTCTCATGGCGTGAGATTTCCGCTTCCTGCACCTTGATCTGGCCTTCCTTCTCGACCTGCTGCACCTTCACCTGTTCGGCCGTCACCTGCTGCAGCATGATGTTGGTCTGCAGCTCGTACGCCTTGTCGGCCGAAGCTTGCTGTTTGCGGCTCTGCTCCGCATACTCGGCCCGTTTGATTTCAAGGTCGCGCTGCGCTTCAGCCTGGCGAGTGGCCGATGCCGTCTCGGCAATCACCCGCTCCTGGTCAGCCTGCGCCTTCGCTACCGCCGATTCCCGGGTGGCAGTCGCACGCTTGATCGCCGTGTCGCGCTCCGCGTCGGCCGTGGCCATCTCCGCATCGCGCTTGATCCGCGCAATGTCCGGCTTGCCCATGTTGGAGATGTACTCGTTCTTGTCGCGAACCTCCTTGATGGTGAACGACACCACGTCGAGGCCCATCTTGCTCATGTCTTCAGCGCAGGTGGCGCGCATGCGCTCGCCCACCATCTCCGGCTCCTTCACAATCTGCTCCACCGTCAACTGCCCGATGATGCCGCGCAGATGGCCTTCCATCACCAGCCGGATCAGGCCTTCACGCAGTTGCGGAGGCTTCGACAAAAACTGCTCGGCCGCGGTAAGGATCGAGGCACGGTCGCTGCGCACCTTGATCTGTGCCACGGCTTCCACCGTCACCGCGACGCCCTGCCTGGTATACAGATCCTGCTGCGGCGCAACATCGAAGCTCATCAGCTCAAGCGAGAGCTCGCGGCAGTTCTCCACCATGGGAAAGATGACCGTGCCGTTGCCGGTAATTACACGGGGGCCCCGAAATCCGAAGACAATCAGCGCTTCGTTTGGTCCGGCCTTGCGGTACATGCGGGCGATCATCCCCATCAGCAGGATGACTGCCAGAACAGCTAAGCCAACAAAGAGAATCGTTTCATTCATTGCGATCCCGGCCCTTTCGTCCAGGAGGTGATTGGTTGATAGTTTCTGTTCGGGGGTTGGCAATCAATGCGCTGACTGCAACCGCCCGGCCCTCAGCATGGCTACGATGAACCATGCCACCGTGACGAAAACCACGCCAACGGGCAAAAAGAGAAATGCGGAATGAATTGCCGGGTCCGGATGAAGCGCCAGATGAATGCAGGTCCATAGCAATAGGGCAAAGGTGCAGACCAGCTCCATCTTGATCCAGGTGACCAGATCAATCGCCAGCGCTTGCAGCCGGGCGCGATTTGGATCCGTCACCGGGATCGGGTAATTGAAGGTTGATGGGAACTGCACGACCACCGTGAGAAGCAGGTAAAGCGCAACGCTCACGATAGGGAAAAAGATAAGGGATTTGGGCGTTCCCCAGCCATTTGCATTTCCGGCCAGATCAAAGTGGATCGGGATGCGATCTGGCAGGCGGTCTGGGCCGTATGAGGTGCGGCAATAAATCCAGACCTGAAGAGCCAGGGCTGCCAGGCTGATTGTTTCAAGAGTCTTTCGCATTGCGTCCTTTCCGCGCTGAATCTTCGACTCAATTCTCTCCGCGCTGAGTAAGGTTGACTACCGTCTACGGTTTGAGATTCGGTTCTCTCAATGCTTCGAGCTGCCGTTGCGGCCGTTCCGCGGGAATATCTTGGCAAGAAATCCAAGCAGGAAAATTCCTACAAGGATCGACATGTCTGTGATGAGAACGGTGGTTTGGTTGATCATGCGTGTCCCGGTCCTTTCAGCCGAGGCCTTAGGTTGAGAGTGAGTGACAAGCTTTCCCTGGGTCAGGTGACGCTACGTGCTTCGCGAGTCTTCGCTGGATTCCAGTTCCTCCCATCGCCTCACCCAGGCGACTCCTCTTTCGTAGCGGACTACAAACACTTCTTCGCCCTTCGCAATGACGGCGCCGTTCTCCGAGCGTGCCGGTACAGCCTTGCGCACGCCGAGTTGCTCGTAGACGATCTCGCCGATCCCTTTCTCGCGAATGGGCGCAGACACACGGCCAACAACGCCCTCGACTGCGGTTTCGTCGTCGGTCAGCTCCCGCTCGTGCGGCAGAAGCACTTTGGTCAGGAAGAAGAACACGACGGCTCCTCCAGCAAAGCCCGCCACCGCCGAGAGCACCAGGACAAGAAACGCTGCGAAGTTCTCATGCCGCGTGAGCAGGTAGCCAGTGGCGCCAAACCAGGTGAGAAAAACCATGATCGAGAAGGCGTTCCACCATGGCACGCTCGATTGGCTTGCAGTCCCACGCGCAGCCGACCCACCCTGTGGGGCGCGCAAGCTTGCCGCGCCCTGCCCGCCATGGCCGACGTGCGGCATATGCGGGGCGTGTCCGGCCCCCGTCGTCATATGCGGCAGGTGCGGCACGTGGGTCCCATGC
>CAYWSR010000014.1:0-39490 GCA_964460385.1 uncultured Occallatibacter sp. | reverse complement strand
CCAGTTCGCCGTTGGCGTTGCGCCGGAAGGCGTCCATCTGCCACAGCCGGTCCTGCGCCGTTACATACCCCTGCGCCATCCACAGGTCCTCTTCGCTCGCAGCCTCGATATGGGGAACACCATGCCCGTCCCTTCGCACTGTTACAGGCGCCTTGAGCCCCGCGAGATGCACATCTCCATCGAGCACCGGCAGCGCCGCCTTCTCTGCCCCGCGCAGCCACAGCACAAAGCACACGGCCGCAACAACCACGAGCACAAGCAGCCCGCCGACGGACCAGGCAGCAATTCGCGGCCAGCGCCGTCGACGCTGCTTCGGCGCAGATCCTCCCGCGGTCCAATTTGCCCGAGTGCTTCGTCTTGCTTTCTGCATCGGACTCTAGGATAACGCCCGCCCACTCGAGTCCCGGTGCTTTTCAGACAGCGGGTTTTTCCCGCATTTACCCCGCTTGTGATGCCGCCGGCGCATTCACCACGGTTGATTTTCCGCGCCCATAGAGCAGCACAATCGCCGCCATCATCAACAGCACCACGGGGATCACCAGCACACTGCCTTCCGGTCCGTCCGTGCCCCCGCTCCACAGCGATGCTCCCGCCGGCGTTGATGTCAGGTAATGCCCCTGTGCCGTGAACCCGCTGTTTGCGGTCCCGTAGAAAAACGTCTCGCCCCAGTCCCACGAAGCGTGGCAGCCAATCGCCCACCAAGCCGACCCCGTCACCTTCACGCTCACGCAGAAGACAAACCCGATCAGCGCCGCTGCAAGAATCCCAATCCAGTTTTCGCCGCCATTGCTGGTGTGCCCAAATCCAAAGAACGTCGAGGTCGCCCATGCTGCCTGCCAAAAGCCGGCACTCTCCGCCTCTTTCAGATGCAGCACCAGGCAGGGAATCAGCCCCAGCAGCGCGCATGCATACACACCCCGCACGCCGTTCCCTCGTGTGCGCACCATGAGATACAGGCAGATTCCTCCAACCACCGCCAGCGCCCACCAGAAATTGATGCCGCGCGTCAGCGTGTACTGCGCGTAGCATCGCATTGTTCCTTCCTCCACGAGCGCCACCAAAAGAAAAACGCATCCCCACACCGCGCTGAATTGGACGATTGCCGCTCCCGTAAGACTCACAGCGCCAAAGCTCAGCCAGTGGCCCCAATCGAGCACGCCCACCAGTGCCGACAGCGAAAGAAACCCCGCAACAAGTCCTCCGCCAAAGTGCGAGAGCCGGTGCGTTCCCCTCAGGTTGTAGTCCAGAATGCGGCGCTCCTCGATCCTGGCCATCACTGCCACCGAGACCACTACAGTCACAAAACCAGCCAGCTCGCTCAGGAGTGCATCCCAGGCCGAGATCTCGCCGCTTCCGCCTGGCCCATGCAGCATCCCCAACACGAAACCGGCCACACGGAAGAGCATCTTCATGAGCACCGCAAACATCGCAACCCGCCATCCGACCCGCAGGCCTTCCTCCCCGAAGAAGACCCACTCCATTCCGCGTGAATTCGGCCCTCCGCTCTTGCCGGCTCCGGGCGCAGGGAAGGGCGCGCGTTGATCTTCGCTGGTCGAGCGTGGCGGAATCTCCGGCTCCATCGAGCCTCCTCCAAAGCGACGAAAGAATCCTGTGGCTGAATTGTACTGGAGGCATTCCCCGACTGAGATCATCCGGAAGATGCGCCCGGCGTGGGGTCGGTCGGGCACTCATGAAATCAGTCGGGTTTTTGCGTCTACTCGTCGCGCAAGGCCACAATGGGATCGATCCGCGACGCCCGCCGTGCGGGAAGCCAACTCGCCAGCAGGGCCACCGCAATCACAGCTCCGGTAATGGCCGAGAACACGGCTGGATCGTTGGGGCTGACCTCGTAGAGCAGATTGGCAACCCCATGCGCCAGAGCGAAGGCCAGCACCAGGCCGACGCATACGCCAGCGCCAGTCAGCCATCCGGCGCGCCTCAGAATCATCTGCAGAACATCTTCCCGTCGAGCACCCATGGCCAGCCGGACGCCGATCTCGCGTGTCCGCTCCCCTACCAGGTTGGCCATCACGCCAAAGATGCCCACTGCGGCCAGCAGCAGCGCAACCAGTGCGTCGAAACCAAGCAGCGCAGCGACAAAGAACATGCCGGTCAGCTTTTCATGCGTGTACTGTGCATAGCTCTCCACCCTGTTTATCGGCAGCGCTGGGTCGAGCCCCGCAAGAGCCTTGCGAGCAGCCGATGCCATTGCCATCGGATCGCCGCTGGTCCGGACCGCATACGTGATCCCGTCAGGCGGCTGTTGCGCGACGCTCATATAGACGGCAGCGGGGCGTTCCTTCAGCCACAGAGAGTAGGTCGTCTCGCCCACTACACCGACGATCGTCATCCACGGAGACTGTTCGGCGCTCGTTGAGCCCATACGGATGTGCTTGCCGAGTGCGTTCTCGCCGGGGAAGTAACGTTCGGCAAAGGAGCGGCTCACTACCGCGACTGGCTGCGAACGAAGGTCGTCTGATGCGCTCAAAAGCCGCCCTGAGATAAGCGGAATGTGAAATGCGCCAAAGTAACCGGCGCTCACCGGCAGCCGCAGCGCAATCCGCGATTGCCCTGGGGCCAGCGGGCGATTCTCAATCTGTGCATCGTCGTCCCAGGCGTCATCGCTGTAGGGCAGGGCCCCCGTCACTTCAGCATGTTCCACTCCAGGCAGCGCGCGGAGCCGGTCCAGGCTCTGGTCGTACCAGGCGGCCTGCTTTTGTGGCGTGTCATAGCGGGTCAAGGGCAAGTGAACGTTGAAGGTGAGCACGTGATTGGGGTTGTATGGGTCAGTGTGATGCAGCATTCCCAACATGCCCTTGCACATAAGTGCTGCACCGACCACCAGCGCCACCGCCAGAGCAATTTGCGATACCGCCATCAGATTTCTTAGCTTCTGGCTGCGGCCTGCGCCAACCACGCCGCGTGAGCCGGCCTTGAGCTGATCCACGAGATTGACGCGCAGGGCTTGCAGAGCGGGCGCAAACCCCGAAATGACCCCTGCCAGGACGGCCAGCAGCAACGAGAAGGCCAGCCCACGCCAGTTCATCGTGATGTTGGACCAGCCGGCCATGTAACGGGCAACAAGGGGCGGCATGGCGATCTGGTTGATGCGCATGTCGGCCAGGGCAAACAAGACTCCGCCCGCTCCGCCTATGAGCCCCAAAAGAATGTTCTCGGTCAGTAACTGCCTCATCAGGCGGCCGCGCCCCGCTCCGAGCGCAGTCCGCATCGCAATCTCCGGCCGCCGCGCAATGCCACGCGCGAACTGCAGATTGGCTACATTGGCGCACACCACCAGCAGCACAAACAGCGTGGCGCCCTGCATCAGGTTGAAGTAGAGAGGTGTGTACTCGCCGTTGATGTCGGCCAGCAGAGGTGTCACCCTGGCTTGCCAACCCAGGTTTGTATCTGGAAAAGCCTGGGACAGATGTTCGGCAATGGTGCTCAAGTCGGCTTGTGCTTCGCCCGTCGTTATGCCCTTACGAAGCCGGCCTACGACGAGATAACCGTGATCTGCCCGGTTGGCAAGCTGAGCTGGTGTCGGCGCCAGGGGCAGGTACAGATCGGCCTGGGACGGATATTGCATGGTCTTCGGCATCACACCGATGATGGTGTAGGAGTGCTGGTCCAGTTCAATCGAGCGCCCGACGACGCTCGGATCGGCCGCAAACTGCGATTTCCAGAATGCGTAACCCAAAACAGCCACGCTGTCGCTGCCGGGCTGCGTATTGCTATGATCGAAGACGCGGCCCAGGAGCGCGCTGGTCCGCAACACGCTGAAAAACGAGGGCGACGCATACTCGGTAAACACCTGCGCGGCATCCCCGGCCCCGGTCATGCTCATGTGAGCGGTGCGGTGCACTGCCAGTTCTTCAAACGAGCGGCTCTGCCGCTGCCAATCGGCGAGGTCGGCCAGCGCTACCGATCGATCGTCGCCATGATTCTTCTGCTCGTAGATAACCACCACGTGTTTTAGATCCGGAACCGCGAGCGGGCGGAAGATTACCGCATCCATCATGCTGAAACCAGCGGTATTCAAGCCGATGCCGATTGCCAGGGTAAGGATTGCCGTGATGGCGAAGCCGGGCGACTTCCACAATTGCCGCACCGCATAGCGCAAATCCTGAATAAACGTCTGCATCAAGCCCTCCAGCCAGACCGCCATTTAACGGAAAAAGAACAAATACTGAACCGCACGTACGCGGCCAAACTTCCCTGCAGCGTACGGGTCTCATGGCAAAGGTTTTAGCTCCAATCTGCGGGTTCCGGCCCGCACCTGCCTTGTCCAGAATCGTATTCCCATGTTCGCAATCGGACAGTTACGCGTGTCACGCTCAAGGAATTCATGCCGCCGCCTTGACACAAACAGCCAAGCCCTTGATGCTAAACAGTTCCGCTTATTCCTTTATTCGGCGCAGGGGAGTGCACGTCATGCAAGTTCGCGTCTTTTACCACGACAAGTGCTTCGATGGAGCCTGCTCTGCTTCGCTGTTCACCCGCTTTCACCGCGAGTGCATCGAGCCCAACGCGTCCTACACCTACCACGGCCTCGTCCACCGCGCCGGGGCACTCTTCGACGAAAGCGAATTCACAGGCGACCAGAACGCCATCGTCGACTTCAAGTACTCGGCTTCGCCGCACATCACCTGGTGGTTCGATCACCACCTCTCCGCTTTCCTCACGCCCCAGGATCAGCAAAACTTCCTTGCCTGCAAGCAGGATCCATCCTGCGCCGCCCGCAAGTTCTTCAATCCCAAGTACACATCGTGCGCCAGCTTCATCGTCCACATCGCCTCCACCCAGTTCGGCTTCGATACTTCCCCCGTCGCCGACCTCATCCACTGGGCAGACATCGTGGATGGCGCTCTCTACGAGAGCCCAGAATCCGCAGTGGAAATGGCTGCCCCCGCCATGAAGCTCACGCTCATCATCGAAGCCACGCAGGATCCGGCCTTTATCCCGCGCCTTATTCCGCTACTCACCGAGATGCCGCTTGCCGAGATTCTCGCTCAGCCCTTTGTGGCTGAGCTGCTGCCCCCGCTGCTCGAGCGCCACCGCGAGGCTGTCGATCTCATTCGCAGCCGCGCCGAAGAGCGCGATGGCACGATTTTCTTCGACATCACCGACCACCAGCTCGAAGGGTTCAACAAGTTCATCCCGTACTATCTCTACCCGAACGCCACTTACTCCATCGGTCTCTCGCGCTCCAGCTTCCGCACCAAGGTGGCCGTCGGCTCCAACCCATGGACCAAGGCCGACCTGGCAAAGATGGTGAATCTTGCCGCTGTCTGCGAGCGCTACGGCGGCGGCGGACACGCCCGCGTCGGCGCCATCAGTTTCCCGCCCGACCGTGGCGAGGAAGCCCGGACCGCCGCGGTGGAGATCGTGGCGGAGCTGAGGGCGAACAATCCGTTCGCGTGAGCGTTTTCCTGCTTCTGGCAGACTTGAGGGGACAATGTTAATCGAGATTTGGGAGCGCCTGCGCGGCTTCGACAAGTGGATTGAGACCGAAGCGAAGATCGAATCCTCGAAGGTTGAGGCGGAGGCGATTAAGAATTCGCATGGCGCTGTCCGGGACTACGTGTACTCGTCAGGAGACACGCTCACATGGACGGATGCGGCTGGGGAGAAGCACTCTGCGGGCTTCAAGGTCCCCGATGACTCCCCCCTGTACCAGCTTGTTGGCGGGGAAACCGTGACTATCCGTTATGACCCTGCAAGGCCAGATCGGTATTACTTCCGCGAGCTGCTTCGGACCCAGGTTCATACGGCCGTGAAGGCGACTGCCGGGACTCTCATAGCTTTGACGGTTGCGGTTATCGCAGGCTATTTCTATCTGCGGACGGATTCCAAGTAGCGTTAAAACCCCAGCTCCTCCGCCCGCTTCTTCATTGCCGCAATGCAAAACGCGATGTGTGTATCCAGCTCCACGCCCAATTCCGCAGCTCCCTGAATCACATCCTCTCGGTGCACGCCCCGCGCAAAGGCCTTGTCCTTCATCTTCTTGTGCACCCCGGCCACTTCAACATCAGCGATCGACTTGCTCGGCTTCACCAGCGCGCATGCCGTCAGAAACCCCGCCAGCTCGTCGCAAGCAAAGAGAGACTTGTCGAGGTGCGTCACGCGCGGCACGCCCGAGTACTGCGCATGACCCAGGATCGCCGTTCTCAGCTCTGTCGGCCAGCCCAGCCGCTCCAACTCCCGTACCCCCAACAAACGGATGCTCCTCCAGCGACGGGTGCCGCTCGTAGTCGAAGTCGTGCAACAGCGCCGTCGTCGCGTAGAGCTCGACAAACGCGTCCCGCTCTGGTCCAACGAGCCCCAGCCGGTCGGCTTCCGCCTCGCCCATGGCCGTCACGCATGCTTCCACGGCCAGCGCGTGCTTCCGCAGGCTCTCGCTCGCCGTCCACGTGGTAAGCAGATGCCAGGCTTGCGCGCGTCCATAATCCTTTGGCTGATCCATCGCTGCTTTTCTCCTGTTGCCGCATATGGTTCGTGATTCTTAGGGTATTTCAGGGTATGATCGGGGAATCTTCTGTTTGACCCTAGTTTTCTACTTGACAATTATGGTTCACATCCCCGAAAGTAACAAACATCGCGGTGCGAAACGGCACCCCGGAGGCCCAGCTCTGGCACTCCGCACACAGCCCATGGTTCTAACCTTGGCAAGCGCAGAAACGCGCGAAGTTGTCCGCTGCGATTTCTGCAGCTTGGTTCAATACCGGACGACCAACTCCCTTTGCAGAAAATGCCGCAGACCCCTCGACGTTGAGGAGCCCGTAATTCTGGCTCCACAACTCGTCGCTCCCCTTGCCCCGCCGGCTTCGGCTGAAGCCGGTCTGCATGTGGCCGGGCAGGTCCGCGAAATCCGCCGCGCTCGCCATCTGAGTCAGCGTCAGCTCGCCGGTCGAATGCAGGTGCCCCGCACCTATATTTCGAAGATCGAAAATGGCAAAGCCATCCCCACCCTGGGATCTCTCGAGCGCCTCGCTGTTGCTCTCGGTGTCGGAATGTCGCAACTGGTGCGCGACTCGCGCAGCGTCCGCGACGAGGAAGTAGCCGGAATCTTTGCCGACCCCTTCCTGGCGGAGATTGCGGTGCTTTTGCCGCAGCTTGATTCACTTCACCGCACCCTGGTTTATGGTGCTGTCCGCGACGCAGCAATGGGCCGTCGCCGCACTGCCTGAACCTCCGGGCAGTCGTTTTCAGCCCATTTTGAATCGGCGACGGCGGCGTGATTCCCACAGCCGCAGGGCCCAGCGTATCGCGCTGCGGACCCTCGTTGCGGCGATTGCGGCGCATGACCGCTTGTGCTAGGGTCGAAGGTGCTGCACCATTGCTCCGGCCAGGGCGGGTCTGTTCCATCCGCAGAGTCCCGTCGTTGGCAAGACGGTCGCTGCCATGGGCCTTTTCGAGCCTTGACATTGCGCCTTTCCTGGCCAACCGCATCTGGGCCAACCCGGCAATCGGATTCCTGGTCGCACGAGCAACGTAGAGGCGAGTCCTTTGTATCCATCTGGCACGCTGCGCATCGATGAACTTACCGCGGAAGAGCGCGCCGTTTATGCGACGCTCAAGCCCGAGAGCCTGCCTGAGCATGTGGCCATCATCATGGACGGCAACGGCCGCTGGGCAGGCCATCGTTCCCTGAAGCGCTTCCTCGGTCATCAGCAGGGGGCCAAGAGCGTCCAGCTCGTTACTGAAACCGCCTCCCGCATCGGCCTTCCATGGCTCACGCTCTATGCATTCTCTTTGGAGAACAACCTCCGCCGTCCCCGCGCTGAAGTTAACTTCCTCATGCGCCTGCTCAAGACCTACCTCGAAACCAATGTCCAGCGCATGATGGACAACAACGTCCGTATCCGGTACATCGGCCGCACCCACGAGCTGCCCGACGAAGTGCAGGACAAGATGGCCTGGGCTGCCAACGCCACTTCCCGCAACACCGGCACCACGCTCACCCTGGCCCTCAACTATGGCGGCCGCACCGAGCTGGTGGATGCCTTCCGCGGGCTTGCCGCCGAGTTGAAGCTCAAGCAGATGAGCCCCGATCGCCTCACCGAAGAGGACATTCATCGGCACCTCTATACGGCTCACATGCCCGATCCCGATCTGCTCATCCGTACCTCGGGTGAGATGCGCCTGTCCAACTATCTCCTCTGGCAGATCGCCTATACCGAAATCTTCGTCACCGAGCGGCTCTGGCCCGACTTCCGCGGCATCCACCTCCTCGAAGCCATCGCCAACTTCCAGCGCCGCGAGCGTCGCTTCGGCGGCATCGGCGAAGGTTGCGGCGAAGTCGAAGAGAACCCCGAGCAGATCCACATCGCTGCCAGCTAGAGACGTTCGTCGGAAGCGAGTCCGCCATCCCTCCCGTTCTACCGCCTCACCCCGCCCCGGCGGTGTATCCTCACCCTTGGCATGAAGCGCGTCCTGACGGCCCTGGTCCTCATCCCCCTTGTCCTGGTTCTGGTCTTTCTAGGGCCCAAGGAGATGTTTGTCGTGGTGACCTCCGCCGTCGCGGCCCTCGCCGCCTGGGAGTTTCTCGGCCTCGCCGAACGCGCCGGCGCCAAGGCGCCCCGCATACCGGCGCTGCTCGCCATCGTCGCCCTTTTTGCGGGCAACCTCGAATACCCTGAGCAGACTGCGGCTATCCTCGGCGTACTCAGCCTCATCCTGCTCGTCTACTGCACCTTCGCCTCTCCTGTTGATCGCGTCCTGGCTGACGCAACTTCCTCCGTCTTCTGCCTCTTCTATTGCGGCCTCACCCTGGTCGCTCTCTGCTCCCTCCGCGAACAGACCAATGGCCCCTCGCTCGTTACTTTTCTCCTGTGCGTGGTCTGGGCCGGGGACATTGTCGCCCTCTACGTCGGCCGCGCATGGGGAAAGCACAAGCTCGCCCCCACCCTCAGCCCGAACAAGACCTGGGAAGGCACCATCGGCTCCGTCGCCGGCAGCCTCGCCGTTGCCGGCGCTCTGCTCGGCCTGGCCGCCTGGCTTGAGACCTGGAACTCCGCCTGGCTCTCATTCCCGGATGAAACCTGGTATTGGCTGGTCCTCGCGGTCCTCGTCAACATTGCCGCTCAGGTGGGCGATCTGGCTGAATCCGCTCTCAAGCGCTCGGTTGGCGTCAAGGACTCCGGCAGCCTTTTGCCTGGGCACGGCGGAGTTCTCGACCGCATCGACGCGCTGCTACTGGCCGCTCCGGTGCTTTGGTACGCGCAGTTGATTCACCAGCGGTTCTAGCTCTCTATGGCCTCGCACTGGGTCCCGGCTCAAATAAACTAATGTTTAGACTGTGAAACGACTCGCCATCCTCGGTTCCACCGGCTCCATCGGGCAAAGCACCCTTTCCATCGTTGAGCAGTTCCCTGACCGCTACGCGGTCGCCGCGCTGGCCGCAGGCCGCAACCTTGACGAAGCCCTTGCGCAAACCCTCCGCTGGCGGCCGCGCATCGTCTCGCTCGCCACCGAAGAGCTCGCCGTCCAGCTCACCGCCCGCCTCAAATCTGCCGGCGTTTCCGGCATCGAGATTGTCCACGGTGCTGCTGGCACGGTCGCCTGCTCCACACACCCAGAGGCTGACTTCGTTGTCTCCGCCATCGTCGGCGTCGCCGGCCTTGAAGCGACCCATGCCGCGATCCTCGCCGGCAAGCCCATCGGTCTGGCCAACAAGGAGTGCATGGTTGCCGCCGGAGAAATCCTCATTGCCGCCGCTCGTGACCGCAACGTCCCCATCCTCCCCATCGACAGCGAACACAACGCAGTCCACCAATGCATGCGCGTAGGGCAACACGCCGAGGTCAAGACCATCTGGCTCACCGCTTCCGGCGGTCCCTTTCGTCACTTGCCCCTCGACCAGTTCGCCTCCATCACGCCGGAGCAAGCCCTCAAGCATCCAACCTGGGTCATGGGCCGCCGCATCACGATCGACTCGGCCACCATGCTCAACAAGGGACTCGAAATCATCGAAGCCTGCCGCCTCTTCAATGTTTCCCCGTCGCAGGTCCGGGTGATCGTCCATCCGCAATCCACCGTTCACTCCCTGGTCGAATTCGTCGACGGCTCCATCCTTGCCCAGATTTCGGTTACCGACATGCGGCTGCCCATTCTCTACGCGCTTTCGTACCCGGAGCGCCCGGCCTCGGCCCTTACCTTTGACCTTGCCGCCCTCCGCCACCTCGAATTCGAGCAGCCCGACTTTGAGCGTTTTCCGTGCCTCCGACTCGCCTACGAAGCTGCAGAGAAGGGCGGCAACCACTCCATCGCCCTCAACGCCGCTGACGAAGTGGCTGTAGAGGCATTCCTCGAAAGACGCATCCCTTTCCCCGGCATCCCAAGTACAATTGAAAAGGTGCTGGCTTCCACTCCTGAGGGCCATCCCGCGACCATCGCGGAGGTGCTCGCGGCAGACCGCCAGGCGCGTCAAACAGCGCATGCGCTTTTGAGTTAGCTTTGGTTTTGCCGTCCTCTTGAACCCCAGGTGCTCTTAACCTGATTTCCAGCTCAAGGGCCCATCATCATCAAGTCTTAAGTCCCTGCGGCTGAGGTCGGAGTTGCAGGAGCCGTTGCAAGGAATTACCAATCTATGTCGAACCTTCACGAGATAGTCGTTGCCACCGTAGCATTCTTCGTCCTTGTCGGGCTCATGGTCGTTGTTCACGAGCTCGGCCACTTCGTGGTAGCCAAGCTATTGAAGGTCCGCGTCGAAGCGTTCTCTTTCGGCTTTGGCCCGCGCCTCTTCGGCTTCAAGTACGGTGAGACCGACTACAAGGTCTGCCTTCTTCCGCTGGGCGGCTTCGTCAAGATGACCGGCGAGAATCCCGGGGAAGGCGAGCCCGTCGACGATCCAGCGGCCTTCTCGTCCCACCCCCGATGGCAGCGCATGCTCATCGGTGTCGCAGGACCGATCTCCAACTTCATCCTCGCGTTTGTCCTAATGGTCTTCTACTTCGGCGTCATCAACGAAGTTCCCTATGTCAAGACCACGACCATCGAGTGGGTCTCCCCGTCGTCGCAGGCCGGGCACGCCGGACTGGCGCCGGGCGATGTGGTCACGCGCTTCGGCAACATCGATAACCCGGACTTCGAGACCTTTGTCGATCTCGCCAAGCGAAGCCCGAACCAGACCCTGCCTATCGTTGTAAGCCGAAACGGCCAGTCCATACCGTTGTCCATGAGCCTTCCCGCGGCCATCACCTCACGCGGATACGACCTCAGTTCCGCCGGCCTCTATCTTCAGATCGTTCAGGATCCCATCAAGGTGGATCAGGTTGTTCCCGGCACCCCTGCTGAAAAGGCCGGTCTCCGCGTCGGCGATATCGTCGTTGCTGTCGATGGTTACAACTTCCATCCCCCCCTCGACGCAATGCTCGACTATCTGCAGGCGGGCAAAGGCAATCCGGTCACCCTCACCGTCAAGCGCGACGGCGCATTGATCCCGCCCATGGTGGTGCATCCTTCGATTCAGGATTCGGAATACAAAATCGGCTTTGGAGCTGAACTGCCTGAGGATCCACCAGTCCACGACAAGCCTCTGTCCTTAGTCGCTGCGATGGACAACTCAGTTGACTTCTGCAAGATCAACTCCACGCTGATCATTGAGACCATTTCGAAGATCTTTGCGCAGAAGGTTTCGGTCAAGCAGCTCTCCGGTCCCGTCGGCATCGCCCGGATGGCCGGTCAGGCCGCAGAGATGCAGGGCTGGTTTCCGAAGTTTGGCCTTGCCGCCGCCATCAGCCTCAACCTCGGCATCCTCAACCTGCTCCCGTTTCCCATCCTCGACGGCGGCATGATCCTCTTCCTGCTCATCGAAAGCGTCCTCCGTCACGACATCAACATGCTCGTCAAGGAGCGCATCTACCAGGCCGCCTTCGTCCTGATCCTGGTCTTCTTCGCTTTCATCATCTTCAACGACGTCACCAAGCTGCCCATCTTCACGCACCTCAAGCCGTAAAAGCAGTTGTTAGCGGTCAGTGATTGGGGGTTAGTGATTAGCGGCCGAAAGGCGGTAGGAAATGGCTGTCGGTTAAGAAACGAGCACGGGGAACTCACGTGTAAAATCATTTCGAGATTTGATCGTCTGGCAGCGGGCCATTGAGCTGACCGTTTCGATTTACAAATTGACGCAGCCATTTTATCGAGAAGAGTTGTTTGGGCTCACCAGCCAACGGAGGAGAAGTGCGGTTTCCATTCCGAGCAACATTGCCGAAGGTCAAGGCTGACCACCGACAAATTCCGCAAGTTTTTCGGGGTGGTGCGCGGCTCGAACTGTGAGTTGCAAGCGCAACTAGAAATCGCCGAGCACTCGGATTCGGAGACTCGATGCGGATCAAACAGGCCGAGAGCCTTTCGGTTGAAGTTGGCAAGATGATCAACGCAATTCTTATCACGCTCGATGCATGACATTTGGTTGCCCCAGTTTCCCAAACCACTAACCACGAGACACTGTCCTTCCATGACCGTAACCACCCAAGTCCGCGTCCGCTACGCTGAAACCGACCAGATGGGCATTGTCTACTATGCCAACTACCTGGTCTGGTTTGAGATTGGGCGCGTCGAACTTCTGCGCTCGCTCGGCCTCGCCTACAGTCAGCTCGAAACCGACCACGAGTGTATCCTGCCCGTGGTCGAAGCCACCTGCCGTTACCGCTCCCCCGCCCGCTACGACGATGAGATCCTCATCGAGACGCGCCCCACGCTCCTGCGCGGCTCGGTGATTAAGTTCGGCTATCGCATTCTGCGCAAAGCCCCCGACGGCGCCGAACCCTCGCTGCTTGCCGACGGTGAGACCGTCCACGTGGTCTGCGACGATCAGCTCAACCGCAAGCCTTTGCCCCAGGAACACCTGGAGGCCCTTCGCTTCCTCATGGCGGAGGGCTAAGAAGCATCCTGCATGTATGATGCGTAGCTCCATCCTTAGCGGCCGGGTGATCAACCGTCATGGAGCCATCGATTAGATTGCCCAAGGGGACGCTTGGCTCGGAACGCCTGGTTGCGCGAGTTTATGAAGCGCCGGATCCTATTGAAACTGAAGTAACAACCATCAAAAATCCCATAGCCCCGCGCAACGCCATAATATAGACTAATCTCTACTTAGGCATGCTTCCAAATTCCCATTAGTCATTCGTTAGTTCGCGCACAGCCATGCAGCCCGGCGCGGCGACCGGGCCAGATCGTAGAACAGATTGGCGAATTGGATTGGTTGGTCGCGGGCTTGGACAAACCAGCGCCTGCTTGGAAAATTGCTCGATCGCTTGGGTGTGAACAAAACCTGGAAGGGACGGTTTGGAGGTAAAGATGGCTGACAAGGTCTTCCCCCTCAATTCGGTGCGTATCTTCATTTCTCTTCTCGTTGTCTTTCACCACTCCACGCGAATCTTTATCCCTGCAATCGCCGCCAGTGCCGCCCAACCCGGACATTACAGCTTTTTCACCGAATTCTCAGTGAGACTCAGTTTTTCCGCCAGTTTCTTCTTCCTGCTCTCCGGTTACACCCTGAGCTGCGCGTACCTGCGAAAGGGCCGGGCTATTGATATACGCAGATTCTCCGTAGCGCGATTTGCACGCCTGTATCCGCTCTACCTTCTTGTGTTCTTAATTGAGGGGGCGATCTACTTGCGACCCTTGTTGCGCGGGAAGGGCATGATTGGGAGCGCGGAGATTCTCGCGGCAAATGGGCTGCTGCTGCAATCCTGGTACCCGGAAAAGCTGTTGCTGATAAACGATCCCAGTTGGGCCCTCTCCGCGGAAATCTTCTTTTGCATCTGCTTCACGTTGCTCGGAAGCAGGCTGTGGAAGTTGAGCGGGGCAAGGCTGTGGTTGACTGCATTGGCTTTGTACCTCGGAGGGCAGGCATTCGTATGGGCATTTGGAGCGGACGCTGATTTGAATTGGTGGAGCTTCTGGCCACCTTTTCACGTTTCAACCTTTTTCTTGGGAGTACTCGTGGCCCGCTGGCTGTCGCTCCAAAAGGAGCGGAAGGAGCCAGGCGGCGTGAGAGCATGGCAGGCAAACTCGGTGTTAGGGATATCGATTGCGGCACTCCTGGTTTGTGTGCAGCTTGAAACGCTTTCTCCAGGGCGAATTCCTTACACCCACGGTCTGCTGGCGCCAATCTTCACGGCGATTATCTGGTCCCTTACGGTGACCCCAACGGCCGTGACGCGATGGCTGGCCGGAAAATGGATGGTCGCGCTGGGCAACGCCAGTTACGCTCTCTATCTGATTCACGTCCCCATTCTCAAACTCTTCGTCCGTTTTGGTCTCGTAGCCACGCACTTCTACCCGGTATTCTTCGCCGTGTGCGTCGGATTGAGTCTGGTGAGTTCCCGTTTCTTCGAGGCGCCGATTCGTTCCTGGATGATGGAGCAGTTCGAAGCGCGCAGGTTTGGCAGGGCAGTTGAGGAGCGTTCAATTGCTTATTCAGAGGGCGTTGGGGACTAGAGCCGGTGCAGTTCCGCGTGCCCGAATCACTCTGCTCACCGGCATGCTGCTCCAGGAGAATCTCCGGCTCACACGCCGTGCGACCGTCTGGCAGAAGATTGAGGATGGCTCGAAGATCATCTGCAATCGACGGACAATCATTGAGGATGCCTCGGTCTCAGCGCAGCACAACCGCCAACACAAAACCGTCATACCCCTTCGCTCCCACCGTCTGCAGCACCGTAGCACTCAGCCGCGGTTCCGCCGCCACCATCTCCGCAAACCGCCGCACCCCTTGAATATGCGGGTCTTTGTTCTTCGCGTCGATTACCTTGCCCTGGCGGACTACGTTGTCCGCCACAATCACCGTGCCTGGTCGCGACAGCTTTAGCGCCCACGTCAGGTATTCGGGGTACCCCTGCTTGTCTGCATCGATAAAGATCAGATCGAACGGTCCGCCCCGTCCTGCGTCAGTGCTCTCCAGCTTTGGCAGCGTGTCCAGAGCCGGCCCCTCAACAATCTGCACCCGCTCGGCCACGCCGGCCTTCTCAAGGTTCTTCCGCGCCACGAGCGCATGGTGCTGCTCAAGCTCCAGCGTCACCACGCGCCCGCCCTCTGGCAGCGCCCGCGCCATCCAGATCGTGCTGTATCCACCTAGCGTGCCGATCTCAAGCACTCGCCGGGCTCCAGTCGCTCGAACCAGGAATTCGAGGAATTTTCCCTGCAGAGGAGTTACGTCAATCTGTGGCAGGCCACCCTGCTCATTGGCCTTGAGCGCGGCCTCCAGCGCATCGTCGACCGGGGCGAGCAATTCGCCGAAGAATCGGTCGACCTTGGTCCAAACGGTCTGTCCAGGAGTCTTCATCTGACGTAACTACTTGTGGCGCGCCACGACAAAGTCGGGGAGCCACAGCAGAGCGCGCTTGAATTCCGAGTCCGACAAAGGCGAGAGCGCCTTCACCGATTGCTTCGCATAGCGCTCGGCAACGCCCATCGCGTACTCCACCGATCCGTGCCGAGCAAGGATCTCCTGGATCTGCTGCCGGCTCACGTTCTCAAAGCTTCGATCATCAAGCACACGCTGAATCGTCTGCCGGTCCGACGCCGTACCGTGGTCGATCGAGTGAATCACCGCCAGGGTCGCCTTGCCTTCGCGCAGGTCGCTGGCCACGGGCTTGCCCAGCTCTTCTTCGGTCGCTGTCAGGTCCAGCACGTCATCCACAATCTGGAACGCCAGCCCCACCGTCCGCCCGTACGCCGCAAGACCCGACTCCTGCGCCTCTGTCGCTCCCGCCAGCACTGCGCCCAGCCGCATTGAAACCGCGAACAGGCACGCCGTTTTGCGGAAGATCAGGTCGTAGTATTCGGCCTCGCTCACCGCCTTGCCCAGCTTTTGAATCTGCAGCAGCTCTCCCTCAACCATCTGCTGCGTGAGCCCGATGAGCAGATCCAGCACGCGAAGATTCTTCTCCTCGAGCGCCACCTTGAAGGCCTGCATGTAAAGCCAGTCGCCCGCGAGCACGCACTTCTCGTTGCCCCATGTGGTATTTGCCGAGGGCCGGCCTCGCCGCATGTTTGCGCCGTCGATGATGTCGTCGTGCACCAGCGTTGCCGTGTGCACCATCTCCACCACAGCGCCCAGCCGGATGGCGCCGTTCCCGGAATAGCCCAGCATGTGCGCCGAAAGCAGCAGCAGCGATGGCCGGATGCGCTTGCCGCCGCCTTCGCGGAGATACTCCGCAATCTCAGTAATTGTGCTCACGCCTGACGCTGCGTCGCGGCCAAGCTCCTGCTCGATCGCCACGAGATCGTCTCGCAGCAGATCGAACAACTCCCTCGCCGACGATATTGCCAGTGTGCTCAAAACTCTCCGCTTCTCTTGCTAGTCAATTCCCATGAAGATTGCAGCGACGTTCGAGACTGCAAATCGACCATCGAGTGGCTCTCAACCGACCTCACCGGCAGGCAGCCCGAAAAACAAGCTCAGTTCGTCCGGTAGTTCGTGAACTGAAGCTCGACTCCCAGGTCCTTGCCGCGCAGCAAGGCGATAATCGACTGCAACTCGTCGCGATCCTTGCTCGATATTCTCACGGTATCGCCCTGAATGCTGGCCTGTGCCTTCTTTTTCGAGTCCTTCACCAGCCGAACGATCTCCTTGGCCTTTTCCACGGGGATTCCCTGCTGCAGAGCAATCTTCTGCCGCACGCTTTTGCCCATGGCCGGCTCCAGCTTGCCGTAGGTCAGGTTCTTAAGCGATACGCCGCGCTTGACCAGCTTCTGGCCGAGAATCTCCTTCACCGCTTCCAGGTGGTACTCGCCGTCTGATGCGAGCTGAATTTCCTTGTCGCCCTCGGCCAGTTTGACCTCGGAGTGGGAGTCCTTCAGGTCAAAGCGCTGCCGGATCTCCTTCAGCGCCTGGTCGATCGCGTTGCGGACTTCCTGAATCTCCACCTTGCTCACAATGTCAAACGAATTGTCTTGTGCCATGCTTCTTCTACCTCGAAGACAAAAAACGCTGCTGCATGCAATGCCTCTAGTAGTTTCCCATGCCGGGCTGCAGCCCAAACAGTCGCTCAAAGTTTTTTGTCGTGGCAAGGGCCAATTCTTCAGGCTCGACCCCGAGCGCGAGGGCCAGTGTCTCGGCCGTTCGCGCAACCCAAGCCGGCTCATTCCGCTTGCCGCGATCGGGCATCGGCGCAAGCCAGGGGGCGTCGGTCTCCACCAGCACCCCATCCAGCGGCAGCTTCGCTGCAACTGCCCGTAGTGGCTCCGCCTTGGGGTAGGTCAGGTTTCCGGCAAACGAAACCAGAAAACCCATCTCCAGCGACCTTCGCGCCTGCTCCCAACCGCCCCCAAAACAGTGCATCACGCCGCCCAGCCCGGTCCCGCGCCAGTGCTCCTCCAAAACTGCAAAAAGATCGTTCCAGGCGTCCATTCCCTCCTCTGTCCCACGGCAGTGGATCAGGATCGGCCGCTTACGCGCCGCGGCGACCTCCAATTGTTTGATCAGGCCAACACGCTGCACGTCCTTCGCTGCGCCTTCGTGGTAGTAGTCGAGGCCAATCTCCCCGCAGGCAATCACCTCCGGCTCTGTTAGAAGTCCGTCAAGCTGGCCGAGGATCGTGTCGTCGATCTCGGGCGTCGTATGTGGGTAGACTCCCGCGCTCGCGTAGAGCCTGGGCAGCCCCGCCCCGGCCTCGATTCCGCCTTCCGCGGTTCGTTCGTTGAACAGCCGACAGATTTCGAGAGCCCGACCCATTCCCGCGGCCTGCTCGCCGATCCCGATGGAGAGAACTGTCCCTACGCCCGCATCGAATGCACGCCTAAACATTGCCTCGCGGTCGTCGGCGTAGCGCTCGCTATCCAGATGGGCATGGGAATCAATCAGCACGGAAGTCCTCGGGGCACGGTAGTGCTTTGAATTGGAACCGCTGATTCGATTCTATCCAAGCCCGAACTCTTGGCTGAGGTCGATGGGGCCGCCCAGTAAGCTCTGGTCAAATTCGATCTTCTCCCTGGCGGCCAAGCCGGGCCCGCCTCAATACAGGTGGCTACTTCAGCCTCGCCCCCAGCGGAACCTCTTCAAGGAAACCAGTCAGCACCGGCGCACCATCCTCGAGCGATGCCGCCAGCAGCATTCCATTCGACTCGAGCCCGCGCATCTTTCTCGGCGCCAAGTTGGCCACAATCACAATCTTCCGGCCGATCAGCTTCTCCGGCTCGTAGTACTGCGCGATCCCTGCTAATATTTGCCGTTTCTCGTAGCCCAGGTCCACTTCAAGCCGCAGCAGCTTGTCCGCCTTAGGCACACGCTCGGCCACCAGAATCTGCGCAACGCGCAGGTCCACCTTGACGAAATCGTCAATCGAGATGTGCTGGGCAGCCAACGACGCTTCGGCCGGAGCGGTTGCACTCGTTGCCTGGGGCCCTTTCTTCTGACCCGCATCTGCCGGCGGACCCTCCGTCGGCGCAGTCGTCGGCGTGGTACTCAGCCGGCTGCTCGCCAGGTCAGGATGGATGGGATTCACCGGAACTGTCTTTACCGGCGTGTTCTGGTCGGTAGGGGCATTCGTTGCCTGCGTCAGGTTGTGCTCCCCTGACTCGCCCGGGCTCTGGGTTGAACTCTTGTCTCCCGAGGGTCGCACGGAGAGCACAGAAGGGGCCGCCGCCGCCGGCTCAACTGACAAGGCCGAAGGGGCCGGCTCAGGTGCTGAACTGTCTGCACGTTCGGGATTCTCTGCCGCCGAAGCGGATTCCACTACAGTCAGGTTGTTTTCGTCTTCGAGTCTCTGCATACGTTCTACCGCATCCTTTTCCGCGCGCGGAAACAGCGGCGCCGGCTCGCCAAACTTTGTTCCGGCCTTCAACCCGCCCCACGCAATCTCCGTCAAAAACGCCTTCTTCGCCGCATCGTCAATCTCACCCTGACCCAGCTGCCGCCACGCCTTGGCCGCCGCTTCCGGCAGGATTGGATACGCCAGCGCCGTAATCACACGAATCGCCTCCGACGCGGTCGCCAACACGCGCGCCTGCAGCGCAGCAAACTCCTCGCCGCTAGTCTCGGGCCGCTTCTTCCACGGGGCATTCGCCGTCAGATACCCGTCGGTCTCTGCTACCAGAACCCACAGGCTCTTTAACGCTTCAGAAAAGCTGAACTCGTCAAACGCCGGCCCAAATGCCGCAATCGCCCGGACCGCACTCACGCAAAGCGCGACCTCCGCGGGAGTCTCCAGACCCGTCTCCGGCACGATTCCGCCGAAGTACTTGTGTACCATGTTCACCACGCGGCTCGCCAGGTTCCCATAACCGTTGGCCAGGTCTCCGTTGTACCGCTGCACCAAGGCATCAAAAGAAAAGTTCCCGTCCTGGCCGAAGGGAATCTCCCGCAGCAGGAAATAGCGGAGCGCATCCGCTCCCAGCACCGTGTCCACCGTCTCGGCCCGCACAATGTTGCCGCGTGTCTTCGACATCTTGTTCTGGTCAAACAGCAACCACCCGTTGGCGCGGACCGACCGCGGCAGCGCAATCCCTGCCGCCATCAGGAACGCCGGCCAATAGACGCAATGGAATCTGCTGATCTCCTTGCCGATCAGGTGCATGTCCGCCGGCCAGAACTTTTCGAACCGGGCCCGGTCGACCGGATCATCCGACCCGTAACCAAGTGCCGTAATGTAGTTGGCGAGCGCGTCCATCCACACATACACCACGTGCTTCTCGTCGCCCGAAACAGGAATCCCCCACGAAACACTCGTCCTGCTCACCGACAGGTCCTTCAGTCCGCCGCGGACAAAGGAAATCACCTCGCGCCGCGTCGAATCCGGCCCCATGAAATCAGGGTTCGCCTCGTAAAACTCGAGCAGCTTCCGCTCAAATGCCGACAGCTTGAAGAAGTAGTTCTCTTCGCTCACTGTCTCCGTCATGCGGCCGCAGTCCGGACACACGGTCCCAGGGGGCCCATCCACATACGCCTCGTCGCTCACGCAGTATTGCCCGGTGTACGACCCCTTGTAGATGTACCCCTTGTCGCACAGCGTCTTGAACAGCTTCTGCGTGCCGCGGATATGCCGCTCTTCGGTAGTGCGGATGAAGTCGTCGTTGGTGATGTGCAGGCGACTCCACAGGCCGCGAAACTCGCTCGAGATCGCGGTAGCAAACTCCATCGGCGTCTTTCCCGCCTTCTCCGCGGAGCGCTCAATCTTTTGGCCGTGTTCGTCGGTACCCGTCAGAAACCATGTGTCGATCCCCAACGCCCGCTTCCGGCGCGCAATCGCATCGCACACAATCGTTGAATAGGCATGCCCCAGGTGTGGCCGCGCATTCACGTAGTAGATCGGCGTGGTCAGGTAGTAGCGGGCCGGATTGGGGGAGTCGGGCATGTGCGCGTAAATGCTCCTCGTTCTCCGTCATCAAGCGAGAGTCGCTAAGGCAATCTCTCTCTTCATCTTAGGGGCCCGGGTAAGGAGCGTCAAACCAGCAGAACTGAGAGTGCCTGTTAGAATTGTCCTTGTAAATCAAGCGTTTTTGAGGCATTTCCCTTGTATCTCGAACTCCAGAAGCGGCTCAGCGAGCATCTGCGCTTGGTCCTCAAACTCAAGTACGATCTCGAGCTCGCCGCGATCCCCATGGAGATCCCCCCCGACCTGAAGTTCGGCGAACTCTCCACCCCCATCGCCTTCGAACTCGCCCGCAAGCTGCGCAAAGCGCCCAAAGTTATCGCCGCCGAGATCGTTTCCGTGCTGGGAACGCTTCCCGGATTTGCCGGCTTTGAGGTCGCGGGGGCGGGCTACATCAATGCGCGCTTCAATCGGGCGGTGGCCGTCCGTGGCATTGCGGCCACAGAATTCGGCCCGCTGGCGGCAACCGGGATCCACGCGCTGGTTGAACATACCTCCATCAACCCCAACAAGGCCGCGCACATCGGCCACCTGCGCAACGCCATCCTCGGCGACACCTTCGTTCGGCTTCTCCGGGCGGCTGGCCAGAAGGTCGATGTGCAGAACTACATCGACAACACAGGTGTCCAGGTTGCTGATGTTGTCGTTGGATTCATCCATTTCGAGAGAAAATCCATTGCAGATATTCGTGCCCTTGTTGCCGACTGCGAGCGGCGTGCTCAAGGCCCGGCCGGTCACGCCGCGGCGATCGACTACCTCTGCTGGGACGTCTACGCCCGCACGTCGCAATGGTACGAGCAGGGAACTGACGAAGAGAACGAAGCGCGGAAGAAATTGCGCTACGCCACGCTGCGCGAGATCGAGCACGGCGGCAATGAAACTGCCGAGGTTGCCGAGCTCATCTCTACTGCCGTTCTCTGCCGCCATCTAGAGACCATGCTGCGCCTCGACATCGAGTATGACTTCCTTCCGCGCGAGAGCGAGATCCTGCATCTGAAATTCTGGGATGCTGCCTTCGATCTGATGAAGCAGTCCGGCGTCCTCTACTTCGAGACGGAGGGCAAGAACAAGGGTTGCTGGGTGATGATGCGGCCCGGCGCTGAGGTCACCGAGGGCGAAACAGACGAGGACGCGAAGGTGATTGTCCGCTCCAACGGCACCGTCACTTATGTCGGCAAGGACATTGCTTATCACTTATGGAAGTTTGGCCTGCTCGGCAAGGACTTCGGCTACGAGCCATTCTTCACATACCCCGATCATGAGTGCTGGATCTCAGCTGTCCAAGGCCAGGAAAAGCATCCGCAGTTCGGCGGCGCGCAGGCAATCTACAACGTCATCGATGTGCGGCAAAACGATCCGCAGGCAAATCTCGTTCAGGCTCTGCGAGGGATGGGATTCGTCGATCAGGCAGATCACTGCATCCACTTCGGCTATGAGAAGGTCGCTCTCACCCCGCGCTGCGCTCTCGAGATGGGCTACGAGGTGGCACAGGAAGACATCGCTAGTCCCTATATCCTGGTCAGCGGCCGCAAAGGCTTCGGCGTCAAGGCGGACGACCTGATTGACAAGCTCATTGCCGCGACCCAGATCCTTGTCAACGAGCGGCAGGCCGCGCGCAGCGAAGCCGAGCGCCTCGCCATCGCCAGGCAGATTGCCATCGGTGCCCTGCGCTACTTCATGCTCAAGTACACGCGCAATACGGTGATCGCTTTTGATTTTAGGGACGCGCTGAGCTTTGAGGGCGAAACCGGACCATACATCCAGTACGCCGTCGTGCGCATCCGCCGCATCTTTGAGAACGCCGGCACTACGCCCGAAGAGGCTTTGGAGGCTTTCGCGTCAATCGATCCCGCGCCGTTTATCGCCGGCGACGAGAATCTCGTCATCTGGGCTCTGTTGTTGCGCGCCGGCCGCCGCACCATGATCCTCGACCAATGCATCGCCACATCCGAGCCGGCCCATCTTGCAAAGCATGCCTTCCAGCTTGCGCAGGAGTTCGCCAGTTTTTACCACGACCACCACATCCTCACCGAGCCCGACCCTGCGCGCAAAACCTTCCTGCTCGCCGTTGCTGCAATTGCGCTCCGCGAGCTCACCCTCGCGCTCTCCTGGCTTGGCATCGAAAGCCCGCAGGCGATGTAGCGAGAGCCGACAGCAGCCGGCAGCGATCGTGTCAAGGGAAAGGCAGGCAGTTACGAAGACGGATGCATTGGAACCCCAGAAAAGAAGCGTTTATAAGCTGAATATCTTCGGCAAAGCGCGCATCTGCTTGATCGGAATGCTAATGTTCATCGTCAGTGGCATTTTCGCGGGGAAAGCGGGAGGTCCCTCCGGCCCTTGGATGATTCTTGCCGCTGTCTTATTTGCGGTTTCCGGGATCTACTTCGTCTTGCTTGCTTTCACTTACCGGGTGTCCCTGGACGAGGAATCGGTGACCGTGGCTGGGCCGATCACAAAGTCGTCCATTGATCGGAGCGATGTCATTGGGCGGAGGCGCATTTACGGAAATGGCCAATGGACCCCATTTGAATTCGCAGTGGTTAGTCGAATCTCCTGGTGGAAAGGGATCCATGTGTTGGCAGATGTGAACTTTGATCAGGGTTGGAAGGACTGGTATTGGAGCCTTCCAAACCTTGAACACAGCGCGCCCAAACCGAAGCAGTACAAGAAGGCCAAAAGAAAGCGTAGGTAGCCGGCGTGGCTCGGCATCGAAAGCCCGCAGGCGATGTAGTCAGCCGTAGCTCCTTACCCACTCCAGGATCGACCGCACCGCTACTCCGCTTGGGCCCTTGGCAATATACGGCCGGGTCTCGTCGATCCAAGCCATCCCAGCAATATCCAGGTGAATCCAGGGTGTGTCTTCCGCAAACTTGTGCAGGAACTCCGCCGCCGTGGAGGCCCCACCGTAACGCCCTCCAGTGTTCTTGATGTCCGCAATGTCGCTCTTGATCAGATCGGCGTACTCCTCGCCCAACGGCATTCGCCAGAATTTTTCTCCTGACGTCTCAAGCGCCGCGCCGAACCTCTCAAATGTCGCATCGTCGTTGGAGAAAGCCCCTGCGTTCACCATTCCCAGCGCCACGCCGATCGCGCCTGTCAGCGTCGCCGCGTTGATCAGGTGCGTCGCGCCCAGTTGCCGCGCATAGGCTAAGCCATCGGCCAGCACCAGCCGCCCCTCGGCATCGGTGTTGATAATCTCGATCGTCTTGCCTGACATCGCAGTCACCACGTCCCCCGGCTTGTACGCCTTCCCATCCGGCATGTTCTCTGCCGAGCAAACCACGCACAGTACTCGCACCTTCGGCTTCAGCAGCGCAATGGCCCGCATTGCCCCCAGCATAGTCGCGCTGCCGGCCATGTCGTACTTCATCTTTTCCATGTTGTCGGATGGCTTGATGGAGATGCCGCCCGTATCAAATGTGATGCCCTTGCCGACGAGGCCGAGCATCGGCCCTTCCGTCACGCCTTCGGGCTCATACCGCAGCACGATCAGCGCCGGCGGCTCGGCCGAGCCCTGCGCAACCGCAGCAAACGCGCCCATCTTCAGCTCGTGAAGCTTCTCGGTGGAGTGCACCTCCCACTGCAAGCCAACCTGCGCGGCCATCTCCGCCGCTCGTGCCGCAAGAATCGTCGGCGTCAGCTTGTTTCCCGGTTCGTTCACCAGAGACCGCGCAAATGTCTGGCTCTCGCCAACGACCACGCCCTCGGCAAATGCCGCCTGGAGCGCGTCCTGATCGACGTTTCCCGGAGCAACCAGCGTGAACGACTCCACGCTCAGGTCCTTACGCTCGCTGCGATAGGTGTCCGAGTCAAAATCCCCGGTCATCGCGCCTTCTGCCACCGCCCGGCAGCACCGCCCCGGCGGAAACGACCCAGCCTCCGGCAATACCAGCACCAGTTCCTTCAATCCGCGCGGTTTACAGAAGCGCACCGCCGTTCCCGCGGCCAGCCGAATCGAGTGCACCGTTGTCTTGGCCTTCTTGCCCAATCCCACCACAAGGAGACGTTTGGCGTTCAGCCCCGTAGGCGCATGAAGCAATAGCGTTTCGTTGGCGGCGGCCTTGAACTCTCCACCGGCTAGAACGAACCTGACCGCCGCTGCAATCTCCTCGTCCGAGGTCAACAGGGTTGGCTCCGGCTTTGCATCGGGTCCTTTTTGGGTTTGTGTGTCCCAAGCCAGAACGGCCAGCAATGCGGTTTCGAATCCCGCGGGAGGGGCAAAAGAAAGCTCAGTCTTCATGGTTCCCATTGTTTCATTTACCAGCCAGAAGTTGATAACCGGGAGTGGGTGCTTATGGATAGAATCGATCCCAATGCAGTACAGTCCAATCGAGAAGGAAACGGCCTCGTCGCCGGCAAGTCAACCCCGGTTTATAGCGCTGGACGGACTGCGCGGGGTTGCCGCCATGGTCGTTGTCTTTTCCCACTTCGCAGCGGCCTTTGTCCCCTGGCTCAATCCTGTCTCTGGCGCCCTACCGCTTTGGGTTGTGGACACCCCGCTGGGGATTCTGATCAACGGAACCTTCAGCGTGTCGGTTTTCTTTGTGCTGAGCGGATATGTTGTGTCCCGAGCAGCCAGTCGCGGCGCCGACCCCCTTTACGTGAACGTGGTGTTGCGTTATTTGCGCCTGGCTCTGCCCTCGGCGGCAAGCACAGTTCTGGCGTGGGGGCTCTTGACCCTGTTTCCCAGAGCCACTGAGCAGGTGTACGCCATTTTGCCGCACGGTTGGCTGTTCACGCTCTACCACGGCGCCATTCCGGGAATCGGCAATGCCCTGGAGGACGGCCTTGCCGGAGTGTTTCTGCACGGAACTTCCCTGTGGAATGGCGCGCTCTGGACGATGCAGCTTGAAGCGAAGGCCTCGTTCGCAATCTACCTGGTTTATGCCTTGCCGAAAGGGCGCTGGCGCACGCTGGCGGGCTCGATCTGCGCGATTATTTCGCTGGTGAAACCCTACTACCTGGGCTTCACTTTGGGCGGCTGGATTCTGAGCCGACAGCAGGCGGGAAAGCCACTCCGCGCGCCGGTCTGGCCAACGCTGGCCTGGGGGATTCTGCTTGGTTTCCCAGCATTTGGGTTTTCCGAACGGGTGGGCCTGCCGCGTCTGCCTGGTTTCCTCAAACCGGGAGTCTTTAACAGCGCAGTTCCACAGTTGGCGGCCGCGCTGATCTTTCTGGCAATTCTCCATTCGCCGTCCATTCAGGAACGGCTCTCCGGCCCCGTCTGCCGGTTCCTGGGAAGAGTTTCATTTCCGCTCTACCTGGTGCATCTGCCCCTGCTGCTGACGGTCTTTGCAGCTCTGTATGTGAGGTTTCATGCCCGATGGCAGACTACGATCCTCCTGGTTGCGTTTATAGCAACGAGCCTTCTGCTTGCCACCCTTGTGGAAGCGCTGGTGGATCGTCCGATTCTGGATGGGATTGCCTGGACCAGGCGGCGTACCCGAAGTTTGGCACGGCCACTGGTCCGCAGCGGCGCAGGCTGATCGCTGGCCGGAACTTTCGCTCGGCGAATGGGAAATGCCTTAGCGGCCACCCTTCCTTTTGCTGGCGTTGATGGCTGCGCGGGCATCTCGGTCGGCCTCGCGCCGCTTCTCGGTCTCGCGCTTGTCCCAGTCCTGCTTGCCCTTGGCCACGGCCAGTTCGCACTTCACCCGTCCATTGCGGAAATAGAGCCGCGTGGGGATGAGCGTATGTCCCTTGATCTGCGTCTTAGACAGTAGCTTGCGAACCTCTTCCCGGTGCATGAGCAGCTTGCGGGTGCGGGTTTCGTCATGGTTGGCCATGTTGCCATGGGAGTAAGGCCCGATATGCAGGTTCAGCAAAAACGCCTCGCCGTCCTTGATCAGCCCGTAGGCGTCTTTCAGGTTCGCCTTGCCCTCCCGGATCGACTTCACTTCCGTTCCCCGCAGCGCCACGCCGGCCTCGAACTTCTCCAGCAAAAAATAGTTGTGGCTGGCCATCCGATTGTGCGCCGCATCGCGTTCTCCCGATGCCACCGGATTGCGCGGCCGGGCGGCATTCTGCGGCCCCGGAGTTGCGGGCTGAACGATCACGTGACTGGTTTGGCGCGCCATGGGGAAATGCCCTCAAATCTTAATCCTAGCATCGGCCTTGTTTCGCCCGCCCCAATGGAGCTTTGTTAGAATGAGGGATCGTTGGATAGCAGCAACCACCAATGAAATCAGCGTCCCGGGCAGCCAACGTTGCCCGCACGGCTCCGATTCGTTCATCGGACTGGGTACGACGCCTGGGAGTCAAATGAACCGCAGCCTGTTCAGACCGGGTGCCGTCGCTCTTCTCAAGCCCGTGCTTTTCTGCTTTGCAACTTTCCGGCCCTCCCTTTTCCGCCTTCCGATCCGGATCGCAGCCGCATTCCTGCTCGTCCTCGCCGGGCTCGCCGCGGTACCCCTCCACGCGCAGTCGGCTAACGCTCTCTTCAAGCGCGGTGAGAACGCCGAGGCCCGCGAAGATTACGATGGCGCGTTCGACCTTTACCAGCAGGCCCAGGCCAAGGCTCCGAAAGACCTCGCCATCCGCACCGCTCTTGCTCGCGTGCGCGTCACCGACTCTGCTGTCCATCTGACCAAAGGCCGCAAGCTGGTCCAGGCCGGTGATGAGCAAGGTGCGCTTGTCGAGCTGCTCCACGCCGCCGAGATCGACCCCGGCAACGAAGCCGCCCAGCAGGAGATTGCCAAGCTTCGCCTCAAGCACGGCCAAGCGGCTTCTCCCGGCTCGGAGACAAGCCTTCCGCAGGAGGCTGCCACGAGCGCAGAACTCGACACGATGAGCTCCCCGGTCGAGCTCAAGCCCATCTCCACCGAACCGCTCACCCTGCACTATACCGGGGATGCCAAGGACGTTTACCAGGCCATTGGCAAGGCCGCGGGCATCAACGTCCTCTTCGATCCCGACTACACTTCCAAGCGCATCCAGGTCGATCTCACCAACATGAACCTCCGCGACGCGCTGCGCATTGTCGGCACTCTTTCCGGCACCTTCTGGCGTCCGATTACGGAGAACACCATCTTCGTCGCGCAAAACAGCCGCGCCAAGCGAACCGAGCTCGACGAGCAGGCCATCCAGACCTTTTACCTCTCCAACGCCTGGCAGCAGAACGACCTCAACGACGTTCAGACCGCGCTTCGCAATGTCCTCGGCGCCAACCTGAAGGTTTACGCCGTCCAGAGCCAGAACGCCATCGTCGTGCGCGGAACGCCCGATGAGCTGCTTCTTTGCCAGAAGCTGGTCAACGACCTCGACAAGGCCCGCGCAGAAGTTGTCGTCGATATCGCCGTCCTCGAAGTGAGCAAGAACTGGGAGCGCACCCTCGGCATCGAATGGCCCTCAAGCGTCGGCATCGCTCTCAATCCGCCTTCCACTTCGTCGACCTCCAGCACCACGTCGACCACAACGGGCACTACCAGCGCAACCTCAACCAGCAATTTGACGCTCTATAACCTCGCCCACCTCAAAGCCACTGATTTCGCCGTCACCGTGGGCGCGGCCACTGCGAACCTGCTGCTTACAGACTCGAACACCAAGATCCTCCAGAACCCCCGCATTCGCGCCACCGACGCGCAAAAGGCCACCATGAAGATCGGTGAGCGGATCCCCATCGCGACGGGTTCCTATCAAACCGGCGCGGCCACTGCCGTTGTCAGCTCACTGGTCAACACCCAGTTTCAATACCAGGACGTCGGCGTCAACATCGAGATGACGCCCACCGTCCACTACGACCGCGACGTCACCCTCAAGATCAAGATCGAAGTCACCTCGCAGAGCGGCTCGGTCACCATCAGCGGCGTCACTGAGCCTATCCTCTCCCAGCGTGTCGTCGACCAGGTCATCCGCCTGCGCGAGGGCGAGGCCACCGTCCTCGGCGGCATTCAGGACAAGCAGGAGATGGTCTCCTGGAACGGCATCCCGGGTCTCAGCTCGATACCCATCCTGAAGTACCTCTTCGGTTCCAAGGACCACACCATCTCCGACGACGAGCTCGTCTTCCTCGTCGTTCCCCACGTCGTCCGTTCGCAGAGCCTTGACCAGGTCAACCTGCGCACGATTGACACTGGTCCGGGCAACCAGACCATCGAGCTGCGCCACACCCCGGCCGCCGCCGAAACCGTCCCAGCCGCGACAACGGGCTCGCCGGCAAACTCCCCGGTTTCCGCAAATCCCTCCAATCCCGCCAATCACCCGGCGGCGGGAGCCCGCTCGTTTGGTGTGGTGCCGGGCCAAAGTGCCATGGCCGCAGCCCCCGCCGCGCTCGCTCAGATGTCGGCCTCCGCCGACGCCAACGGCCGGACCGCCGCAAAGGCTGCCGCACAGCCCGCCACGTCTCCTACACCTGCCGGCGCCGTGTCCCTAATGTTCAACGCGCCCACGCAGCCGGTGGCTGCTGGCGCCACCTTCCAGGTCCCCGTCGTTCTTCTGGGCGCCACTGACATTGCGTCCGTCCCGCTTCAGATCCAGTACGACCCAGCGAGCCTCTCGCTGGTCAACGTGAACCCCGGCGACCTGCTCAGTCGCGACGGCCAGGCCGTCGCCCTCGTTCACCGCGACGATGGCCCCGGCAACATCACAATCAATGCCGCCCGGCCGCCCGGTGCAGCCGGGGTGACCGGTGCTGGCGTTGTGTGCGTACTCAGCTTCCAGGCCAAGGTCGCCGGCCAGAGCTCAATCTCCATGACCCGCGCCGCAGCCGTCACCAGCGCCCAGGCGGTCCTACCAGGCAAGGGAAACACCGTAAGCATTACGGTGAAGTAATTCAATGAGAACTCGGCGCAACTCGACGCAATCCGCATCGCTCGAAGGAGCCGACTCGCTACCCGCGCGCGGCTCTCGCCCCCGCCGGCGATCGGAGCGCGGCCTCACCCTCGTCGAGCTCATCATTACCGTGGCCATTCTTTCCATTCTCGCTTCGGCCGCAATTCCGGTGACCATCTTCGTCATCAAGCGCGAGAAGGAACATGAGCTCCGCCGCGATCTCTGGGAGATGCGCGACGCAATCGATCACTACAAGGACGCCGCCGACCAGCACGCCTTCCAAACCAAGGTCGATAGTCAAAACTACCCGCCCGATCTTGAGACCCTCGTCAACGGTGTCGATGTTCAGGGCAAGAAGGTCAAGTTTCTCCGCCGCATTCCTGTCGACCCAATGACCGGCAAGACCGAATGGGGATTGCACTCCATGCAGGACGACCCCAAGTCCGACTCTTACGGCGGACAGTCTGTCTTCGACGTCTATTCCAAATCCCAGGGCACGGCCCTGGACGGAACCAAGTACTCTGACTGGTAGCACTCTGCCGTTCGCCGCACATTTCTGGCGGCCACGGACCGAGCAGGATTACCGAGGTTTTCGGTGCGAAAGAAGCAACAACACGAGGCAGGCTTTACGCTGGTGGAGCTCATGATCGTCATGGCCATCATCGGCATCCTGCTGCTGGTGGCGGTGCCCCGCTACGTCACCACCGTCAAGCTCGCCCGCGAAGCCGTCCTCAGAGAAGATCTCCACGTCCTCAGGTCTGCCATCGACTCCTACACCATGGACAAGCAGAAGGCACCCCAGTCGCTCGACGATCTTGTGCAGGAGCAGTACCTCAAGAAGATCCCCGAGGACCCTATGACCCACAGCGACACCACATGGGTGACCGACACGAGCGACTCCTATCACTCCCTCGACCAAACCGACCCCGGCGTGGACGATGTTCACTCTGGTTCCAACGAGACCGGATCCGACGGCCAATCCTACTCCACATGGTAGCCGCTTCAGGCTATTCTTAAAGGGCATGAAGCTCCGTCCCGTCTCCCGCACGATTGCGCTCTCTGTCCTCTTGCCCGTCCTATGCGGCGCGCTTCCCGCGCCGTCCGGCGGCGCGCCCAAGGTCATCACCCTGCGTATGATGGACGGCCGCACCGGGAAGCCCATCGCAACCAGCGACTTCATTGTGCGCATCAACCACCAGAAGATTCCGCACAACAACTGGGTCGAGGAAAACGAAGACGGCACTGCCAAAGTGACGCTCCCACCGGACGCCGAAACCATCTCCCTCCACGCCACCTACGACAGCACCACGCAGACCTACGTGAACTGCGACTCCAGCGAGGCGAGGACTTCGGCCAAACAACCCGCCCCCCTTGACCATTGGTACTCGGTTGCCGACATCCTCTCCTCGGGCACCGTCGCCCCAAACAACTGCGTCGGCAAGAAGGTTCCCGACAAGCTCCAGGTCGTTGCCGAGCCCGGCCAGTTCGTCTTCTTCGTCCGCAAACTCAATCCCAAAGAGCAGTTCGAGCAGTAGCCCATCAATGGCCTACGATCTCGATCCCGCACTCGCCCCCGACCCCAAACATTCGCCCGATCCCGCGTCGCCGCTCGCGTTTCTACTACTTGTCGAGCGCTTCTACGCGTCTGTTATCCGCCACGCACAATCAGCCGAGAATGGTCTGGGCGGGTGGCTGCTCTACGTGGGCGAAATGGATGAGAACGGCCGAGCGTTGATGGTCGCAGCCAACATCGCCGGCGCAGCTTCCCTTGATGTCAGCGCCGACTCCGTCGCGCAAAAGCAGTCGATCCACGACGGCGTCGCCGACTTTCTGGTCACCGACCTTTCCGAAGCCCTGCGCATTCTGAAGAACGAGATCCGCAAGCGCGAGCCCGTCGCCGTCTGTGTAGCCGCCCAACCCGCATTTATCGAGCAGGAGATGCTTGAACGAGGCGTGCTGCCGGATTTGGTTCGCGAATTAGACTTTGGCAGCGCGCCGGATTCCACGCGCGCTGCGTTGACCTTTGGCGACAGTCCTGTGCTGGTCGCGCCGATTGGCCCGGCACAGAACGAGTCGCTCATAACGTGGAGCGTCGACGAAGCTCCCGCGCAATGGCTGCCGCGGCTCGACGTTATTGCGATGGACTATCTTGCTCCAGACCAAAGCGCTTCCGCGCAGGTTGCCCGGCGCTGGCTCCACCTCGCTCCGAGGTATATGGGAAGGCTCGCGCGAAATGTGCGTGTCCTACGTTGCTCCACGCCCGCAGCCAACAGAATCGCTCAACGCATGCGCGCGGGCGTTGCGTCCGGCGAGATTCCGATTGTGGTTCGCATCGACTTCATTTAAGGGGCTTTGAGTCTATTCCGTTGGCGCGCCGGGACCCGGCTGGCCGATGCTTGCCTCGCCGATCCGCGCCCAAAGCTCCTTGAGCCCGTAGCCGGTCTTTGACGAGACTGCCAGAAGCGAGTCGACCTCGAGGGCCTTCTTGAGCGCCGCCAGGTTGCGCACGCGTTCATTGCCGCTCAGCCGGTCGGCCTTGGTGGCCACTACGGCGAAGTCGCGGCCCGCGGAGCGCAGCCAGTCCAGCAACATAATGTCGCCCTTCTGCGGCGGGACGTTTGAGTCGACGAGGCATACGCAGAGGACAAGCGTTGGGCGATTGGCCAAATACGGCTCGATGAACTTTGGCCACTCGGCCGATATCGACTTCGAGATCTTGGCATATCCGTAGCCGGGAAGATCGGCGAAGATGATTTTTTTTCTCCCTTTGGTCTCGTTCGAAAGCAGAAAAAAGTTGATGGCGCGCGTGCGTCCCGGCGTTTGGGAAACCTTTGCCGCCTTCTCGCCAACGAGCGCATTCAGCAGGCTCGACTTGCCCACGTTCGAGCGGCCAAGAAAGGCAATTTCGGGCAAA
This sequence comes from uncultured Occallatibacter sp., assembly GCA_964460385.1. Lineage (GTDB taxonomy): Bacteria > Acidobacteriota > Terriglobia > Terriglobales > Acidobacteriaceae > Telmatobacter. Next base: position 7,489 of record CAYWSR010000014.1, on the reverse strand, counting down.
TCCGAGGCAGGAAACTGCTCTGAAGCCATCGCCGAGAGCATGAATTGTGTAGTGAAACGCAGGAAAAAGCCGCCTTTTGTCTACTTATTCATTATGCCGGATCAAATTGAAGGCTTGTAAGGTCTTTGTAATGAGTAAAGTACTGGAATGCAAGAATTGTAATAACGGCGACTGTACGACGCTAAGTGGTTGAAGGGAAGTGGTTTGAGTGGCTTTTACAGTTTTACAGGAGGAATTTGAGAATGGGAGGGGGGTATGCGAAAACTTGGCTATCTGACTGAAGGGAAATGAGTTAGGGGAATAATTGGGGTGTGTAACGGCTTGCGTGTTGGTTGTGGCCCCGGGCATCGAAGCTGACGTAACCTCTGCCGCTTGAAGGACTTCCGGCTTGGCTGGCGGCTGAGCTGCGGAGGCGACAAGGGCCGCTCGGGCGCGGACGGCCGCGGAGCCGAACTGAGGGCGGCCACCGGGATAGCGCGCGGACTTCAGCGCCTCCGGCATGACCAAGAGCAGGAACCTCACCATGTCGGTGACGGAGGTGTTGTATTCGACGGCAAGTCTCCGCGTCCGACGGTAGAGCTCGGGATCGACGGCTACGGTGATGTTTTTGACGGTTCGCATGGTGCTCCAGAGATCAGATGTCAGAGATCAGAGATCAGAGATCAAGGACGCCCGGTGGTGGCATATTTGCAGTGTGCGCCAAGAGAGGGTAATTCTACGCAAAAGCCGCGGGCGATTTTTAGGAGGCTGGGGGCTGGTTCTGAGGAATGCGAAGATTCATGACCGACAGAACCGGCTGGGATTTGTGGTGGACGTGGCACAAGATCTCGCAAAAAAACTTCACGACCCATGGCAAGGGAAGCTGCTGGAGGCGGCGAAGGTGGGGATTGAGCGCTCGCGTCTGGCGGGTGAGGACACGCTCTGCGACGAGGGGATGAGCGAGAAGGAGCGGAAAAAGCTCCGGCAGAAACGGACGGCGAAGGCGCGGCATTGGAATTTGTTGACGGATATGGAGGTGACCGGCGACCTTCGCTCCTGACGTACGAGGGTGAGGCTGCAACGGTTCGTCGCGCCGCCAACGGGGCGCGAGGGATTCTTTTGGGCGGCTTTCCCCGGGTTGCCCCTTCGCTTCCCTCAGGGTTCACCCGGGGCTATCCTCATGCCGCCCCTCCGGGGCGTCGCGATGGGCCGGCCCTCCGGTCACCCACCCATCCCACCGCGTTGCTGTGGAATGAATGGGGCACCCTCAGTGTGTGGGCGGGTCGAGAGTGGGGTGGTTGAGAGTATGGTCTCCCACCCTTCGCCAGCGAAGAGGCGAAGGATGGGGCACCCCGCGGGGTCAGTTGAATATGAGGACGAGAAGCAGGAGAAAAAGGTGGAAGAGGATTGCGCAGGCGATCCATACCGCAAACCTTCTTATGAAGCGAAGCGGCCGGGCTCGCAGCCAGAGGATTGCCCGGCGCAAAAGGGTGAGCTGGGAGGCGATTCCCCCGGAGCGCTGCTGCCTGGATGCGGCGCGGGCTTGATCGAGGTCGATGGTCATGGACGCGAGCGCCACGGAGGCAGCGTTGGGGAGGGCCAGCAGTCCGCGCAGAATGTGGTCTGTATCGAGCGTTTGAGAGCCGTCAAGGTCCGCTTCCTGCGCCGCCAAGGCCAAGGCCCGCTTCGCATCCAGCTCCAGAGGAAGATTCATGGTGAGGTCCGACGGCCCCGGTCGTCCCTTTTGCAGCGGGAGGCCAAGGATGGAGCGGAGGTAGGATTCCCTGGAGCCGAACGGCCGGATCAGGTTAGCTCGTGAGGCAGGATCATGGGTGAGGCCGAGAAGAAGGTGGGTACACGTAATGATGGGAGACGGCTGACGGCCAGCCTCATAGCGCGCGAAGAAAATCACGCGCTTGGCCTGTTCTGTGTACCGCTCGAACATTGCAGCGCCCGTCATTCGGTGGGTCTACTGCGCCTGGGCGCCGGGGGCGATGTCGGTGGTGGCGGGGGGGACGGTGGAGAGGACTTCGGAGTCCTCGGCGAGCGGCGTGGGCAGCGGGCGCTCGAGAGCCAGAGTGAGCACCTCGTCCATGGAGTCGACGAAGTGGAGCTTCATCTTCTTCTTGATGTTGTCAGGAAGCTCGGCCACGTCTTTCTCGTTGGCGCGCGGAAGGATGGTCTCAAAGATCCCAGCACGCAGCGCAGCCAGGAGTTTTTCCTTGAGCCCGCCGATGGCCAGCACCTTGCCACGCAAGGTGATTTCGCCGGTCATGGCGATGTCGCGCCGGACGGGAATTTTCGCGAGCGCGCTGGCGAGAGCCGTGGCCATGGTGATGCCGGCGGAGGGGCCGTCCTTGGGGATTGCGCCCTCGGGCACGTGCACATGGAGATCGACGTTGCGGTAGAACTCGCGCGTGAGACCGAGCGCCGCTGCCCGGGCGCGAATGTAGCTGAGGGCGGCCTGGGCTGACTCCTGCATGACGTCGCCGAGCTGGCCGGTGATGGTGAGCTTGCCCTTGCCATCGAGCACCTGCACCTCGATGGTAAGAATGCTGCCGCCGACCTCGGTCCACGCGAGGCCGGTGACGAGGCCGACTTCACTCTTCTCGTGCACCTCGCTGTCGCGGAACTTGGCCACGCCGAGAAAGTCGGCGATATTGGCGGCGGTAATTTCTTCGCGGTGCTTTGCGCCCTGCTTGACGACGGTGCGCGCCACCTTGCGGCAGACGTTGCCGATCTCGCGCTCAAGGTTGCGCACGCCCGCCTCGCGCGTGTAGCCGCGAATGATGTCGAGAATGGCATCGTCGGCGAAGGAGATCTGCTTCTCGGTGAGGCCGGTCTGGGCGCGCTGCTTCTTGACGAGGTATTGGCGGGCGATTTCGAGCTTTTCCTGCTCGGTGTAGCCGTGGAGGCGGAGGACTTCCATGCGGTCCTGCAGCGCGGCGGGAATGGTGTGCATGACGTTGGCGGTTGCTACAAACAAGACCTGCGAGAGGTCGTAGTCGACGTCGAGGTAGTGATCCTGGAAGGTGGTGTTCTGCTCGGGATCGAGGACTTCGAGGAGGGCGGAGGCGGGATCGCCGCGGAAGTCGGAGGCCATCTTGTCGACTTCGTCGAGCAGGAATACGGGGTTCTTGGTGCCCGCGCGCTTCATGTGCTGGATAATCTGGCCGGGGAGTGCGCCGATGTAGGTGCGGCGATGGCCGCGGATTTCGGCTTCGTCGCGCACGCCGCCGAGAGAGAGGCGGACGAACTTGCGGCCGGTGGCCTTGGCGATGGACATGCCGAGGGAGGTTTTGCCGACTCCGGGAGGGCCGGCGAAGCAGAGGATGGAGCCCTTGGGATTCTTGACGAGCTGGCGGACGGCGAGGAACTCGAGGATGCGGTCTTTGATTTTTTCGAGGCCGTAGTGGTCGGCGTTGAGGACTTTTTCGGCGTGATCGATGGAGCGCGTCTCTTTGGATCGCTTCTTCCACGGCACGGCGAGCAGCCAGTCAATGTAGTTGCGGCTGACGGTGGACTCGGCGCTCATGGGCGGCATGGCTTCGAGCTTCTTGAGCTCCTGGATGGCCTTGTCGAGCACTTCCTTGGGCATGCCGGCGGCTTCGATCTTCTTGCGCAGCTCGTCGAACTCGCTCTTTTCGCCGCGGCCCAGTTCCTTCTGGATGGCCTTGATCTTTTCGTTGAGGTAGTACTCTTTCTGGGCGCGCTCCATCTGGCGCTTGACGCGCGACTGGATGTTGCGATCGAGGTCGAGCTTCTCGATTTCGACGTCGAGGACGTCGGCGATGCGCGCGAGGCGCGCGGCGGGATCGAAGATGGCGAGGAGTTCCTGCTTCTCTTCAATGCCGAGCTGGAGATTTGCGGCTATGGTGTCGGAGAGCTTGGCGGCCTCGTCCATGCGCACGGTGGCGATGATGGTTTCGTAGTTGAGCGATTGCTGGAGCTTGACGTATTGCTCGAAGAGGCCGGTCACGCGCTGCATCAACTGTTCGACCGCGGGCGTCAACTCAAACTGCGACTTGCCCACGCGGACTGTGGCGACGAAGAAGCCGTCGCTATCGTTCACCTCGAGGGACTTGGCGCGCTCGACGCCTTCGACCAGCACCTTGATGTTGCCGTCGGGCATTTTGACGCTCTGCACGATGTTGCAGATGGAGCCGACCTGGTAGATGTCCTTGGCTTTGGGCTCGTCGATGGAGGCGTCGTGCTGGGTGGCGAGAAAGATCTTGCGGTCGCCGCTGAGGGCCTCTTCCAGCGCGCGCACGCTGGACTCGCGGCCAACGACGAAGGGGGTCATCATGTAGGGAAAGATGACCATGTCGCGAATGGGCATCATGGGCAGCTTGCGCGGTTCGTTTTTTTCGCGGGAAGTTGTCATAATGCCCCCAGGGAGTTGGACGTGCCGAAAACGCTGCCGGCTCCGGCTCAGCGGTTCCTAATGAAATTGTACAGCGAATTGACTCTGGGCCCTTTTTACGGTCCGAAGGAAAACCGAGGCCGTGCCGGCCATTCGGGACTAAACAGCCTCGTAGTCCCGGGGTTTCTCCATGGAGTGTCGCCGGATGTTGATGCCCAGCGTGCTGAGGAAAAAACTGAAGAGGACGGTCTCAATCCCCAGGGTAATGGCCATGCCCGAGGGGATCACAATGCGCGCCACGTGCTCGATATTCAGGTCGCCAAACCCGGCGTGACGCCAGATGAGGAACGCATATATCGCGGCCGCAATGCCCGCCAGCGCAATCAATGCTCCGGCAATCAGTCCGCGCTCCAGGTTGATGTAGCGAAAGATGTGGCGGAAACCGGGGGTGGCAGGATAGAGATGCTCCTGTATCGCATAGATCCTCGACAACACCGCGAACAGCACCGACTGATAGCCGACGACGCTCATGAAGGCGAGATAGATCAGCGTGTCAAGGCCTAGACGTGCATGGCCCAGCCGCGCATGCTGGAGTTGAATCGAGTTCTGCTCGAGCAGAGCGGTTCCGGCAAGGCCCACCAGCATCAACGCCAAACCCGGAAACAGGAAGAGCCAGTTGGGGCTGTAGAGCAGCATGAAGCGCAGATGGCGCCAGCCATCGCGATAGGGCCGGAGATGGGGAGGCCGCGAGCGGCCATCCGGACTCAGGGTGGTCGGCACCTCGACGATCTTCATCCGTTCGAGCGTCGCCTTGATGACCATCTCCGACGCGAACTCCATTCCCGTGGTGCGCAGGTCCATCCTCGTGAATGCCTCGCGGGAGTAAGCACGAAGGCCGCAATGAAAATCCCTGGCCGGGCAATGAAAGAAGATTCTTCCGATGGTCGACAGAATGGGATTGCCGATGTAACGGTTCTTCCACGGCATGGCTCCCGGCTTGATGCCGCCCGCAAAGCGGTTGCCCATGACCAGGTCGTATCCCTGGCGAAGCTTTTCAATAAATGGGTCGAGGTTGGAGAAGTCGTAGCTGTCGTCGGAGTCGCCCATGATGATGTATTTGCCGCGGGAGGCCAGCGTCGCGCCATAGAGCGCCGCGCCGTAGCCGCGCTGTTCGATCCTGACGACACGCGCGCCACAGCTAAGCGCGGTCTGCTGCGAGCCATCCGTGGATCCGTTATCGCCGATCACGACCTCGCCGCGGATTCCGGCGCGCTCGAGGTAGCCCATTGCCTTGCGAATGCAGGTCTCCAGCGTCTCAGCCTCATTGAGGCAGGGCATGATGATGCTGAGTTCAAAGGAGCTGTCCTGCTGAATAGGTGGGGCTTGCGATCCGCCTGGCATGACACTATTTACGCATATCGGGCGGGGACTGACCTAAAATATTCCCCGAAGGCGAATGACCCAGGAAAGTCCACCTTCAGCCGTCTCGATCCGGCGAGGCGCAGAGGAGTGAAATGAGCAAAGTCAAACTTACTATCTGGGAAGATATCGAGGGTGGGGCATCGCAACGGTTTGTTGAAGCATGGCATCGCGGCGAGCTAAGAGAGACGTTCCAGGATCGCCATCTTGCTTTTGAAAGCTGGGATGCGCTGGCCCGGGTTCTCCCAGGCAAGTGGATGGAGTTGCTTGGTTACGTACGCCGCAAAAAAGTCCGGGGTCTCGGGGCTTTCAGCTTTCTTCTCCCGATCGCTGGGTTTTTGTTTCTGGCATCCTGTGGGGGGGTGTCCCGCCCGTCTCTGAACAGCGTCCTCACGGAAACACAGACATCCGCCCATTACATCTATCACTACACGCCGGGCGACAGCGTCAATCCCGCTTTCCAGGAAGCTTTCTATGGTTGGGACTCTGCCCAACTGTCAGTAAGTCTCGGACAGAAGATCCAGTACTACAAGTTCACTGACGCCAATCAAAAGCAGCAGCTCACGGGGATGGCGGGAAATGGAGACTCCGACACGTCGACCGATTCGATTTACATAATCTGGCCGGACGACAATCATGAAACCACTCACCTGCTGACAGCCACCATCGGGATACCCACGCCGTTCGTCAATGAAGGCATGGCGGTTGCGAATCAGACCGATCCACTGGACAAGATCTATTCGCCGAATTGGAATGGCGACTCACCCCACTACTGGGCGAAGCAGTACCTTCAGTCCGGCCAGCTTCCGGCGCTGTCGAGCCTCCTGGACCAAAACACCTTTGAGGCATTCGACCCCAACATGAGCTACCCCATCGCGGGCTCGTTCGTTCGTTATCTCATCGACACCTACGGTATAACGGCTGTGCTCAAGCTCTTTCCGGGCGCCAGCCATTCCGACTCACCCGCCACGACGATGTCGCGATTCCAGGACGTCTTTGGAAAGTCGTTCACAGACGCCGAGCAGGATTGGCACGCGTTCCTCAAGCAATACCAAGGTCCGTGATCGGGTGGATCCACGAATATGCCTCAGAGCAATGCCGAGGCGGAAGGCCGAAGCAATTCGACAAGCCCCGCGCCGGATTCTTGGCCTTTTTTAGCGAGCCGGGCGGATAGGCGACCGGATCAGCGCCGGATCGATCCCGGCCAGTATCCGCTCGTTTGCCAAGGCGCTCAAACGCGATTACAGCAACGTCCATACGGATGTTCAGGCTCTTGCCGGTGCGGGGCTTCTTGAGACCTCCCCGAAAGGCGTTCGGGCAGACTACGACGCGATTGAGACGAAGATCGCGATTTGAGAACGAGAGACATCCCTCAGGGGCTAAAGCCCGACCTGATTTTGCGATGCTTGTGGCACGACTAAAGTCGTGCCCTGACTCAATGTCCTGATCTGCCCTGGGCTGAAGCCCTGGTTCGTTAGCAGATGCTCTTCAGTGGCCTGAAGGCCACTGCTCCCTCCGTCCCAGAAAAGCAAAGCCCCCAGGCTCGCGCCTGAGGGTCTTGTGCATTTCCGTCGAGTCGTTGAAGCTGCGAAGCCGGTCTAAGCTAGCCGGCCTTTTCGAGCAGGCACAGCGAAAGGTCGCGCCGCTCCACCATCTCCCGCGTAATCTCGAGGTCGCGCACGCGCTTGTTGTTGGGCAGGTGGTACATCAGGTCGAGCATCAGCTCTT
>CAYWSR010000013.1:0-40845 GCA_964460385.1 uncultured Occallatibacter sp. | reverse complement strand
AGGTTGCGCGGACAGAACTGTAACTGCGGCGAGGGCAACCAGGAAAAGAAAAACCTTGCGCATGACTTGGTTCCTTTCAGTTGAGCGGTGCTGCGCTTGTCGCACAAAGTAGACGACACGCGGATTGGGTCGGTCAAGGATGGAGCGCGTCTGAAGAAGCAACCCCTGAGTGGACGAGCGCCACGGTTGACCTGATTTGCTATCAGCCAACTAGACGCGGCTACCAGGCCCAGCCGTACCTTATCCGCACAACCGCTGCATCCACGCGGCGAGTTCTTGCTGGTCAGGTGTACCGGCGGCGTGCGCGGCCTTTACGTTGGCGCGCTCCTCAGGCAGGCGATTTTGGCTGATTTTGAACTTTCCCTCGATCCGTGCGATGGGAATGCGAAAGCCCACGATGCCGGCAAGCATGGAGCGGCGGAAGTTTTCGGGCATGTCGCGCCATCTTTCAGCGAAGGCTGGTTCGTTCTGCGCAATCAGCCCGGCAAGCAGGGCCTCTTTCCCTTCGTTGTCCTCGACCAGCGTGAGCGTTCCGTAGGCGTGCACGGCGATGTAGTTCCACGTCGGGACGGATTGCTCCTCGACATAGAATGTGGGCGAGACGTAGCTGTGCGGCCCAGGGAAGATGACCAGCGTTTCGCGCCCGGCGAGGGCCTGATGGTGGCGATTGGCGAGCGCGAAGTGACCCTCGATGAGCCCATGCGGACCCTCGTCTTTCACGACCAGCGGGAGGTGGGTGGCGACCATGGGGGCGGGTGCTTCGGCTCCGGATGTTTGGGGCCCGAAGAGGATCGCAAACGAATAGGCCCGCATGGCTTCGAGGAGTACGAGACGGTCGGTCACCTGGTTGAACTTCGGCGTGTACATGGGGCTCCACTGTTCGTTGTGAAATTCCGTGCGACGATTTGCCCGGCGTTTATGGGCCTAAAAAATCGTTGTCAGCTTTGTGAACGCGTCGAGCTCAACCAGTTGCTGGCTGTCGGGCGTGGGCGCCAGCTCCGCGTGCTCAAGCACCCACGTGTCTTTGTGGAAGAGAAACACCGCGTGCAGGCCGGCAGCGAGGGCCGGATTGATGTCGCTCTTGATGCTGTTGCCGATCATCCAACTGGTGTGGGGCGCTAGCTCGTGCCGCTCCATCACTGCGCGATAGGTGGGCGGGTCCTTTTCGGCGACAATCTCGACTGCCGTAAAGCGCTCAGCGAGTCCGCTGCGGGCGAGCTTGTCGGCCTGCTCGGCCTGGTCGCCCTTGGTCATCAGGATCAGGCGATGCCGCGCGGCCAGGTCTTTGAGAGTTGCGGCCACGCCCGGCAGGAGTTCAATTTCCTGCTCGGCGATGGTGCGCGCGAAACCCAGGATGCGCGCGGCCTTCTCTTCGGTGACGGGCTCAGGGCTGAGCCGCTCAAAGCAGGTGACCAGCGATCGCGTGAAGCTGGTAAGCCCGTAGCCATGGGCGAGTATGGTCTCGCGCTCCACCGCGTTGAGGGCCTGCCTGACTTCGGCCGGGGAGTACTCGCGATGATTCAAGTAACTGGTGAATGCCGCGATGGCGCGCTCAAAGTAGATGTTGTTTTCCCACAGCGTATCGTCCGCGTCGATGAGCAGGGTCTGGCCGGGAGGGACCTTTGGCATGAAGCTATCCTAACGAAGTTGCATTAGCTCATTGGACACAAGTTGAGCACCCTATTGCGGTGCGGGCAGGGTGTACTCGAGGTTATAAGAGTGCTTGCCGTTGGCGATCACGATGGTCATGGCGCCGGCGATCCCAGTCAGCTCCGCTGTGCCCGAACCCGGGACCACTATTACTGTGAGCTTGTAGCCGCCGTTCTCCATGATGCCCATGTGCTGAAGTGCGAAGGAGCCGGTGTGGCCCGCGAGCGTTCCTGTGACCTGCTCGATGGCGACGTAGCCGGCATTGCCCTTGGCCGGATCTCCGGCCGAAAGCATCAGCCCCTTGCTCGTGCCTTCGAGGTCGCCGTGGAACTGCTTGTCGATGCCAAATCGGCCGATCGCTGTGCCGGCAGTTGCGTCATCGGCGCCGGGCGGCGACATCTTCACGTCAAAGGTTCCTTCAGCATGGCGGGTCATGACGGGCTCCTTCTTTGAAAGGTGTGGGGCCGGCTGCTGGGCGAGCGCCGCCCAGGATAGGCATAGGCAGGCGCAGAGCAGGATGGTCTTGAATGGATTTGTCTTGTTCATGATTCTCCGCATTCGTCAGCTCTCGGCGGGCTTCTCGTCCGGCTTTTTCTCGAAGAACGAGCCGAGCAGCAGCAGGCACGCGCCGGTGACCACGGAAGAGTCTGCCACGTTGAAGTCGGGCCAGTGGTAGGTGAAGATGTGTACTTCAATGAAGTCGACAACTGAGCCGTAGAGGATACGATCGTGCACGTTGCCCAGAGCTCCGGCCAGGATGAGCGCCAGCGCGACCGTGGTGGGCGTAAAGCGGCTTCCCAGGCGCACCAGCAGCACGAGGACAACCAGTGCGGCGACGAGCGAGAAGCTTACCAGCACCCATCGGACGACGTTGGGCGAGGCCGTTTCGGCGAACAGCGAGAAGGCTGCGCCCTCGTTGGTCCAGTGCGTAATGCGGAGCACGCGGGGAATGACGGGAATTGCGCCGCCCATCGGAATGTGCGCGGCAACCCAGATTTTGGTGAGCCGGTCGGCGAGCACGATGAGTGCGGAGAGGAGCAGGAGCCAGGGCAGGCGGCGAGGGATGGTCAGGCTCATGCCGCGGCTCCGGATTGCGGCGGGGCGATGTTCATTTCTTTGAGCGCGGCCTGACAGCGGTCGCAGACGTTCTCCCACACGCCATAGTTCGAAACGTGGGGCATGAAGTTCCAGCAGCGGGCGCACTTGGATCCGGAGGCGGGGAGCGCCTTCACCGCCAGCGCCGCGCCAGCCACAACTTTAACGCCCGAAACATTAACAATCTCCTTCAGGCCCGCTGCATGGCGCTCGAGCAGCGCCAATTGCTCGCCCGCGGCAGAGATTTCAAGCTCGGCTTCGAGGGCTTTGCCGATGGTCTTGGCCTGGCGCGATTCTTCGAGGACAACGAGCGCAGCGTCGCGCACCGCGAACAACTGCTTCCACTCTTCGAGGAGCGCCGAGGGGTCTTCGGAGAAGATCTCCTCCGGTCTGGGGAACTGCGCGAGGTGCACGCTGGCTTCGCGGCCTTCGAGCTGGGGAAGATGCTCCCATACCTCGTCGGCGGTGAAGCTGAGGATGGGGGCGACCAGGCGGGCAAGCGTTTCGGTGATCTGCCAGAGCACAGTCTGCGCGGAGCGGCGCTCCTTGCTGGTGGGCGCAAAGGTGTACATGCGGTCTTTGAGGACGTCGAGATAGAACGAGCTCAGGTCGACGATCGCAAACTCGTTCACTGCGTGATAGACGCGATGGAATTCGAAGGCCTCGTACCAGGCGCAAATCTTCTCGGTCAGCTCGCGAGTGCGGGCCAGCATGTAGCGGTCGAGTGGGAGAAGCTCGGCTTCGGGCACGCGGTCGCGTGTTGGGTCGAAGGCGTCCACATTGCCGAGGAGCGGGATCGAACTGCTGAGATTGCCGAGCAGGAAGCGGAAGGTGTTGCGGAGCTTGCGATAGAGATCGGCGCAGCGCTGCATCAGGTTCTCGCTGGCCGCCATATCCTCGCGGAAGTCGATGGACGCTACCCACAGGCGGACGATTTCTCCGCCCAGCCGATCGGCGATATCCACTGGGTCCACGCCGTTGCCGAGCGACTTCGACATCGCGCGGCCTTGTTCGTCGAGGGTCCATCCGGCAGTGACGACGTGAGAGTAAGGAGCGCGGCCGCGCAGCGCCACCGAGGTCAGCAGGGAAGACTGGAACCAGCCGCGGTACTGGTCTGCGCCTTCAAGATAGAGGCACTCCGTGCCTCTCCCGTTTTGGCGCTTCGTGCCGTCCTCGTTTTGGAAGGCTGTATAGATGTCCTTCAAATCTTCGTCAGCCTCGCATACCGCAAGCCAGCTCACGCCGGCGTCGAGCCACACGTCGAGGATGTCGGTCTCCTTGCGGAACGAGACGCTGCCGCAATGGGCGCAAACCGAACCGGCGGGCAACAGAGCGTCAGCGGCGGGAGTTCGCCAGGCCTCGATCCCCTCCCGCTCGATCAGCGCGACCACGGCGTGGTTCAGCTCGGGTGAGACGATCGGCCGGTTGCACAGCTCGCACAGGAAGACGGCGATGGGCACGTCCCAGATTTTCTGCCTGCTGATGCACCAGTCGGGGCGCGTGGCGATCATGTTGGCGATGCGCACCTTGCCCCAGGCAGGGTCCCAGACCACCTTGTCGATCTCCTCGATAGCGAGTTGCCGGAAGGTCGTCTCCGTACCGTCGGCGCGCTTGACCGGAGTCTCCATGCCAATAAACCACTGCTCGGTGGCGCGAAAGATGACGGGACGATGGCAGCGCCAGCAATGCGGATAGGAGTGGCGCAGATCGGCCGATGCCAGCAGAGCGCCCGACTCCTCGAGCATTGCCACGATGATGGGGTTGGCGGCCCACACCGTCTTGCTCTCAAATGGCGGCGGCGCGGCGAGGGGCCATGCATCGGGGTCCACGTGGATGTGCCCGGCGGCATCGACGCGGCATGTCGGATCGAGGCCGTACTTTTGCCCGGTATAGAAGTCGTCCGCGCCATGCGCCGGCGCCGTGTGCACCGCGCCGGTGCCGGAATCGGCTGTGACGTAGGTAGCCAGCACGCCGAGGACACTGCGATCGAGGAAGGGATGCTGGAAGGTCTGGCGCTCGAGCACCGCGCCCTTGAATCGCGCTACTTCCTTCGCTTCGTCCAGCCTGCAGGCGGACTTTACTTGAGCGGCCAGCGCTTCGGCAACGATGTACACCTTGCCGTCGGTGTTTTCGAGAGCGACGTAGTCAAAGTCCGGATGAAAGGCCACGGCCAGAGACGCCGGCAAGGTCCATGGGGTGGTGGTCCAGATGATGGTGAAGACCTCGCGGCCGGCCAGCGCGGGGCTGATGGTCTCGGGGTCCGAGGTGAGCCGGTAGGTGACATATATTGACGGGCTGGTGTGCTCCTCATACTCGACCTCGGCTTCGGCCAGCGTCGTGCGGTCATGAATGCACCAGTAGACCGGTTTGAGCCCGCGATAGACGAAGCCCTTTTCAAGGAAGCCGTAGAAGGCCTCGAGCGTCCGCGCTTCGTAGTCGCGGGCCATGGTCTTGTAGGGCTGCTGCCAACGGCCGAAGCAGCCGATGCGCTCAAACTGCGAGGTTTGCAGGTCGACGTACTTTTGGGCGTAGGCGCGGCAGGCTGCGAGGATCTCCGCAGCGGGCAGATCGAGCCTCTTGCGGCCAAGTTGCTCCTCTACCTTTATCTCGATGGGCAGGCCGTGGCAGTCGAAGCCGGGAACGTAGGGCGCGTCGAAGCCAGCCATCGTCCTGGACTTCACGACGAAGTCCTTCAGCCCCTTGTTGAGCGCGTGGCCGAGGTGGATGGGCCCGTTGGCGTAGGGAGGGCCGTCGTGAAGCAGATAGGCGGGCCTGCCGCGGCCGGCCTTGCGCAGTTGTTCGTAGAGCCCGAGCGCAGCCCAGCGCTGGAGCCGAAGTGGCTCATTCTGGGGCAGATTGGCCTTCATTGGAAAGGCGGTCTGAGGGAGCGTAAGTGTCGCCTTCAACTCGGGCGCTACGGACATCTGATCTCCTGCATTCGATCCCGGACGTAAAAAGAGGTGAATCCTTTGTTAGTGTAAATGGGACAGCCGCAAAAACCGGGTAACCAGTGGGCCTTCGGGTCGTCTATTGTTTATGGGAACTGTGTACCCAACGAAAGGGTTACGTCTGGCAACCGGCGCGGGTGCAACCGAGACAATCGCGGCCCCCGTCGCGCATAATGGGAGAACGGGTTCGGACGAAGGCAGGCTCCCATCGGACGGCACTACCCTGCGGCACGAGGCGAATGAGCCAGCAGCAACTATGGCAAACGATTTGCAGGTCTCCGAAACCGATTCCCAGGCAACAGCGGCTCTCACAGGCGGCGCCGGATTCGACGCCTTTCTCGGCAAGGCGTTTGAAGAGAAGCCCATCTGGGTCGATCTCTACGAGAACATCCACGACGTCTTTTTCCCGGTAAAGCTGCCGCCGCTCGAACTTACTTCCAAGCCGATTCCGGTCCCGGATCGGATGAAGGTGAAGGCCAACCCCTGGGCCATCGGCTTCTCGACCACCGTTAATGTAGCCATTCTCTGTGCCCTGCTTTTCCTTGGCGTCAAGAAGATCATCGAGGAAAAGAAGATTGCGATGACGCCCATCGACATCAGCGACATCGATTTGAAGGCCCCCAAGCTGAAAAACGATGCGGGCGGGGGTGGCGGAGGCGGCAACCAGAGCATTGTCGATCCGATCAAGGGCAAGCTGCCGCCCAAGATGAAAGATCCTCTTACCCCACCGAATCCGCCGGTGCAAGACCCCAAGCTCGCTGCCCAGGCGGCAATCGACGTTCAGCAGGCAATCCAGCTTCCTGACAATCCGTTGATGCCGAACATCGGCGTCAAGAGCTCGGCCAACGTATCGCTTTATACCGGCGGCCAGGGATCAGGGGGCGGCATGGGGACGGGCCGTGGCGGCGGCATGGGCTCGGGCAGCGGCAACGGCTTCGGGCCGGGCGAAGGCGGCAACGCGGGCGGCGGCCTCTACAAGATCGGCGGCGGCGTCTCGGCCCCGGTTCACTTGAACTCGGTCGAGGCGGAGTTCTCAGACGAAGCGCGGCGGGCCAAGTACCAGGGCGTCTGCCTCATCTCCCTCATTGTCGACGTTCACGGCGACCCGCAGAACCCGCGCGTCAGCCGCGCCCTTGGCATGGGTCTGGATGAGAAAGCAATGGAAGCGGTGCGCAAGTACAAATTCAAGCCGGCCATGAAGGACGGCAAGCCCGTCCCGGTCATGATCACCGTCGAGGTCAACTTCCGACTCTACTAGGCACGGCAAAATAATCTCGTAACCAGCATTGCCAAAAGGGCGTCCCATAGAGGGGACGCCCATTTGGCGTTCGGGGTGATGCTGCGGCAGTGAATCCCTTCTGTCCGTGATACTCTTCTCTGTCTGAATTCCAGGGGGTTGCACATGGGCCTTTCGAAGGAAGCAAATTCCATCCTGCTGGTTGCGCTCCTCTCGCCTGGTCTGCCGCTTCATGCGCAAACAGCGACTCCCGACACGAACATCCCCGCATCCACGCTGCAGATCAATAGCCGGGCTGTGCTTGTGGATGTGATCGTGACGGACCGGAGCGGCAAGCCGGTCAGAGGGCTGAAGCAGGACGCCTTCACCGTCAACGAACAAGGCAAACCTCAAAGCATCTCTTTCTTTGAGGAGCACAACGGCGCTCCGCAGACGCCATCCAAGGAGATGGCGAAGCTCCCTCCCAACGTCTTCTCGAACTTCTCTCCCTTCCCTGATCCGCCGGCCGTCAACGTTCTGCTGCTTGACTCGCTCAATACGCAAACGGAGAACCAGTCGCAGGTTCACGCGCAGGCCTTGAAGTTCCTCAAGACGGCAAAACCCGGCACCCGCATGGCCATTTTCACGATGGGGATGGGGCTGCATTACGTGCAAGGATTTACCGACGACCCGACATTGCTGCTCGCTGCTCTCAACAAGAAGAAGAACAACGAGGTTCAATCCTCGGGAATGCTCCAGAGCCAGGAAGAGAGCAATGCCAATGGAGCTCTGGTTGGAATGATGAGCGCGATCACGTCTACCGCGGGAGGGGTGGCTGCATCCGCCGCTTCGCCGGCGATGATCTTTGCACTGCAGAACTTTATGGACGAGACCTCCGCTGCGCATACCGCCGACCGGTCGTTGCTGACCCTGGAAAACCTGCAGCGGCTGGCCACGTTTCTGAATGGCTTCCCAGGACGCAAGAACGTGATCTGGTTTTCGGAATCTTTCCCCTTGACCAGGCAGCGCGATCTCGACCCGCAGATTGCCGACAAGCTTGATAGGACCCTGGCGATGCTCGCCGCGTCGCGCGTGGCCCTTTATCCGGTGGATTCGCGGGGATTGAAGACAGCCAGCTTTTACCAGGCGGACAACAAGCTGGCTTCCTCAACCTCCGCCCCATACCAGATCGTCGGCGTTGACAACGCGCCCTCCGGCAGCGCCGCAGGCAGCGTGAATTCGTCTATACCGTCGTCTCAAAGAGCGGGAGATCAACCGCAACCGCCGATTAATCCTGGGTCGCAAGTCGGAAGCCTTGAGCAAGAAGATCAGGACCGCGCCACGGCGCGATACACCGAGGAAGAACTTGCAAAAGAGACGGGCGGAAAAGCGTTTGAGGAGACCAATGACCTGGCCGGGGTGATCGATGACATTACCTCTTCGAGCGCAAATTTCTACACACTCTCCTATGTGCCTATCAATCAGAAGATGGACGGGACCTATCGCAAGATCGACATCAAAATCGCCGGAGGTAACTATAACCTCTCCTACCGCCGAGAGTATCCGGCCACCGATAAAGCTCTGCCCGGCTCCGCGCTGGTAACCCGCGCCCAGGAGTTCAAGAAGCTTGCCGCGCAGAATCAGGGCGGGGTCAATCCGCTTCTTCCCTTCATGGACCTGGGAATGCCGCAGTTGGAGCAGATTCTGTACAAGGTGAATATTGAGCCGGCACCTGAGAAGCCGGACACTGCGGGCGCAGAACCGAATGGACAGAAGGGCAATGGGCAAAGCTACGGCGTGGATTTTGCCATCGATCTCAAGGACCTGGACCTGAAACTGGACTCCGACGGGCTGCACAAAGGTGTACTGAACGTTTCGCTGA
The DNA here is from genome assembly GCA_964460385.1 of uncultured Occallatibacter sp. GTDB lineage: Bacteria > Acidobacteriota > Terriglobia > Terriglobales > Acidobacteriaceae > Telmatobacter. The sequence goes on along the minus strand of CAYWSR010000013.1, from coordinate 32,054 downwards.
TTGCGTTCGATCGCTATGGGCATATCGGCAGCCGCAAAGATTTCATGGCTCCGCTGAACATCAAGCCCGATGCGTATGCGATCTTCGAGCATACGGGTGTTCAATTGCATGCGGAGATGGGAGTGCCGAAAGGACAGTATTGGCTGCGCACGGGTGTGTATGATCAGGACTCGGGCAAGGTCGGAACGATGGAGGTTGCGCTGAGTTCCGTTGTCCGGCTGCCTGATTCGACGGTAACCAATGGAACGATGGGAAGTGAGAATGCGAAGGTGCCTGCCTTTGTTCCTCCTCCTGCCGCGGTCGTCCCCGTTCGCGCTGAAGCGGTGACGGTGGAGCAGTTGGAGCATACCCTCGCAGACGCACACGCGAAGAAGGATCAAGACCTGGCAAAAAAGCTCGGCGGCATGCAACTAAGCGAGCGTCTCAGCTCGCAGAGACTTGCAGGGATTCAGGCGACCTTGCCGGGGGATAAATCCCGCATGGCGCTGCTGGCCCTGGCAGACGCTTCAGCTTTTCTCCAACTCCCCACGGCGGATATCGCGGCAACTGCTCCGCCGGACATGCCCACGCAGAAGTTAATCCTGTCCAGGGCCGCTGACAATCTCGTGAGCGCCATTCATAAGCTGCCGGACCTGTTTGCTCGCCAGACAACCATTCGCTTTCACGATATGAAGGTTACGCATTTGTCTTCATCTTCCGAACTTGTCATTCTGGAACATCAGGCCTTTCAGCCGCTGGACAGTTTCGGCAATACCGTTTATTACCGGGACGGCAAGGAATTCAGGGAAGCGGACCAGAAACAACAAAAGGATCAACCGAGGTCCAGAGATGGGCTTGTGGACAGGGGCGTCTTCGGCCAGTTGCAACGCAACGTGATGATGGATATTTACGAAGGGAAGGTAGAGTGGAGCCACTGGGAAGAGCGCGCGAGCGGCCCCGTTGCAGTGTTTCGATATTCCATCCCAAAGGAAAAATCAACTTATGCCGTGGATTACTGTTGTATCGGGCTACCGAATCAGAACCCGTTCGCGTTTCAATCAGTCCCGCCTTTTCACGGAGAAATCGCCATCGATCCTGAGACAGGGGCTCTCTATCGCCTGGTGATCATTACGGAGCTCGCGCCCTCTGACCCCATTCTTCAGGCGGAACTCATGGTGGAATACGAACCGGTGGACATCGGTGGCCAGTTATATGTCTGCCCGCGAAAGAGCATTGCCCTTAGCACAGCTCTCGTACAGACGTTGCCGGGCGCCGGTTGCGCGAACAGCACCTCTTGGTTGGGTTGCAACCTGCAGATTTACAAGCCAAGAGATACGGCGATCAACGATACGGTATATGACTCATATCATGTCTTTCGCTCGGAGGTGCGGATGTTGCCCGCGGAAGACTCAGGCCCGGAGAAGAAAGCCCCAGCCGGCAATTCTGCGCCGCCGACGTCCACGGCCCCGGGGCCATGACCTTTGCAGGGGATGAGCGTTCAGGGCGTATGATTCGGCCGATTCCCGGGTCGTGCATGTCTTGATGCGGGCCTCTGCCGTCCGTGATACTCTTCGCTGTTCGAATCCTTGAGGAGTTGGCGATGGGTCTATCTAAGAGAGTGATTCCGTTCCCGTTCTGTGCGCTTGTTGCGATCTCCATTCTTGTCGGCCTGGCGCAGATCGGATTCGCGCAATCCGCACCGGTCCAGGCCACATCAACGCAGGCCGGGCCGACGCAGGGGGACTATCCCTTCCGCGATGCGAAACTGAGCGACGACCAGCGCATCGCCGATCTGCTGGGACGGCTCACGCTCGATGAGAAGGTAAGCCTGATGTCCGGGTCGCCGAAGATCCCGCGCCTCAGTCTTGTTCTCTCCAGCCAGGTGGAGGGTTTGCATGGCCTCGCGCTGGGCGGACCTGGCGGATGGGGCGGACGCGGCCGCCAGCCATTGCCCACGACGACCTTTCCGCAGGAGAAAGGACTCGGCGCAACGTGGGATGTTGACCTGCTCAAGAAGATAGGCGCGCTGGAGGGCTACGAAGCGCGCTTCGACTACCAAAGCCCCGCCTATAGCCGCGGCGGCGTGGTGATTCGCGCGCCCAATGCCGACCTGAGCCGCGATCCGCGCTGGGGACGGACCGAAGAGTCGATGGGCGAGGACCCTTACCTGGTGGGCACGCTTACCGTGGCTTTCGCGCGCGGACTGCAGGGGCCTGACCCGAAGCACTGGCAGGCCGCCTCGCTGATGAAGCACTTCATGGCCAACGAGAACGAGGACGGGCGCACACGGACCTCTTCCGACTTCGATGAGCGGCTCTTCCGCGAGTACTACTCCGTGCCCTTCCGCATGGGATTTGAAGAGGGGGGCTCGCGCGCGGTGATGGCCTCGTACAACGCGTGGAACGGCACACCGATGACCGTGAACCCGGTGCTCAAGGACGTGATGATCCGCGAGTGGGGCAACGACGGACTCATCTGCACTGACGGTGGCGCGCTGACTTTGCTGGTGACCGGCCATCATGCCTTCCCCGACAAGGAACACGCCGTCGCCGCTTCAATAAAGGCGGGCATCAACTATTTTCTCGACAGCTACCAGCCCGATCTGACGAAAGCTCTCAAGGATAATCTTGTGAGCGAAGCCGAACTCGACGGTGTGCTCACAAACCTATTGCGCATGTACATTCGTCTTGGCGAACTGGACGCGCCGGGCGTCGATCCTTACGCCTCCATCGGCGTGAATACAGGCGGCGAGCTGCCGCCGTGGGAGCGCGAGTCGAGCAAAGCCCTTGCGCGCCTCGCCACCGACGAGTCCATCGTTCTCTTGAAAAACCAAGGCGGGCTGCTGAAAAACGAGGGCGGCCTTTTGCCGATTGACCGGACCAAAGTGAAGACGATTGCGGTCATCGGCCAGTGGACGGATGAAGTTCTGCAGGACTGGTACAGCGGGACCTATCCGTATGGAGTCAGCATTCTCGAAGGCGTGTCCGAAGCTGCCGGCAAGGGCGTGAAGATCGTCTTCACCGATGGCTCGAACGCAGCCGAAACCGCCGACCTTGCCAAGAAGGCCGATATCGCGATTGTCGTGGTCGGCAACCACCCCACGTGCAATGCGGGCTGGGACCAGTGCCCCGTCAAGTCCAACGGCAAAGAGGATGTCGACCGCAAGACCATCGTGCTCGAGCAGGAAGAGCTCGTGAAGCAGGTCTTCGCCGCCAATCCAAAGACGATTGAGGTTCTGCGTTCTAGCTTTCCCTACGCCATCGTTTGGAGCCAGGAACATGTGCCCGCCATCGTCCACATGACCCACAACAGCCAGGAAGAGGGCCACGGGCTGGCGGACGTGCTCTTCGGCGCCTACTCGCCCGCCGGACGCCTGACGCAGACCTGGCCAACGGGCGACGAGCAGTTGCTGCCCATCCTGGATTACAACCTGCTGCACGGCCGGACTTATCTTTACTCCAAGGACAAACCGCTGTATGCGTTCGGTTTCGGCCTGAGCTACACGACGTTCAAGTACGAAAGCCTGACCCTGAGCGCGCCGAGCGTCAAGGCCGATGGCACGGTGCAGGCCACGGTCCATGTGCGGAATGCGGGCAAGCGGGCAAGCGACGAGGTCGTCCAGCTCTATGTGCAGCATCTTGGGTCGGCGGTTCAGCGGCCCATCGAGGAGCTGAAAGGCTTCAAGCGGGTGCACATTGCCGCCGGCGCAGAGCAAGCCGTGACATTCGATCTGAAGCCGCACGACCTTGCCTATTGGGACGCTGCCGCACACGCATGGAAAATTGAAAAGGAATCGGTGCGGGTGCTTGCAGGCGGTTCGAGCGACAATCTGCCCGTGAGCGCTCAGGTCAACGTGGAGAGTGCGGGCGAGTACAAGCCGTAGGCGACGACACTAGAGCCCGCCCCATAATTGTTCAAGCGCCTTTAAAGCCACCCCTCAGGGGCTAAAGCCCCGGAGTCTTTGCGGCTTTTTCGGCGCGACTAAAGTCGTGCCCTGATACGAGACCATTTATGAGACTGGTTCCAGACTAAGGGCAGTCAGATTCGGTCGTAGAGGCGTCCCTGGCGGAGGGCCGGGCTGATCGCGGCGGCTTTGATGGCGCGCGTCACGTTCTGGTGCCATGTATTGTCGCGCCACATGCCGACAAACTGTGGGCCGCAGAAGTTGCTGCTGGCGATGGCGAGCCATTGGCCGGACGATGCCGCTCGTTGCGCGCCCAGCGCACAGAGATCCTTGACCCAATCCCACTTGAGTAGCGGCCAGTCCTTGTAGTCGACAATCGCCCAGCACTCGGTGGTGACAAGAGGTTTGCTGAGCTTTGCCGATACAGACGCCAGCCGATCGATCTTGCTTTTGAGAAGATCCTGCCAGTACTGCGGACGGGCGCGATAGGTTGACTCCGCCTTGAGGCTCAGGTTCGTGTAGCCCTTCGGATCGAAGCGTTCATAGCCATAGCCGACAACCTTGTAGAACTCGCCGTTATTTTCCTGAGTCATCCATACATGAGGATCGAGGAGGTCAAAGTCGCTCAGGTCCTGCTCAAGATAGTTCTCAACCCGGCCTGAACTGCACGAGAAGAACAGAGGCATCCTGGGAAAGTGTGCACGGACCAGGGCGATTGCGCGATGCATGAATTCGAGCGAAGCCGGATGATCCCATTCACCAAACTCCAAATGGGGTTTCATGAACGGCGCCCATGCGTCGCCCGGCCACTCGTTGCATAGATCCGTATAGAGTATTGAGTCAAGAAGCCCGGCCCCTTCAATCAGTTCAAGAGTTTTGACCCATTGCGCAGCCATCACTTCGGGCCCGGAGATGGTCATGCGCGTGTTGTCTTCATCCTGCCGGTACCAGGTGGAAAGACCGACCATGATTCCGCGTGCGCGGCATTTGCCGATGAAGTCGAAGAGCGCCGGCAGCAGCACGATTCGGTTGACGTCCGGCGAACCCCACATCTGCGTATTCCATTCGGGCAGCAGCGTCCAAGTCTTGTGAGCATCGGTGGCCAGGAGGTGGGGAAATGGATCGATGCGCACGGCGTTGTAACCGCGCTCAAGCAGTTCATCGAGAGCCCGGTCCCAGTCTTCGTACCCGGCTCCATCCCAGCGCCGCTCAATCCAGGAAAACTCCCACATGGTGATCGCCCGGGGGCTCTTCGGCCGTTGAGGAGAGGGCCGATCCGGCGTCTGACCGGAGTTCTCCGCGGCGGCCAGGTTCGGAAACGACAAGCCTGAGAGCGTGGCGCACGCAACACCCTGAAGAAATGTTTTACGGTTCATGTCTGGCCCTCATTGGGTTCATCCGAAGCGCGCGTGGCCTTCTTACACCGACGATACAACCTGGAGGCGATCAAGATTCCCCTGTATTCTGCGTCCAGAGTCGAAGCGATGCGGACAAGATCAGGCTGCACTTCGAGGCGCAGTTCATGCACGGCATTTGCGGCTCAACCCGGGGTTCAGGTCCGCTTGCAAGCGTTACAGGGGCGCGCGTATTCTCGGGGCTGGAATTCATGTGCATTCCTGCTTCAAATAGCCCTGCCGAAAGCAATTCCATGTCCCCGTTGCGCGTCAGGCTCGGGCTGATCCTTGTGGTTTGCCTGATTGCAGCGTGGCCCGCATGGGCGCAAACATGCTCCGGCCCGGCGCAGTTGGAGGCAGCGCTCGCTGCTCGGCCGAATGCTGAGACCTATTCCGCGTTGGGCAACTGGTTTAACGACCACAACCAGACAAACTGTGCCGTGGAAGCATTTCAGGCTGCGCTCAAGATCGACCCCGCCTCAAAGAAGGCGCTCCACGGGCTGGCGAAGGGCCTTATCGCGGCCGGGGATTACGGATCGGTCATTCGCCGCCTTCGCTCAGTGCCCCTTAACGATGACCTGGCTCTCGATCTTGGCACTGCCTACAGGATGGCGGACATGTTCGATGAGGCTCAAAAGGTGCTCACGGAAGGATTGAAAACTTACCCGAATTCCGACGCACTGACGGGAGCGCTGGTGTCTCTCAGCATCCATGTCGCGCATAACCAGGCAGCGCAGGCGCTGGCCGAACAACTGGCGCGCCGGAAACCCCAGGACATTGAGGCGCAGCGCATCTATCTGCGGACGCTGATCATTAACGGAGAGAACAAAGTTGCAATGCCTCTGGGCCGTAGACTGTTGGTTCTCAGCCCACACGATCCTGATTTTCTGTATTTGAATGGCCTGATGGAGCGCGGGACGGGAGAATTTGCCGCTGCGCGCAAGCACCTTGAGGAATCGATAGCTCTGAATCCCGGCTTCTATAACTCCCACTACAACCTTGGCGTCGTGCTTGAGCAATTGCAGGACGCTTCCGGGGCCAAGGAGCAGTTCGAAAAGGCCATCGAACTCGGCGCAAACGAACCGGAAGTTCGCTTTGAACTGGCCAAGGTTTTGCGCACGCTGGGAGAAACAGAAGAAGCGCAGGAACAACTCAAGCTCTACCAGAAGAGGTTGAAAGAAGAATCGGATATATCCCTTGCCATCCTGAAGTTGACGCAGGCGGAAGAGGCAGTGAAGGCCGGAGACAATCGGAAAGCTGCCGATCTGTTCCGCGAAGCCAGCGCAGCACTCCCGGACAATCCCGCGCTCGCCTATCGGCTCGCCATCGTCCTGGGCGAACTGGGCGACACAAAGGGCGAGCGTTCTGCATTGCAGCAAGCCATCAAGACCGATCCGGAATTTGCTCCGGCACAATACCAGCTTGGTTATCTGGAAACCCGGGAGGGCGATAACGCCGCTGCTGAACAGCAGTTCAAGCTGGCGCTGAAGGCCGCTCCAAACTACATTCAAGCATGGGTCGCGCTGGCCGCGACCCTCGGCATGGAGTCACGCTTCAAGGAAGCGCAGGATGCAATTGCGAACGCACTCAAAATTGAGCCCGATAATGGAGCCGCACTGGAACTGAGGCAGAAGCTGGCTGATGCGCAGAGCCAGCACTGAATAATGGGAACGGAAGCCTGGGGAAGGATGAGGGCAATGATGAGGGGCAATAGGACCGACCTCTGGACTCGACGCCGGCTGTTAAGTACCTTTCCTATTGCTCTTGCTCCCGTTCTCATTCCCCGCGGGCTGCACGGTGCCCTCCCAGCGGGTAAACCGAAGGCGCCGTTCTCCCGGTTTGTGGATGTAGCCCATGCCGCGGGCCTAACGGAGACGATGGTTTACGGTGAGCCCGACAGCTTCACGTACATTTTTGAATCCATGGCCACCGGCTGTGCCTTCATCGACTACGACAATGACGGTTGGATGGACATTTTCATCCTCGGTGGACGAAGGCTGAAGGACACGCCGCCCAATGCCAGCAATCGCCTGTACAAGAACAACCGCGACGGCACCTTCAGCGATGTAACAGCCAAAGCGGGTCTGCTCGACACCGGCTGGGCTCAGGGCGTCTGCGTGGGCGACTATAACAATGACGGCTTTGAAGATCTCTTCCTCACCTACTTTGGGCAGAATCGGCTTTATCGCAACAACGGCGACGGAACCTTTACGGACGTGACAGCCAAGGCCGGGCTGCTGCATCCCACGAACCGCTATAGCACCGGATGTACTTTTTTTGACTTTAACCGCGACGGCCTGCTGGATCTGTTTGTCTCAAACTATCTCGAAATCGACGAGGCGACCGCGCCCAAGCCGTCGTTGTCGGTGCCCAACTGCAATTTCCAGGGCGTGCCCACCCTTTGCGGTCCTCTGGGTTTGCCCAAAGCCCAGAACTATCTCTACCGCAACAATGGCGACGGCACATTTACCGATGTTTCCAGAGAGTCCGGCGTTTCAGGGTTCCGAGGGTCCTATGGGCTTACAGTCCTCGCTTTCGATCCAGACGAGGACGGCTGGCCGGATATCTTTGTGGTCTGCGACTCAACGCCTTCTCTGCTGCTGATGAACAACCGCGACGGCACTTTTCGGGAAGAGGCTCTGTTACGCGGCGTGGCTCTCAGCGGCGACGGGCGCCAGATGGGCGGCATGGGCGGCGCAGTGGGTGACTACAACCTTGACGGCCATACCGACCTGGTGAAGACTCACTACTACAATCAGGCTACCGGCCTCTACCGCAACGACGGAAAAGCTGACTTTGACGACGTCACGATCCGGGCCGGTCTCAACGGGGAAACCCGTTTTGTCTGCTTTGGCGCAGGGTTAGCCGACTTTGACAACGATGGTTACCCTGACATCCTGCTTTCGACCGGAACCGTTTACCCGGAGGTCGAGCGAGTGTTGCCCGCTTTTCCGGCACGCACTCCGCGTGTTCTGTTTCGCAACCAGGGCGACGGCACATTTGTTGAGATGGGCGCGGAGGCGGGCGCAGGGATCGGTGCGCGTCACTGCAGCCGTGGCGCCGCCTTCGGCGATTTCGACAACGATGGCGACATCGACGTGCTCATCATGAATGTGAACGAGCCGCCTTCGCTGCTGCGTAATGACGCCCCGCCGGGGAATCACTGGATCAAGATTCGTCTGGAGGGAACCAGGAGCAACCGCAGCGCGATCGGCTCGCGAGTGTTCGTGCGCTACGGAGGCAAGGTGCAGGTTCAGGAGTTACTGAGCCAGTCCAGCTTTTTGTCCTGCAACGATCCGCGGCTACACTTCGGTCTGGGCGCCGCAACCACGGCAGATATTGAAGTTCATTGGCCGAGCGGGCTGGTAGAGCGGATGAAGTCCGTTGCAGCGAATCAACTCGTCACCCTGCGCGAGGGAGCCGGGCAAGTAAAGGGCCGGCCGTTCCGCCAAGGCTGAGGGGTCGCTCAGCCGCGGATCAGGTTCACAGTTCAGCGCTCATTCAGATCCACGCTATAGAGATTGACTGTGGAGGTGCGGGCGCTCACCATGGGCAGGTCGCCGGGCGCCAACCCGATCAGCCGATAGTCGGTGGCGGCGATGGGGCGAAGGTTGGCGATGGTGGCCACCAGTTCCGGTTTTCCCGCCGGAATTGCGATGCGGTAGATCGGTTTGCCCGTCTCAAGAAAATCCTGGAAGTATAGATAGCGACTGTCGTGCGACCAGGTTGGATCTCCTACTCCATGGATCGTCAATGTGGTCCACCGCTGCTCGGTCCGGTCGAACAGCAGGAGGGCCTTCTGGTCAAGCCGGATGGCCGCGATGTAACGGCCATCGGGGGACAAACGCGGGCTGAATAGTCCGGTCGAGCCGGGAATCTCGGTCATCTTGCGGGATTGAAGGTTCAGCAGGTAGATGGCCTTGGGCTGACCGTTGTCCATGCGGTCAGGCAGGCGGCCAAAGACCATCGACTGGCCGTCTGGCGACCAGAACGGATCGGCTTCATTCCTGTCTTCGCTGAGCAGGGGACTGGGCTTTCCGCCTTCGGAGTCGATCGTATAGAGCTTCCATGGCATCCCCGGCTCCTCTGCCATCAAGACCAGCCGCCGGTTATCCGGAGACCACTTCATGCTGAAGATGCGCAGAGGCGGCGTGGTCAATTCAATGCGCTCGCTGCCGTCGGCGCGGCTGCGCCACAAGGAATGATCGGAAGCATTGAGCCATGCCACCCATTCGCCGTCCGGGGAGTACTGAGCAAGCTCCGCAGCGCTGAGATTCTGTCCCATCGACGTGAATGTCGAGGATTTGGGCACCGCCTGTAGAAGCTCAATCTGCGGATCGACGCCGATGAAGTAAACCAGGTGCATTCCCGGGGAGGTGCCCGGCGCCTCAAAGTTCAACGGTCCATTGGTGATCTGAGTGGGCTGATGGTTGCGCAGGTACCATGGGTGCTCGGGGAGGGCCCAGATTTCGCTCTTGCCGCTCTGCGAAGACTGAAAAACAAAACGCTCTCCATCAGGAGTCCAGCTTCCACAGCATTCCGACGCCGGCTGGCTCCAGCCGGCCAGGAGCGGATGGGGATTGGATCCATCGGCTCCTACTTCCCACAGTTCGGTGGTCTGGCTCCTGGGCACGTGGAGAGTGAAACGCAAGCGCTTTCCGTCCGGCGACCAGCGCAACCAAAAGGCCAGCCCGGGAGTGGAAATTAGCCGATGCGGCTCACTGCCGTCAATGCCCACAATCGTCAAATCGTTTCCATTGGCGAAGAGCAGGTGGCGACCGTCTGGCATCCAGGTTGCATCGTGGGCAAGAACATTTGGCACGCGCCGAGCGTCGCCGCCGAGCGTGGGAACAATCCACAAAGGCTGTTCCGGTTCAGCCTGCAGATGCCCGTGGACAATCAACCTAGAACCGTCCGGCGACAGCGAACCGATAAGTGGGGCGCCAATCTCCGATGGCAGGTGAAAGTGACTGATCTCGCCATTGGCTGCCAAGGCAACCGCGAGCACCGGGTTCCCGTTGTCAATGTCAGAGAAGTAGAGCCGCGTGCCGTCACTCGCCAAACTGGAGAAGCTTTCTGTTTCGGGGTCGTTCTGCAGCAAATGGCCGGAATAGGTGACCTGCACAACGCGGAATGGCCGGTGAGAGGGCGTGTGGAGCAACAGAGCCAGCCCCAGCGCCAGGCTGAGCAGCGCGAGCGCCCCCGCAACCCACAGCCAAGCGGCCGATTCGGCCAATTTCCGTGCAGCGGGGGCATGCGGGAGAGACTCCGCATGCAAAGGGGGTGCATGATTATCGAGGGTCTTGACGGGAGCAATGAATCGGTAACCGCGCTTGGACAGGGTCTCAACAAATCGGGGGTTCTCGGCATTGTCGCCCAGAGCCTCGCGCAGCTTGTTCACCGCGATTCCCAGACTGTGGTCAAAGTCGACGGTTGTGTCTGTGCCCCAGAGCTGTTGCTGGAGTTCCTCGCGGGTAACGACCTCTCCCGGCCGCTTCAGCAGGACTGCAAGCAACTTGAAGGGCTGGCTCTGGAGCCGCACTCGAGCACCTGAGCGGCGCAGTTCTCCCGTTTTCAGATCGGCTTCGAAAACACCAAACTGCATTCGCATGGCTTCTTCGCTTTGTTCTTCGATTGCCATTGCTCCAGAAGGATACACCCAGTAGAGCCCGCTGTGTACCCGGTCGGAAAACCTCGGTTCGCCGGTAGACGCGCTCAAGACTTCCTGGGTTCCCAGGAGGCATTGTCGTGCAGCTCATTGAGACGATGAGTCTTACCAGTAGAACCTGAAATGACGTTGAAATGGCAGCGTGTAGGTTGACTGTTGCAGCGCGTGCGGCGTTTCCTCATGCGTGGATACGAGAAGAGGCTCAAACCCAGCCTCTTGCCGGACCGAGAGATCAACGCTTCACAACGATTCTTTGGAGGACTCTGAGATGTTCAATAGAACCGCAATGCTGCCTATAGGGCAGTCCCGCACCCGCTCGGCCGCGATATGGATGGCATTCGCGGTGCTGCTGTCGTTCCTGGTGGCACCCGCTTTGTTTGCCCAGACCGATCTGGCGAGCATCAGAGGAACAGTTCAGGACCAAACCGGAGCGTCAATTCCCGCCGCTTCTATCGAGCTGCGCAACCTGGACACAGGGCTAAGCCAGACAGACGTAGCCGACGGCATCGGCAACTTCCATTTTGAGGCGCTTGTTCGCGGCAACTATCAGGCCACCGTCTCAGCCGCTGGATTCCAGACTGAAGTCCAGGCGATTACGCTGGATGTCTCGCAAATCCAGGCACTCAACTTCAAGCTGAAGCCGGGTGCGGCGGCAACGACTGTTACCGTCACGGACGCCGCTCCGATCGTGGACACTTCCACCTCTTCGACGGGAACCGTGGTCGAGGCAGAACAAATCGCCGCGCTCCCGCTGAATGGACGCAACTACACGCAGCTCGCGATGCTTGTGCCGGGCGTCACCCGTGGCGCTTACGGCAGCGACGCATCGGGCGCCAGCGGCAACGCCGAGACCTGGCGGTATAACGACACCGGAGGCACGGCCATTTCGGCCAATGGACTGCGCCAGCAGGCAAACAACTTCGAGTTGGACGGCCTGGACAACAATGAATCGCTGGTCAACAGCACGGTTCTCATCACGCCGGTGGAAGACATGCAGGAGTTCCGCGTCACCAACTCAGTCGCCCCGGCCGAATTCGGCAGAGCGGGCGGCGCAATCCTGCAGAACTCTATCAAATCTGGAACCACCCACTATCACGGGTCGGCATTCTTCTTTGACCGAGACGGAATCTTCGATGCCAACCCGAATTACTTCAGTCCCGGGACTAAGGCCGGCACCTTTCACAAAGCGCAGTTTGGCGGGACGGCGGGCGGTCCGATTCCGTTCTTGCACAATAAGCTGTTCATCTTCGGCGGCTATCAGGGACTTCGCTTCACCACGCCTGACGGCGAGGCAACCAATACGGTCGCCACTCCTCTGATGCGCACCGGCGATTTCTCTGAGTTGCTTACGACCCCCAACTTCGGCTGGTCAACCAGCGTGCCCAACCAACAGGTTACCGGCTGCACCACCACCGCAGGCCCTGCGGGCACCATCTACGATCCCACTACCTGCCTGCCGTTCCCGGGCAATAAAATCCCCGCAGGCCGGATGAACCAGGCCGCAATGAACTACCTGAACGCTTTTCCCATGCCGAATAACATGACCGGGACAGGCGGCAATGTTGGATTAAGCGAGAACTACGATTCATTCCCGCAAGGAAGCCAGAAACTCAACGACTTTGACGCACGCATCGACTGGGCAGCAACCTCCAAGGATAACGTCTTCGGACGCTATAGCTACGGACAGGACATTCTGACCAAGCAGAGCCAGTATCCGAATCTTCCCGCGGGTTACGGCACCGGAGTAAACCCGGTGCATCCGCGCGGCGAGGCGGTCGGCGAAACGCATGCCTTCACTCCGAATATCGTCAACGAATTCCGCTATGGCCACCTGTACGACTTCTTCGGCTATGTTCCTCCCATGGACAACATCCCGATTTCGGCTAACCTGGGCATCCTCAACGCCAACCGCAACTCGCTCCTGGGCGGCGGCGCGGCTATCAACGGTGGATGGCCGGAAGGCACCTATACCGGAGACGGAGGACCTTACACGGTTCCGCAATCGAGCAATCAGTTTGTGGATTCGGTAGCCTGGGTGAAGGGCCCGCACACGTTCAAGTTTGGCGGCAGCATTGAAAAGCGCCAGGTCTCCTTCTTCCAGGGAAACAACGCCAAGGGCTATTTCGATTTCAGCGGCAACAACTTCACCGGCAACGCCACCTCGGACATGCTTGTGGGCTTTGTGGACGACTACAGCATCGGCGTGGCCAGCAGCTACTTTGTCACCCAGAATTGGGAGACGGGCTACTACTTCCAGGACGACTGGAAAGTAAACCGCCGCCTTACTTTGAATCTCGGACTGCGCTATGACCTTTACACGTTCCCATCGGAAGTGCATAACTACCAGTCGAACTTCAATCTGTCGACGCTGACGTTGCAGCAAGCCGGGACCAACGGGCTTTCAGCCGACATCGTCGCCACCAACCATGACAACTTTGCACCGCGCGCCGGCTTCGCTTACGACTTGTTCGGAGATGGAAAGACCTCGGTCCGCGGAGGCTTCGGCCTCTACTACTTCCTTGACCGCGGGGGCGTAGGCAACCAGCTGAGCGAGAACCCGGATTTCAACGGATCAGAGAACTACTCCGACTCGCCTGCACAGGGCGGATGGCGGCTCGACTTTACAGGCTCCGCGCCTGCCTGCACGCAAGTCGACAGCAACGGAAATACAATTTCTCAGCCGGCCGGCGGCACTTGCAACGAGGCTCTCCCCACAACACAAGGGTCGCTTCCTTTGCCGATCTTCGGCTCCACAATCAACCGCGCCGATCCCATCAACGCCAACCTGATCTCTGTGGATACCAACCGGCCAACCTCGATGATTGAGCAATGGAACCTTCAGATTCAGCGCCAGTTGACCTCGCAGATGTCGGTCAACGTTGCTTACGTCGGCACCTCATCGCAAAATCTGTCGACCTGGTTCAATATCAACAGTCAAGAACTCGACACCGCTCCCAACACCGTTCTGTATCACGACGCCAATGGGGTCAACTTCGGTTCGATTGATCGCGGCCTCAACAACGGCTCATCCAACTACAACGCGCTGCAGATCTACCTCAATAGCAGGATGCACAACGGATTCCAGTACACCGCGTCGTACACCTATTCGCATTCGCTCGACAACTCCAGTGGCGCATTCGGCACCGGAACCGGTGGAGCGGGTATCTTTGTCACGGCGGCGGGACCGGATATGAAAGCCAACTACGGAAGTTCAGACCAAGACCAGCGCCAGGTGTTCACATTCAGCGCACTGGACGAGCTACCCATCGGCAGAGGCAGGATGTTCCTATCGGACATCCCGCGGGCTCTGGACGAGGTGATTGGCGGATGGCATCTGAACGTCATCACCTCCCTGGAGTCGGGCACGCCCATCACGGTCACAACCGGCAACTACCTCTACACCGCGCCCAATGGGACGACCTCACTGGCTGGCGGCGGCATGACCAACCGCGCCGACCTTAAGGGAGCGGTGTCCTATCCCAAGCATCTGAAAGAATGGTTTGACACCTCAGTCTTCAGCCACCCCTCGGTCATCAACCCCAACGGGCAGAACAGCACATTCATCGCTCCCGGCACGTTGGGCCGCAACTTGATGGTGGGACCGGCCTTCCGCGATCTGGATGCGTCGATCGGCAAGGACTTCCCCATCATGGAAGGCATTGCGATGCACTTCACCGCGGATGCATTCAACCTGTCCAATACTCCGGCCTTCACCAACCCCGACACCGGCCTGGACGACGGCTCCTTCGGGCAGATCACCAGCGTCCGCGCCAACTCGCAACGCCAACTGCAGCTCTCGCTCCGCTTGACGTTCTAGTGGATTTCAACCTGCTCCGCGGCGGCTTTCTGTCGCCGTGGAGCAACCACTTGAGCCATTCCGCGACATCGAGGGGTTGTGCGAGGCTGTGGGAGTGTGCGCGAGTTCGGGAGACAGCTCCGGTTCCAGAGCGGTCTTCGATTGTGGGCAGTCTGCCTGATCCGTCGGCTCCGATCCACGTGTGTTCTGGTTCCTGGTGCGGCACTCCAACGCAACCGTCTTCGTGGCAAAGCGTCGGTGGTCGAGAGACTCTTCCATTCCCTGCGGTGACGTACGTTCCTGGGAGAAATTCATGAGATTGTGGCCATCATTGCTCCTGGCTGGTTCCATTTGCTGCGCCTGTCCAAGGAATTGGGCCCAGGATGGCTATCAACTCATTTCACGGAGTGATGAATCACAAAGCCAGACGCAGCGGAGCGATAAACCCCAAATCGATAAAGTCGACCCGCCAAGCTGGTGGGCCGGGCTTCCGGATCCCATACTGCTGGTGCATGGCGAGAAGCTTCAGCAGGTGCGTTTCGCGGTGCAAGGCGAAGGGGTGAGGCTGGTTCGCACTCAGCCCTCCGCGAACGGACATTGGGCGTTTCTCTGGATTGAATGCTCTTCTGCCGCCTCGCAGACACTCTGGATTACCGCCGCAAACGATGAAGGCCAGGCGCGCTGGCCATTCGTACTGTCCCAACGCTCGCCCGATGGGGAAGCGCATCGCGGCTTCTCTTCCGCCGATGTGCTCTACCTGATCATGACCGACCGCTTTGCCGACGGGAACCGCGAGAACAATCAGCCCGGTTACAATCGCGCAGCCTTGCGCGGCTGGCATGGCGGCGACTTTTCAGGGATCCTTGAGCATCTTGATTACCTGAAGGAGTTGGGAGTTACCACACTGTGGACCACCCCGGTTGCATCGAATGGCAGCATGCCCGAGTCCTATCACGGCTACGCGGCGACCGATCTCTACGCGGTGGATTCGCACTTCGGCACACTCGATGATTACCGGCGTCTCTCCGACGGACTGCACTCAAGGGGCATGAAGCTGGTGATCGACCTGGTGCCGAATCACATTGGGGTCCAGCATCCGTGGGTACTCGATCCACCGACGCCTGATTGGTTTCACGGCACGCTCTCAAGCCATAGCACCGCGGAGCATGACTTTTTGCAACTGGTTGATCCGCACGCTCCCAACCGGGCCTGGCGCGATATCACCCAAGGCTGGTTCACCGATGCGATGCCCGACCTGAACCAGGAAAACCCGTTGGTCTCCCGTTATCTGATTCAAAATGCAATTTGGTGGGTCGAAACCGCGAACCTCGATGGCATTCGCCTGGATACGTTTCCTTATGTAGACCGCGCCTTTTGGCATGATTTTGATTTCGCGCTGCACAGCGCCTATCCCAAACTGACGATGGTGGGCGAGATATTCCATCGCAATCCCGAAGTCACATCGTTCTTTGCCGGCGGCGCCGCGCACGGTGGTATCGATACGGGCCTGGATACGCCCTTCGACTTTCCCATTTATTTCACCCTCCGCGATGTTCTATGCCACGACAAACCCATGACGGAACTGGCTTCCGTTCTGCGTCAGGATGCGCTTTATCCGCACCCGGAACGTTTGGTTTCGTTCATCGGCAATCACGATACTGTTCGTTTTCTCACCGAGGCCGGAGGCTCGGCGCCGAAGGCCAAGCTGGCGCTCGGTCTGGTGATCACGCTGCGCGGCACGCCGCAGATTTATTCCGGAGACGAGATCGGGATGGACGGCAAGGCGGACCCGGATAACCGCCATGATTTTCCTGGCGGTTTTGCGGGAGACACGCATACCGCTTTCAGCACGGCCGGGCGTACCGCGAAGGAAGAGGAAATATTCTCCTGGACCGCGGATTTGCTGGCGTTACGCGGGGCACATTCAGTTCTACAGACTGGCATGGAACAAAACCTATTTGCGGATGAGGATGTCTTTGCGTTCGTTCGATCGCCGGATGGCCTGGGCTGTCCCGCGGATCACGCTAAGGAGAGATATCTGATCGTCGTGAACAAGGCGCAGCAAAGCAAACGTATTCAATTGCCTCAGGAGGGGACAGCGCTGGCCGGATGTACGGCGTTCGTCGCCGCGCAGCCAAAAACGGCGAGTGCTCCGGAGGAAGTCGGCGGGAGCCTGCAAATTGAAGCGCCGGCCGAATCGATGACGGTGTATGCGTTGCGATAAACCCTCATTGTTGCTGTGTCTGGTTGCGTTTGTTTCGGCTGGATGCGGAGGCGGCAGTAGCAACACTTTGCCTCCGCCCGTGCTACAAGCCGCAACGCCGTCGTTCTCCGTTGGCGCGGGGACGTACACAACTATGCAGAGCGTGGCAATCTCGGACTCCACCGCGGGCGCAACCATCCATTACACGACGGACGGTTCCATTCCGACGGATGCTTCCAATCTGTATGCAGCGCCGATTCCCGTGGCAACGAACACCGCAATCAAAGCGCTGGCCACGGAGAGCGGTTACACGGACAGCGGAATAGCGTCGGCAACTTACAGCATCAATCTGCCTGCGGCTCCGCCCATTGCGGCGATTAACGATATCCACCAGGGATTCATCTACCAGATCGTCACCGATCGTTTCTTTGACGGTGACACCAGCAACGATAATCCTTCGGAGAGTCCGGGCCTCTTTGACCCGAATGGATTTGCAAACCCCGCGGAAGCGGATTGGAATTTGTACTGGGGCGGCGATCTGGCAGGGATTCAGCAGAAGCTCAGTTATCTGAAGTCAATGGGCGTGGCCGGCATCTGGATCTCTCCACCAGCGGATAACATCCGCGTCAACGCGGGCTCAAGCAATGGTGAGACCGCCTACCACGGCTACTGGCCGCGCGACATGATGCAGATCGACGAGCACTTCGGCGACGACACGAACAGTTGGACGGCTTTTGACAACCTGGTGGCGGCAGCGCATGCCGATGGGATCAAGGTCTTCGTGGATTTCGTTGCCAATCACACCAATCCCATCGGCGCCGGCGAAGATGGCTCTCTCTATAACAATGGGACGCTGATCACCACTTACTCCACCGATACGGGTGCGACTCCCTACTATCATCACAACCCGCAGATCGCTAACTTCGACGATCGCTACCAGGTGCAGTACTACACGCTCGAAGGGCTGGCCGATCTGGACCAGACAAATCCCTACGTCGATCAATACCTCAAGACCGCGGTCACGCAGTTTCTAACTCACGGCGCCGACGGCTTTCGATTCGATGCGGTGAAAGATGTGAACTGGGGCTGGGAATACAGCCTGGAAAACATCATTGCGAACTGGACCGGATCTCCATCCCTTCCCACGGCAACGGCGCGCCCCTTTCTGTTCGGTGAGTGGGCGGAGGGTTCGGGGGACGCGCTTTATCCGGACTCGGTCAAGTTCTCAAACAACTCCGGAATGAATCTGCTGGACTACCCGCTGTATTACCAGCTCGCGGATGTCTTTGGCAGCGGCAAGAGCTTTCACGAGATTGACAATGAGCTGACGCTGGAGGATTCGGAGTCGTCGAGCAGTGCGGCGCAGCCCTTTGCGCAGCCCAACGACCTGGTGACCTTCTTCGACAATCATGACAACGCGCGGATTCTGTCGCTCGGCGCAGACCAAATGGCTGTCAAGCAGGCAATCAGTTTCCTGCTGACATGCCGCGGCGTTCCGGTGCTCTATTATGGCGACGAGCAGTATCTCTACAGCGATACGAATGGAGGGACGACTCCATACAACCGCAACGGAATGACAAGTTTCAGTAACTCGGATGCGGTTTTGCTCATACAGTATCTTGCGGCGTTGCGCGCGGCCAATCCGGCGGTGGCGTACGGAACCATGAACCAGCGCTGGATCAACGACGACGTGTATATCTACGAGCGAAAGTTTGGCGCGAATACAGTCCTGATCGCCATCAACAAGAACCCATCGACAGACCAGGCCATCACAGGCCTCTACACCGATCTGCCACCAGGAAGCTATGCGGACTATCTGGCGCAGACCTTGGGCGGGACTAGCATCGTTGTACCTGGCGCGGTTGGAGCCAACAACGCCGTCGACAATTTCACCTTGCCCCATCGCAGCGTCTCCATTTGGGTTTCGGCGGCTGCCAGCTCGCCTTCGATTGGCAGTGTCACGCCGCGCGTAGCGAATCCCGGAGCAACCGTGTCGATTACGGGTGCGGGGTTCGGCACAATACCGGGAACCGTGACCATGACGGTGGGCTCAAATACTTTGGCTGCAGCCACCACCGGTTGGAGCGACGGACAGATCACAGCAATCGTCCCTGCACTTTCGGGTGGAGCGGGCGTTCTTAGCGTAACTCAGGGACCTATTACATCCGACGCTGTTCCGTTTAGCGTGAGCACATCGGCGTTGATTCCGGTCAATTTCAGCATCAGCGGAACACCGGCATTGGCCAGCTCCGATGTCCTCATGCTCTCAGGAGGCGTCGCCGAGTTGGGGAACTGGGCAACCAGTTGGAACGGCGCCGTTGGGCCGGTGCCGATCCCAGCAGCAGGCAGCGGACTGCTGACAGTCTCGGTTCCAGGCGGAGCCAGCGTCGAATTCAAATTCTTCGTTCTCCACAGCGACGGTTCGATCACATGGGAGAATGGGGCGAACCATAGCTTCACCGTGCCGGAGACAGGTGTAGGTGCAGCAAGCTTGAGTTGGCAAAACTGATGATTGATCTTTATCAACGAAGGAATCGATTTCCGGAGGCGCATAAAATGGCAGCATTCGCGCATCGCTTTGCCGCAGCTTTTGTTCTTCTCTTTATTGGCGGCGCGATATCTCATGCCGCGCCGCAAAGTGCCTCTGAGACACGTCCAGCCGTCCCTCAGACACATCCGGTGCCGAATGGGATAGAGGTGTCTGCAGGCGGAGTGACACTCCGTGTGACGGCGCTGCGAGATGACGTGCTTCGTGTTCGCGGAAGCAGGAATGGAGAATTCAGTGAAGACGCGTCCTGGGCTGTGCTTAGCGGACCGCGCACGGCCGGTGTGGAAGTTACAGCCGAGACAATCGGCTTCAGAACCAAGGCGCTCC
Organism: uncultured Occallatibacter sp.; assembly: GCA_964460385.1. Classification (GTDB taxonomy): domain Bacteria; phylum Acidobacteriota; class Terriglobia; order Terriglobales; family Acidobacteriaceae; genus Telmatobacter. The sequence goes on along the minus strand of CAYWSR010000013.1, from coordinate 12,235 downwards.
GCGTCAGCTTCGATAACAGTTTGAGATTGACTATCAGCGACCTCTCAGGCCATATGCTGCAGCGGGACGATCGCCCAGTTCAGTTTTACGGCTCGTCCTTTCGGGTTTATAAGACGATGGCTCCCGCGGAGCATTTGTTCGGGCTCGGCGACAAGGTTGGGCCGCTCGACAGGCGAGGTCAGGCGTTCGTCGATTGGAATTCGGATACGTTTGGTTATCAGGAATCCACAGATCCGATCTACAAGAGCATTCCATTCTTTCTTTCGTGGAATGAAGGCAGAGTCATGGGAGTGCTGTTCGACAATACCTGGAGAGCAAGCTTCGACTTCGGCAAGGAGTTTGCCGATACATACTCTTTCGGCGCTCCCGACGGCCCGCTTGACTACTACCTCATCTACGGTCCAACCCCCAGGCAGGTTGTGGAGGGCTACGCATGGTTGACCGGGCCGACTCCGCTTCCGCCTCTCTGGTCGCTCGGCTATCAGCAATCCCGCTACAGCTACTATCCGGAAGCGAAGGTGCGCGAGATTGCAGATCGGCTCCGCGCCGACAGGATTCCGGCCGACACAATCTATTTGGACATCGACTACCAGCAGAACAATCGGCCCTTTACGGTGAACCGTGAGAGATTCCCGAGCTTCGAACAGATGATCAAGGACCTCGCCAGTCAACAGTTTCACGTCGTCGCCATCACGGATCTTCACATAGCGAAGCTGCCGGGTGTGGGCTATGCGCCGTACGACAGCGGGATGGCGGGCGATCATTTTGTAAAGAATCCAGATGGCACAGTGTATGTCGCGAAGGTCTGGCCGGGCGATTCCGTATTCCCGGACTTCACGCGGCAACAGACCAGGGGCTGGTGGGGCTCGCTCTACAAGGAGTTTGTCGCCGATGGCATTGCAGGCTTCTGGAACGACATGAACGAACCCGCGGTTTTCGGTGTTCCTTCAAAGACCATGCCAGATGACAACCGGCATCGGATCGATGAGCCAGGATTTAAGAGCCGCACAGCCAGCCATCTGGAAATCCACAATGTCTACGGTACGGAAAACTCGCGTGCGACGTATGAAGGGCTGCTCAAGCTCCAACCCAATGTGCGTCCCTTTGTTTTGACACGAGCGAGTTATGCGGGCGGACAGCGCTACGCAGCCACCTGGACAGGAGATAACAGCTCAACGTGGAATCACCTGCGGCTTACGACTCCGATGCTTGAGAACCTGGGCTTGAGCGGTTTTGCGCTCTCCGGGGCCGATGTGGGGGGATTTGCGGGTTCGCCTCAGCCCGATTTGTTGACCAAGTGGTTTGAAGTTGCAGCATTTCAGCCGATCGACCGAGACCATACCGCGGCTGGAACCAATGACCAGGAGCCCTGGGCAAACGGACCTGAACAAGAGGCCATCCGGCGCCGATATATTGAAGAGCGCTACAAGCTCTTGCCTTATCTCTACACCACCGTCGAGGAGATGTCGCGTACCGGCCTGCCCATCGTACGGCCGCTGTTTCTTGAGTTTCCGAATGCAGCCACGGATCTTCATCCCATCGATCTTGACTCGCCGAGCGAGTTTCTCTTCGGCCCCGATATCCTGGTCGCGCCCGCGCCCTATCCGGATGAGGTCGACAAGTATGAAGTCCAACTGCCGCCGGGGATCTGGTACGACTATTGGACAGGCGAGCGGATCGATCGCTCGGACGCAGTGCAAAGCCACGATGCCGAACAAAAGAAGGGCGCACAGTCGCAGGCCGTTGCCCCGGCAATCAAGCCTCTTCTTGTTGAACCAACTCTGGCCGTCCTGCCGGTGTACGTAAGAGGCGGCGCGATCGTACCGATGGAGCCCTTAACGCAAAGCACGATGGAGAAGGCCGCCGGGCCTCTGACCCTTCGCGTATACGCGGGTGAAAACTGCAAGGGGACGCTCTATCAAGATGACGGCGAGTCGTACGATTTCAGAGAGGGAAAGTTCCTGCGCATGGACAGCACTTGCATGTTGGAACACGATCAGCTCCGCGTACAGGTGGGTCCGCATCAGGGAAGTTATAGAGCATGGTGGTCGGAGATAACGATCGAAGTGTATGGCTGGCCGGGCGCTGAAGTCCATGCCAAGGTTGGGGGTCAACCGATCAACGCTACGAGGAACAGTACAACCCTGGCTTGGCAAGTGACGATTCCCGACAGCGGAAACGGGATGGAGGTTACATTCGAGTAGGGAAGGCTGCGGCTGGCCCTCCTTGCGATCGCTCTGGAACGATTGCAAATATAGAACGCAGCAGCGGCGGCTCGCGATATACTGTCGCCCGCGGGAAAATTGAGTGGCAATTCCGTTTAAAAGGGGAAGTCGACAAATGTCACAATGCGCGGGTCGGCTGAGGCTGGCGCCGCTAAACGGGTAGAAACAAACGCGAAATACCAGGCGCGGTTTCCAATGAATTGAGATCTCAAGGAGGGTTACTATGCGTATCGTTCATGCAAGAAGTTTGTTTGTGCTCTGCGGTGTGGTCTTTGCCCTGCTGACCGCGGTGCAGGTCCTGGCCGCTGTGGATTCGTTCATGACGTTGGAAGGCGTCAAACAAGGACGCATCACGGGCGATGCGATGTCTGAAAACATCCATCTCATCAGCGTCGTTCGCGACACCCCAATGGCGACCGGGGTGCCCGTCGGCCAGAGGAGGCACTCCACCATCACGATCACCAAGAAGATCGATATGGCGTCGCCCAAGATGGCAACGGCGTTGAACTCAAATGAGGTGTTTAAGAACGTGGCGTTTACTTTTCAGGGAGGCTCGGGCGATGCGAAGACAGCCCAGAAGATCGTGCTCACAAACGCAACCATCGTGAGGGTTCGCAAGGCGGGCGGCAACGAGCAGATTACATTCGATTACCAAGCCATCGAGGTCAGCTACGCCAAAGGCGGGAAGACCATGACGGATGACTGGAGCGCTCCGAACTAGGGCACTCGGGGTGGCTGCGATGCTTTCACGCTGGCGCGGATCGCCGGGCATTGCTCAATAAGGACCAGCCAGGGCTACTGGCATCCGCAAGCCTATGCCATCGAGAGCGCCTTCGGAAATCTGACAGGTGGGCACAAGATTGGGCACAGCCCGGAATTGCGCGCAGAAATCAAAAGCGGCCCGAAGGCCGCAAGTAATAGATGAATTGTGGATTAAGTGGTGCGCCCGGAGAGATTCGAACTCCCGGCCTTTTGGTTCGTAGCCAAACGCTCTATCCAGCTGAGCTACGGGCGCCTAGAGGATTTCCCTCGAAACCTCAACCAGACTAACAGGGTTTTTGCGCGGGTGCAATCCGCTCGGCCCTATGTTGCCGGCGCTTGCGCAGGCTCGGGTTGCGGAGGGATGAGCGACAATTCGGCCTCAACGTCGAGTCCCGACTCGCGAACCAGGCTAGCGACCGCCGCCGCCGTGAGCCGCGTTGCGTCGTATTCGATGCGCAGGGTTCGCGCCTCGCGGTCAAAGCTCAACCGCCTGATTCCGTAAACATCCTTGGCACTGGCCAGCGCAAAGACGGCAGCCTCCGTGGGAGGTGTGGCGTACTTGAACAGAATCTCCACCGTGGTCATAGCTAGATGATAGCAAGCGGGTGTGCTGGCCAACTGCGGTCGAGCCCGATCGAGTGAGCTTCCTGATCCTGAGATATTCAGAGGCCAAAAACCTTCCCGATCCTGCCCAATCTTGATCGCCCCTTTGCGGTTGGTGCAGTATCATGGCCGAACCGTGTCCTCCAGCGACGAAAATCCAGCCGCGACAGCGCAGGCAACCGACGCCTTGCCACCGGCCTCCGATGCCGGCGACTCCACTGGCTCCCACGCCCCTGTTCGGAGCGACTCCATCGATGAGGTTGAGAGCCTGCCGCGTCTGTTTCTCTTCGGCATGCAACATGTTCTGGTGATGTACGCGGGGACGGTTGCAGTGCCGCTCATTCTCGGCTCCGCACTTCATCTCACCCCGGCCCAGGTAATCGCCCTCATCAGCGCCGACCTCTTTACATCCGGCCTTGCCACGCTGCTACAAACCATCGGCTGGTGGAAGTTTGGCGCGCGCCTGCCGCTGATTCAGGGCTGCTCGTTCATTTGCGTCGCACCGATGATTTTGATTGGCCGCAGCTATGGCATCCCAACGATGTATGGGTCGGTGATGGCCTGCGGTGTGTTCCTCATTGTGGCGGGACCGCTTTTCAGCCGGATGCTCCGGCTCTTCCCGCCTGTGGTTATCGGCTGCGTCATCACCGTCATCGGCCTCACGCTCATCCCGATCGCCGGAAACTGGCTGGGAGGCGGGGACGCAGGCTCGCCCGACTTTGGCAATCCCCGGGCGCTCGCACTGGGCGCAGGCACGATCGCGATCATCCTCCTCATCCAGCGCTTTGCGAAGGGACTGTGGGCGAACTTGAGTGTTTTATTGGGTCTGATCGCCGGGACCGCGATGGCTGCGCTTTCCGGGCAAACCAGCTTTGGGCAGGTCGGCGTGACGCCGTGGTTTGCCTTCGCGCATCCTATGCTCTTCGGCGTGCCGCGCTTCGCACTGCTGCCGTCGCTGATCCTCTGCTTCGGCATGCTGGTCGTGATGACCGAGACGACGGGCAACTGTCTTGCCATTGGCGAAATCGCCGGACGCACCATAAAGCCGGCCACGCTGACCGCTGCTTTCCGCGCCGATGGCCTGTCGACGATTCTCGGCGGCCTCTTCAACAGCTTCCCCTACAACGCCTACTCGCAGAATACCGGTCTGCTCTCGCTTTCGAAGGTCAGGAGCCGTTACGCTGTGGCAGCTGCGGGCGGGATTCTCGTAGTGCTGGGCCTGTTGCCCAAACTCGCCGCGGTGATCGCCGCAATCCCGCGCCCGGTGCTTGGCGGCGCGAGCCTGGTGATGTTTGGCATGACGGCGATGGCGGGCATTGAAGAGCTCACGCGCGTGCGATTTGCCGGCACCGCCAATGGACTGGTGGTTGCGATCTCGCTTAGCATGGGCATGCTGCCCATCGCGACGCCGGGATTATTCGCACAAGCCCCCGAGGCGGCTAAACTTTTTCTGAACAGTGGCATATTTCTCACAACCCTAACTGCCGTGATGCTCAACCTGTTCTTCAACGGGCTGAACCCGCAGGAGAAGTGACCATGCCTGTTGCCGGACTCTCAAGGGAAGACGAGCTCTACCTGCGGCGCGCAATTGAGCTGGCCGCGGAGGCTCGCGCTGCCGGACGGCATCCCTTCGGCTCGCTCATAGTCAACGCTGCCGGCGCCGTGCTGGTGGAGTCGCGCAACAACGCCGTTCGCCCCGCCGGCGAGCCCACACAGCACGCCGAGATGCTGGCCTGCTCCGCGGCAGGGAAGCTGGCGTCAGAGCAGGAACTCGCAGGGTCGACGCTTTACACGAGCACGGAGCCATGCGCCATGTGCGCCGGAGCAATTTACTGGAGCGGCGTCGGGCGCGTGGTCTTCGCGCTCACTGAGAAGAGTCTCCTGCGCTACACCGGCAGCCACGCAGAGAACCCCACTCTGGACCTGCCCTGCCGCGAGGTGTTCGCACGCGGGCAGCGCCCCGTTGTCGTTGAGGGCCCATTTCTTGAAGAAGAAGCAGGTAAGGTTCACGAGGGCTTCTGGACGCGCGGCCGAACGGGGGCCCGAATTTGATCTGGATGCATGGCTGATTTTGCGGGTGCTGTATCCTGTGTTCGTTCGCCTTTCAATGAAGCGCCACGTGCTCATCTACGGTTTGATCGGCGGAGTGCTTATCGCCGCGCTCAACTTGATTCAGTACCGCTATCTCGTCGTTGAGCACTCTGTAGAAATCTACGGCGGCCTCATTGCCGCGATCTTTTCCGCAGCCGGGATCTGGCTGGGGCTGCGGATCACTGCCCGGCGCCAGCCCGTGACCCCGGACGCAAGTACCGGCCCAGCCGCCACCTTAACGCCTGGGCAGCCCTTTCTGCCCGACGAAAAACGCCGCGAGGACCTGCGCATCACGCCGCGCGAGCTCGAGATCCTCAACCTGATCGCAAAGGGCATGAGCAACCGCGAGATTGCGGGCAGGCTCTTCGTCAGCGAGAACACCGTGAAGACCCACTCCAGCCGGGTATTTGAAAAGCTCGGCGCCAAGCGACGCACCCAGGCCGTGCAATTGGGCAAGGAGTTCGGGCTTCTGCCTTGAATTGTCACCCGAACGAATGATTTTCGCGTTTTCGATGCAAAATCACCCGAAAGCATGACGACACGGGCCCTGGCGTTTGCGCTATCGTCGGTCAGGTTTTCAAGTTTGGGTTAGAATTCAAGTTCCGTTTTACGGAGGCAACAATGCGCAAGACCATCCTCACCTTCGGGCTCATCTCCGGCGCCGTTTCAGCGCTGATGATGGGCATCTCCTTGGCCTTTGCCGACCGGATTGGCATCGACAGGGGCTATATCGTTGGCTACACCACGATAGTACTGTCTTGCCTGTTCATCTACTTCGGTGTCCGCTCGTACCGCGATAACGTCTCAGGCGGCGCCATAACTTTTGTCCGCGCCTTCGGCATTGGCCTCGCCATTGGGGTCATCTCCTGCCTTTGCTATGTAGTCGCGTGGGAGATCATCTATTTCAACTTCATGCCCGACTTCCTGGACAAGTTCAACGCCTACGAGATTGCCAAGCTCAAGGCTTCAGGAGCCTCGGCTGCCGTGTTGCAGCACCAGATCGACGCAAACAGCAAGATGAAGTTGCTCTATGCCAATCCGCTTTTCAACTCGGCCATGACATTCATGGAGCCGTTTCCCGTTGCGCTGCTCGTCACGCTCATTTCGGCGGTAGTTCTGCGCAAGAAACCTCGGGTTGAGGTTGCGGCATAGGCTGGCAAGCGGTTCTGCACACGCAAACGCCGCCGGTGAAAGGAAAAGCGCCGGAGAGCGTATCGCTCCCCGGCGCCGATTCATTCGATTGCTTGCCCGTGGCTTGCTATTTGGTTGAGGCCTGCATCTGCTGCAGCAGTTCCACCGAGCGTTTCGGGTTGAGGTTGTGGCGGCGTCCGTCCGCGCTGGCTGTTGCGCCTTCCACCATCAGGTGAATCGTCTGCTCCGGCGTCAGCTTCGGATCGAGAGCGATCAGCTTGGCTGCCAGATTGACAGCATTGGGCGAGGCCATGGACGTGCCCGACATGCGGATTTTCGCGCCGCCCGGAACCACCGACTCCACCTGGTAGCCGTTCGCGTCCACCAGCACCGTGGGCCCGTAGCTGGTGAAGCTGGCTTCATCGCCCGCCTGATCAACCGCGCCCACCGCTACCAGATTGGGCAGCTTGAAGGACGACGGAATGTCTTCGATGAACGTACTGTTGCTATCCGAGTTTCCAGCCGCGCAGATGAAGAGAATGTCAGGGGCATTCTTGATTGCGTTGTACAGGCCATCACGCTCAATCGCGAACAGCCTGGCCGCGATCGCCTTGCGATCCGCAGCGTCCTTGCCCAGGCCGTTCTTTTCGAGCGCGGACTCATCGTCCTGCGGTCCGCCGCCCCAGCTCATGTTCACCACGCGAATGTGGTTCTTCTTGAACCAGTCCACGTACTTCTGGCTGTCTTCCGCCGCGCGGCGCGAGAGCTCTTCGCTCGGCGCAAGGGGCACATTGTGGTAGTCAAACGTGATGCGGCCCGACGCCAGCCGAATCGCCGGGTTCCCCTTGGCGGCAATTCCCGCCACGTGCGTTCCGTGCGAATACTGCGCAAACATTTCCAACTGCTCGATAAAGGACCCCACTTCGGCCGGAGCCAGGCTTCCCAGCTTCTTTTTGAGCGCAGATGCTTCGGGGCTATCGATGGAAAGCTGGAGGTCAGAGAATCCCTTCAATTCATCGCGCATTCCGGGATACTGCTTCTGCTGCTCTTCAGTCAGCGGCATCAGGTAGCCATGATCGGGAAATCCCTTCAGGTCGAAGGCGATGTCATGGGGATCGGTGAGCGGTGTCGGATGGGGGTCTGTTACCACGCGATCGCCAAAGAGTGCCACGTCCGATCCCGAGTCCCAAATAGCCACATTCACCGGTGTGAGCTTGTCGGCCGAGGTCAGCGTCACTTCGCGGTCGGCCCAGATGTCGGGCTTCTGCTGGTTGTGGGCGGCTACATCCGCCGTGAGCACGGCAACTGTCCTGTCCTTGAGTGGAATCACCCGCTTGAGCGCGACGCGCACCCCGATCAAGGGCCACGCCAGATCGTTGCTCAACTGATGCGACTTTGCGACGGCGGGGTCCATGTTGGCCTGGACGCTGCCCATGATCAGGGCCGGCGTGACAATCTCCGCGCTGCTCTTCAGCTCTTTAATCCGGTTCCCGACCACATCCCACGGCAGCGGGTTGAGTGCCGCGGCATAGTCCTTCGCATAGGCCGCTGCAAACTCCGGCCCGGAACTCTTGCCGGTTTCCTTCGCAGCCTGGATGATCGCCGTTATCTGCACGCCGGTGAGCAGCTTTGCATCCGGCTTGTCCTGGAGCTCACGCAACTGCGCAATTGCCTTCAACACCGCTTCGTCTTCGCCAGCCAGCAGCGCCAACTGCAACTTTTCACCGATCAGATCGCGCAGCGCAGCATGATCCTGGATTTCATAGTCGTTCAAAACCGAGTCCACATCGGCGCGCACCTTGGCAGCGAAGACATTGAATGCGGTGTCGTCGGACTGCAGCAGCTCGGTTGCCGTGGTGGTCAGCGGATAGTTGAACCGGGGCAGATCGGCCTCGGTCTTGACCACCTTTTTGGCAGGGGCCTGTGCCAGCGCGGCAGGGGCGAGCATGCCAGGAAGTGCAACTGCTGCCACCAAGGCAGACAGCGCCGGGATGGCCAGCGACCGGCTTAGTGTGTGAAGAAAACGATTGGGGATTTGCATGGTTCTCCTATTCCGATATGGGGCTGTTCATTGATTCAGGCTCTCTGGAGAGATTGCCTTAAGATGGGCGCCGAGACATGCGCTCGGGAGGGATCGCTTTCAATTGAGTTGCACGGCAGGTCCCCGGTGCTGACAAGCTTTTCATAGCGCACGCAGTTCGCGCAAGGTTGGGTTCAGCGCGAAGCCACAGGCCCCAAGGGTGTTACAGGGTGCTCAAGTATGCGCGCAGTTCCGGGTTTGACCAATCCGGGTCGCCCACAATCTTGCGGCGGACGATCCCCTTGCGATCGATGATGTAGGTTTCGGGCCAGCCCTCGGTGTGATAGAGCCTGGCTGCCGTCTGGTCAGGGTCGCGCACGGTGATGAAGTCGATGTGGCGACGCTCAATATACCGAGAGTAGGCGTCCTCGTCCTCGTCGATGCTGACGGCCAGGATGGCAAGATCGGGCCGGTCGTGGTGCAGTTGGATCAAGCCCGGCATCTCTTGCACGCAGGGCGGGCACCAGGTGGCCCAGAAGTTCAAAAGCACCACCTGCCCTCGATAGCTGGCCAAGTGAATCGTGGTCTTGCCGTCGGACACGGTAAAGTCCGGCGCCGGTTTTCCAGCGTTTTCGGGATGAGCGCCGCGGTCGCAGCCGGGAATAGCAGCCAGGGCGAGGACCGAGAGGAGTGAAACGATTCGAGGACGCCGCACATCCTTATAATACGGAGCGGTAGTGGCTTACGGAAAGCGGCATACGAAAAGCCGGGCGAGCAAGGACTGTGAAAGGACCCAGGGCAAGATGATCAATGACGATCTTGCGGCGGGCGGTGCGGAGCAATACAAGCCGGTGCTGGGCCTATCCAATGGGCCACCGGCCCCGCGGCCTGTTGCCTGGGGGACTGTCTTCGACCAGCCGGAGCCGGAACAGCTCATCGAGCTCACAGTCATCGTTCCCGCGCGCAATGAAGAGGACTGCCTGGGCGCGTGCCTCAGGTCGCTTGTAAGCCAGAGCGAGGATATATTTGAGCTCGGCAAGGACTGGGAGCTGATGGTCGTCGACGACCACTCCACGGACGGCACCGCGGAGATGGCCCGCAGCTTTTCCGGCGTCACCTTGCAGAAGGCCGCCAAGCTCGAGCCGGGCTGGACCGGCAAGAACAACGCCATCTGGGCGGCGGCCAAGCGAGCGCGCGGCCGCTGGCTGCTGTTCACCGACGCTGACACGATTCACGAGCCCGGCGACCTGCGCCGCGGACTTCACGAGGCCGAGCGCCACAAGGTGGGCGTGCTCAGCTATTCGCCGCGCCAGATTGTCAGCGGACTTGCCCAGCGCAGCCTGATGCCGCTGGTCTTCTGCGAGCTTGCCCTGGCCTATCCGCCCGGGAAGGTGAGCGATCCCGCCCAGCGCATCGCCGCAGCAAATGGACAGTTTCTGCTGATCGAGCGCGAAGCCTACCGGCGGCTCGGCGGCCATGCCGCGGTTTCTGAGAAGGTTCTCGAAGATGTCGAGATCGCATTCCTGGCCAAGCGGCGCAAGGTGGGCCTGCGCTTCCGCTACGCAGACGACGCGCTCGCGACGCGCATGTATCGCACCACGGGGGCCATGATCGAAGGCTGGACCAAGAACCTTGCCCTGCTGTTTGACAACACGCTGGCCTTGTCTGTGTGGCGCGCGATCGATTTCTTGCTGCTGTTTGGACTTCCGGTTTTGGCTATCTGGCTTTGGAATGCCCGCTTCGCCGCACACTCGCTGCAGTGGCTGGGAGCGGGGTGGGTTCTTATGCTTCTTTGGGCGCGAACACTCGTCCGGTTCTATGCCCGGGTTGCCAAGTCGAACTTTGGTTTTCTCAACTGCCTGCTCTCGCCGTTCGGCCTGCCTCTTTTCTGCGCTCTGCTCTATCGGAGCTGGTTTCAGCATCGAATCCTGAAGCGGGTAAGCTGGAAGGGCAGGGACTATCCCGGCTGACCGGCCTGATTTGATCCGGCAAAAGAGGATTGTTTCGGGATGAAGCTATTCCCGGTCGTTCAGCATCTCTACATTGAGGGCAAACATGGTTTTTCTTACGCGGCGAGCCACTTTTTCGGCCTCGCACTACTACTGGAACGAGGGCTGGAGCGAAGAACAGAACCGCGAGGTCTTTGGCCGGTGCGCTAACCGCAACGGTCACGGCCACAACTACACTCTTGAAGTCACGGTGGCAGGCGAGCCTGACCCCGTGACCGGTTTTGTGGTCGATCTCAAGGGCCTGAAGGAGATCATGGAGCGCGAGGTGCTCTCCGCCTTCGACCACCGTCATCTCAACCTCGAAGTTCCCGAGTTCGCCGTCGGCCGGATGATTCCCACCACCGAAAACATTGCTCGCGCTGCGTGGAGCCGGCTGGAGCCCGCCGTCAATGCGGCAGGAAGCGCCAGGCTCAGCGCCATTCGCGTTTACGAGACGCCGGAGATCTTCGCCGAGTATCGAGGTGGACTGTGATCTCCGCACCTGACCTCGAAGCGACCGGCGCCAACGCCGCAAAGGCCTACTTCGGACGCCGGTACATGCTGAGCGCGAGCCACAGACTTCACGCTGACTCGCTCTCTGACGACGAGAATTGCGCCGTCTACGGAAAGTGCAACAACCCGCATGGGCACGGCCATAACTATACGATCGAAGTGCTCACGCGCGGAGAGGTTGATCCCGCAACTGGCATGGTCGTTAATCTTGTCGATCTTGATTTGGCCGTGGAGAAAATTGTGATTCACCGCTTTGATCACACGCATTTGAACAACGATCCGTTGTTTGCGAATCGCGTGCCCACAACGGAGAATCTGTGTAGAGCGGTGTATGAATTGTTAACCGACGCGCTGCCGGCAGTTGAGGTGGAGCATGTGCGCGTGGAAGAAACCGAGAATAACTTCTTCCAGTATTCCGGTCAGTGAGCAAGGAAAACCGAGGTCAAGATGGCGCAGCCAATAGTTGTAAGCAAGAGTGTCCGCAGGGCAGTTGATCCGGATGAGGGACTCAGCGAGTTCAGCACGAAGGAGATGTATCGCGAAATTCTCTCGCGGCTTGGCGAGGACCCCAACCGCGAGGGTCTGACTGCGACGCCTGCCCGCGTGGAAAAGTCCATGGCCTTCCTCACCAAGGGCTACGACGAGGACCCAACAAAGATTCTGCGCGGAGCGATGTTTGACGTCGATTATGACGAGATGGTGATCGTCAAGGACATCGAGATGTTCTCGCTGTGCGAGCATCACATGCTGCCCTTTTTTGGCAAAGTGCACGTGGCCTACATTCCCAACGGCAAAGTGATCGGGCTCAGCAAGATTCCGCGTCTAGTTGAGGTCTTCGCGCGCCGCCTGCAGGTGCAGGAGCGATTGACGCGGCAGGTCGCGGATTCCATTCAGGAGGCCAT
>CAYWSR010000012.1:0-40973 GCA_964460385.1 uncultured Occallatibacter sp. | reverse complement strand
AGGCTGGCGTCATCGACCCCACCAAGGTAACCCGCACGGCGCTGCAGAACGCAGCTTCCATCGCAGGGCTGCTGCTCACCACCGAAGCTCTGGTGGTCGAGATTCCGGAGCAGAAGGCTGCCCCGGCAGGCGGGCACGGCGGCGGCATGGACGGCATGTACTAACCCTCTACAAAATGGGTGCCCCAGGTCCCTCGCATTTGGGGACCTGGGTTTGTACCGGTACCGGACGCAAAATCAAAAGGCCTCGAGCTTCGGCTGGGGGCCTTTCTATCTGAAACAAACCTTAGATTTTGCCAAGCTCAAACAAGCTAGGTTCACGAACAAAAACCCTGTCGGGAGTTTTCCAATCTCGCCCTCTCCGGCAGCGCCTTGCGCGGGTTGCCGAATTCATCGAGGAGCGGATCAATACCGAAGCGTCTCTTCATTGCATTAGCCCAACGCGGTCTTCTTGGCTTGGGTCGCGGTTTCTGGCCCAGCAGAGTGTGCACTCCAGCCGACACCAGATTGTTCGTTCGAGGCGCCAAGAGACCGAATCGCCGCACGGAGTGCCGGTACCGGTCCAGCACATGTTGCGCGAGGAGGTCGACGAAATCTTCCAGTGTGCTTGTGACCTCCACATAGCATTTCTGCCGCGTATCCTTCACCCGGTAAACGACATTCCGCTCATTTACCTCAAGAATGTTCTTTTGACTGATGGGGAGCTTGCGCATATAGCGTCCCGTGCTTCAAGTCCCTCGGTCGTGTAGGAAGGAGCGCCATTGCAGTCTTGTGCCCAACAGCGTAGGCAGAACACGAAGATTACGCAGCCCGGGGTCCCGAGCCGAGATTGCTCACGGCCACCTGAGAACGAAGCCCACGGAGCCAACCGGCCGACAGCCAGCCTTGCGGAATGGAAAACTCGCCCCAGCCGCAATCGAGGCAAACAACGACATCGGGGGAAGGTGTCATGGGCGGATGGCCGAGAGTGCGCAGGGAGTTGCGATAAAGTCGAACTTCTGCGGGGATAACGGAGACGGAGCCAGACTGACACTTCGGACAGACCATGGATATACCTCGGCCAAACATGCAAAACAGGGGAAGCAAGAACGTCAACTATCTGGGAAAGACCAAATCTAATCCCACAAAGATGAAGATTTCAATAGCCCAGGTTGGTCATAACGTATAACTTCGGCGAAATTCTTCACCTGTTCAAAACTTCGCTTTCGTGTGGTCAACAGATCTTTAACTGAATAATCCTGACAGGGATTGCCTTCGCCCCTCCCAATTTCTCCAGAGTCATCGCCGATTTGGGGTGGAAAGCGGGCCACAAACGCCACCGGGGCCCCCAAAGGGTCCCCGGCAGTCTGCATCCTCCGAGAAGAGGATTGGGCTAGAAGGTGAGGTGCATCCCCATCGTGATGGCGCGATTGCCACCGATGGTGCCAAGGACCGAGCCAAAGGTCGAAGCGTTGTTGGGGCAACCATTGGCATTGGGGGCCTCGGATGCCGTGCAGGTGGTGCCGGGGGCGCCGATGGGAATCTGCAGTGGAACCGTTAGTCCCTTGCCGGTCCCGTTTGTGTAGGGGATTTGATCGAGCCGGGCCAGTGCGGACGCTTGATCGACGGGGTTGTTGCTGGTCGCGATCTGGGCGTAGTTCACATAGCCCAATTCACAGTTGTCGTCTTTTACTGCTTGCGCGGCTGCCGAGCAAGCGCTGTTCTGGCGAATCTGCGCCGTGTCCAGCGGCACGTCAAGGCTGGTGGTGTTGGTTACGTTGAATACGTTGAACTCCAGCTGAAGGTCCATTTTTTCCTTGATCTGGATGTTCTTGCGTACGGAAAGGTCAAGACGCTTCTGCGGGGACTGCCGGAAGAGATTGCGCTGGCCCGGAGCCCATCCGGTCTCGTAAATGTCCTGCGGATCGTTTCCAGTCGAAATCGGAACGCCGTCCTGACCAGGCGTAATGTAGTTGATGGCAATCTGTGTGGGATCAATGGCCGGCATATAGCTGCCGCCGCTGGCACGGATTGCACCTCTATTTCCGGTGAGCGCCGTGGCCGGATTGTGGGGGTCCTTGATGCCAAGAACGGGATTCATCAGCGTGGGATAGCTGCCAAAGTTGATGCTGCCGACCGCACCGTAGAACTCATAGAGCGAATACGGCTCACCGCTCTGTAGGACGGCGATCCCGGTCAGATGCCAATCATTGGCGATATAAGAAAGCGCCGAGTGGTCCTTGACCAACTCCGGAGAGTTGAGCTGGAAGTTGGCGCTGAACACATTGGTTCGGTCAAAGTCCGAAGACGCCCACGAACTCTTCAGGTTATTCGGGTCATTGCCGGTAAAGAAAATGCCAATGTCGCTCTGCTCGTCGAGCGAGTGGCTATAGGTGTAACTGGCGCCAATCTGATAGTTGTTCGACAGGCGTTTCTCGACGTGGGATTCCAGGGCGTCGTATGCGGAGTTGCCCACCGTTTTGAAGAGCACAGCGTTGGGGCTAAATCCGATATACGGCGCGCGAAGGTCGGTATTGCCGCCGTCTTCGGTATTCCAGGGCTCGCCGGCGATCGAGTTGTAATCGTAGGTCGGCGCGTAGTTTTTCGCGTTGAGCACCTGGAAGCCATAGGTCGCGGTCTGCCCCCATATGGGATTACTTGGGGTAGCGATTTGTGGTTCGTTCAAGGGGATGGGAACCACTGCGTGGCGACCGCGATTGCCGGTGTAGCCGACTGTAACGGCCCAGCTGTTGTTCGGCTGGTACTGCAGATTGAACGTGTAGTTCATGGTGTACGGCAGCACATTAGCCTTGTCGTATGCGCCGAAGTTAAGCGTGTACGGGCAATCGGTGTAATCCTCCTGATTGTCTACGGCGCCACAGTTCGGTCCAAACTCGGAATGGTAGGTACCGGTTAAGCCGTTCAGCACAGTCTCCAGAGCACTCGTGATCGTGCCGGGATTGGAGCTGGGTGGTGGTGCATTTGTCACAGCTGTCCCCAGCGGGTTCTCAAGCGTTTTCCCGTTCCCTGTCACATAGCTGGCAAGCGGCGCGGACTCGGTAACGCCAAAGGGGCCGCCGTTGCCGCTGCCTGCAGGCTGCGACAGATAGCTGAAGAGTTCGCCACGATCGAAGTAGATGCCGAAGCCGCCACGTACGACCAGCGTACCGTAATCCACCTTGGGTGACCACGCAAAGCCCAGACGCGGGGAGATGCCCCACTGACGTCCAGTGAGCGTCGAGTCACTCACTCCTGCAGTCGCGTCATACTTGTTATTGCCGGCGATTATGAATCCGGGGTTGTTTACGGTCCAGGGCTGATTGGGGACGGCCGCTGTGCCCGTCACGCTATACAGCGACGGATCGAAGTTGAACATGTTGCCGTACTTCTCCGTCATGCCACCGTGGAGGTCGTAACGGACGCCGGCAGTGATGCTCAGGTTGGTAAGCACCTGCCACTTGTCCTGCAGGTAGGCACTGGCTTCGTTGGTGCGATAGTAGC
Source organism: uncultured Occallatibacter sp. (assembly GCA_964460385.1). Lineage (GTDB taxonomy): Bacteria > Acidobacteriota > Terriglobia > Terriglobales > Acidobacteriaceae > Telmatobacter. Next base: position 37,494 of record CAYWSR010000012.1, on the reverse strand, counting down.
GGTCCGCGTCGTTGCGGCCGCTCTGCGAGTCGATCGACTCGAGGACGCTCGAACTCTTGACGCTGCCCTCAAGAAACGTCTCGAAGTTCTTGGTGGCAATCTGAGCGTCGCCGGTGCGATTGTTTTCGATGTTCAACTGCGTATAGCTGTATCCGCCTCCAGCCACGATCGTGTGCTTGCCCATCGCGAAAATTACGTTGGTAGAGGGGTTCAAGCGGTTTTGGTAGTAGCCCATGTCGGCGAAGGAGCTATAGGGACCAACCTTGAGCGCGGGAGAATCGAGCTGGCTGTTGGGGAAGTCCTCCAGGAGAAGACCAGGCAATCCGGTTGCGAAGGATCCGGTTGCCCCCATGCCGAAGTTCGAGGCGCCGTTCGGGTTGGTCAGCGTTTGTGCGTAGGAGCTGTACGTGTACATCCGATCGACTCCAAGGCGCTGTTCCCAGTTGAGGCGGGGGCCGATCGCGATGGTGTTGTCGAGCGCCGCCACCTGTGAACCGTTTTGCGAGGTGATGGGGAAACCACCGGTCTGGGAATATCCGTAGGGATGCTGAACCGGATCGTTCTGATAGTAGTACTTCGCTGAGATTCGGTCGGCTTTCGTCATGTCGTAGTCAACCGACGCGGTTGCCTGGTCGGCGTTTAGCGTCGAAGTGCCGATCAAGTTCACGTTTGGCACGCCATAGAAATAGGGTGCGGATGACTGCGCTGACGGGATCAGGAAGCTTCCGTCCGGCAGCTTCGCATTCATCAAGGCCATGGCAATTGGATCGATGGCCTTGGCGAACGCCGTGCCATTGTTCCAGCTGGTCGCGGCAGCGTCAAGACCGGCTGTGGAGCGGTCGTCGGTCAACCCGGATGGTACGGTCAACTGCGAAATGCCAGTCCCTTCGTCCCTGTTGGACCGGTGCTGGTATCCGACAAAAATGAACACCTTGTTCTTTAAGACCGGTCCGCCCGCGGTTGCACCAGTAGTCCACCGCTGAAGGTACGGGTTTGCCATTGACTGAGGAAAGGAGCCAATCCCGTCCTGGGCTGTGAGTTGGTATTCCTGGTTGAAGAAGAACGGGCTCGCGTTGAGGTCGTTGTTGGCAAAGGTTCCGTAGACATCGCCGTGCCAGGTGTTGGTGCCGGTTGCGGTGTTCGCGTCAATCTGCGCGCCGCTCGTTGCCCCTTGCTGCGCGTCGTACATTGAGGTGTTGACGCGTAGTTCCTGCAGGAACTCAGGCGGAGGCGAAGGCAGACTGTTGCCGTTCGAATCGTAGACCGAAGTGCCCACCGGTTCTCCACCACCCACAGTAGGGGTTCCGGCGGCTGAAGTCGTTGAGGTGCTGCCGCCGCCCGTATTCCAGTTATAGCGCTGCGAATTTGCTCCGCTGGAGCTCTTGCCGTTAAAGAGGTTGGTCGCGTCCACTCCGTTCACCTGGAAGGTATTCGAGGTGTCGCGCTGGCCGTTTGCCCAGATCGGCTGGTTGCCTATTCCGCTGTTGCTATCGAGGTTCGCGAGTAGTTCCGCGCTTACACCAGGCGAGAGCACGGCCAACTGTGTGAAACTTCCGGTTGCCAGTGGCGTGATCTCGATCTGTTTCGTGTCCAGCGTGTAGCCGTTGGTGGTGTCTGTCGCGTTCAGCATGGGGTTGGCAGTCACCTCCACCGATTCGGTGGCCTTGCCCACCTTCAACGTGACGTTGATTGTCTTGGCTTGCGATTCCTGCACTGCAATTCCTGAGATTTGGGTCGTATCGAATCCATCGTGGCCGACGCTGACCGTGTAGGTTCCAATGGGGAGATTGAAGATCTGAAACGATCCGGTCTTTTGCGTGGTCGTAGTTGCAGTCACGTTAATGGCGGCGTCGGTCACCTTGACCGTTGCTCCGGTCACGGCCGCTCCAGTTGCGTCCACGACAGTTCCATTCAGTGATCCCAGGGTTTGTTGCGCGTTTGCCTGCAGCGCGCAAAGAATCATGGCCATCGCAAACAGACCACAGCAGACGACACTCCTCCAGAAAGAACGGCTCATTCGTATCCTCCCAACGCGTTTGCAATCGTTGTTGTGTGAATACGCAGGCTAGGTGCGATCGGAATCGTATCGCCCAAGTACGGATTTTTTATGTGCCTGCTTGCTAAAGAGTCTAACCAAAAATCGCAGGTTGACAATGAATATTTCGTTCAAAGCAGAAAAGAACCAGTGCGGATCGACCAGCCGCCGGGTTTGGGTGAATCGAGAGGGCTGTGGAAAACTCGTCTCAAATCTCGGAGGAGTGACTCGGGACTCGTGCAGTAGATGGAAGGGCACCCGTAACGGGTGTGTGTGTGGCCGGCTTGTTCAACGGCACGAAGGCAAAGCAGCTAATTGATCGGATAAAAACCGGAGATCCAGTTCTGCAACAGGGCTGGAAAAACGCCCAATACAACCACAGCGACGGCGATGGCCAACAAGACGAGGATTGTTACCGGGTGAACACGAATTTTAGATTCGTCGACCGGCTTCATCACGTATGCGCGCTTGAGCACCTGCAGATAGTAGTAAAGGCTCACGGCGCTCAGGCCGACGGCCAGCGCAACCAGGGCAAACGGAACCGGGCCCGCTGAAACGCCGAGCACGGCGGCAAACAGATTGAACTTGGCCCAGAAGCCAACTAGCGGAGGAATGCCGGCCAGCGAGAGGAACAGGACAAGGAGCACGGCGGCCAGCAACGGATTGCGTTTGTGCAGCCCGAGGAATGCGTCAAACTTGTCGCTGCCGGTAGCTCGCTCCACCACGCCAACCACTCCGAAGGCGCCAATGGTTGTCAGGCCGTACGTTAGGACGTAGTAAAGGACGGCATTCACGATGCGAAAAGTTGGTCCAAGAGTTGTCAAGAAGAAATGAAAAGCGCTTCCCTGCCCTGTGTATGCCCTCTGCACCCCGATGCCGAGAAGGATGTAGCCGGCATGCGCGATCGCCGAGTAGGCAAGCAACCGGCGAACACTGACTTGCGCCAAAGCTGCCAAGTTTCCGACGATCATGGATGCCGCTGCGACCACCAACAAGATGACCGACAGGTGAGTCCATGTCTGGTAGTACTCTCGCAGTGCCTGCTCGACTGTGTCCCTTGGTCCGTAGATCGGGCCGATCTGCACGAGCCAGTTCAGACTGATGCCGGTCAGTAGCGCGAAGCTCGCCACTTTCGAGACGGACGCGATGAACGCCGCTGCTGGAGCCGGGGCTCCTTCATACGTATCGGGCGCCCAGAGATGGAATGGCACCGCCGCGACTTTGAAGCCCAAGCCGGCGATCACCAAAATCCACGCCACATACAGCAGCGGACTCCCTCCCGCCTGCGCGATTGCCCGCTGAATTTGCTGCAAGTTCGTGCTGCCACTCAGGCCGTAGAAGTAACTGAAGCCAAACAGCAAGAACGCCGCCGACATTCCACCGAATAGGTAGTACTTCATCGCGGCTTCGGCGCTCTTCGCGGAGAACTTGGCAAACGCTGTCAGGATGTAAAGACCGAGGCTCAAGAGTTCCAGCCCGATAAAGATCACCAGCAGGTCCTGCGCAGCGGCGATCAGCAGGCCGCCCGTGGCCGCCATTAGCACCACGGCCACAAACTCGCCCACATTCCCTGTGAAGTCGGAATCGATCAGCAGGAGAAGGGTGAGAGCGGTGAGAACCAGAATACCCGCTTGCGCAGCGGTGATGAAACTGCCTTCGCCAAGCAATGCGGACCCGCCGATGCCAAAACCTGGCGCTCCGGTTGCCCACATCGTCCAAACAGCTGCCGTGCATCCGGCCACCCCGAGCAGCGCGGCGACTCCGGCGCGCCACCTGAGCGCGGCCTTGCGCAGCAGGCCCAGATCGACGACCAGCACCAGTAACGCCGCAATTTCAAGCGCCGTCTCCGGTAACGTCGCGCGGAAAAGGTCTGCGTAGTTCATCGTCCCCCTCCCGCAAGCAACGCCTTCACCGCCGGTTCGATTGCATCGAGCAGGATGCGCGGATAGACGCCGACCCAAAGCGACACCCCTGCCAGCAACACCACGCCCGTAACCTCAGGCCAGGTGATCGCAGCAAACGGATGCCCGTGTTCGGCCTCAAGCTCGTGCGCCGTGGGCCGCAGATCGCTGAAGAAAGCCTTCTGCAGAGCCCTCCACGTGTAAGCCACGCCGACCACAATGCCCACAGCGGCGAAGGCGACCCACCAGGGATTCACCTTCCACGCACCGACCAATACCTGAAGCTCGGCGACAAAGCCGGAGAACCCAGGCAGTCCCATCGAGGCCATCCCCGCGATCACAAACGCCCACGCCGCAAACGGCATCCTCCGCCCCAGGTGCATCGTTTCGAGTTCCGCCAATTGCCGTGTGTGTGTGCGGTCATACACAATGCGGCCGACAATCGCGAAGAGCAGGCCGGCGATGATGCCGTGCGAGAACATCTGCAACACGGCGCCGGTGACGCCGATTTGATTGAGCGTCATCAGCCCCAGCAGCACGAAGCCCATGTGGCTCACGCTCGAATAGCCTATTACAAACTTGAAGTCGGTCTGCGCCAGCGCCACCAGCGCGCCGTAGACAATGCCGATCACTGCGAGCGCGGCAAAGACATCGCGCCACGATCCGATGCCCAGCATCGACGATCCCCAGGGATCGAGCCCATGCGGAAACAGCCCGATGCCCACGCGCAGACAGCCATACGCTCCCAGCTTCATCACCACACCGGCAAGCAGCATGGAAGCGGCCGTCGGCGCGGCCACATGTCCGGTTGGTGCCCAGGTGTGGAACGGCCACATGCCGGCCAGGATCGCGAATCCGGCAAACACGAGCGGGAAGCACCACATCTGAAAGCTGACGGGCAGATTCGCATGGCCGAGATCGATCAGCCCGGTCGATTGGCTGCCGGCCATGGCGTAGGCCGCGAGCAGCCCAATCAGCACCATTGCAGAACCGGCAAAGGAATAGAGCGCAAGCTTCATTGCCGCGTATTCACGGCGCGTCGATCCCCAGATGGCGATGAGGAAGTACTTGGGAACAATCGCAATCTCGTAAAACACGAAGAGCAGAAAGAGGTCGTAGCTGAGAAAGACGCCGTAGACGCCGCCAATGAGCGCGAGGAAGAACGCGAAGAACTCGTTGGTGCGGAGCTCGATGTTCCAGCTGAAGAGCACGCCCGCAACCGCGGCCAGACCGGTGAGCAGCACCAGCACGCGGCTGATGCCGTCGGCAGCGAGCAGATAGTGGATGCCCATCGACGGCACCCATGGGAGATCGACGAGGACGACTCGTCCCTGGCCCATTCCCTGAATGAATCCGTCGACTCCGAGCGCAAGCCCTCCTGTGGCCACCGCCAGCGCAAACCAGCGGGCAAGCGCGTCCTTACCTTTCGGCATCAGAGCCTCAAGCAGCGCGCCGCCAAACGAGAGATAAATCGCCCACGCTAACATCTAAAATCTCCAGTGCTTCAGCAGGTTTTCTACCGTTGGGTTCACGCTGTCCAGAATCAACTGCGGCAGGATGCCGAGCAGAAACATCAGGCCGATTACAGGCGCAAGCGCAAACCGCTCACCGTGGTCGAGATCGGGAAAGCTGGCGCAGTGCGCCGGGGTCGGGCCGGAGAAGACCTTCTGAATCACGGTGAGAATCACCGCCGCAGTCACCAGCAGGCCGAGAATGGAGACCGTGGCCGCGACCCAGGCTAGCGGAAAGACGCCGCGGAAGATGAGAAACTCGCCGACAAAGCTGTTCAGCCCAGGCAGTCCCAGCGAGCTGAAGAGCGCAATGCCCATCAGGCCGGCAAGCACCGGCGCAGGCTTGCGCAGGCCGCCAAAGTCGTCGATGCCGCGATGGCCGCCCGTGCGCAACTGCAGGATGGCCACAAACCAGAAAAGCGCAGCCGCCGTAAGGCCGTGATTGAACATCTGCAGAATGACGCCATTCAGTGCAGCGGCCTGGCTGGCCTGTGCGCCCGCATCGCCGGCGGCGATCGGCACCGCCAGTGCGAAGATGCCCAGCAAACAGTAGCCCAGATGGTTCACGCTCGAGTAAGCGAAGACACGCTTCAGATCCTTCTGCTGCACCGCCGCCCATGCGCCCATCACCACGGTGGCCACAGCCAGCACCAGCAGCGGCGTGCGCATTTCGGCGATCTGCGGACCAAACAAAGGAACAGCGATGCGCAGCAGCCCATAGAGGCCCATCTTCGACATGGCGCCTGTCAGCAGCATGGTCACCGGCGAAGGGGCCTCGGCGTAAGCGGCGGGCAGCCACGTGTGGAACGGAAACATCGGCACCTTGACGGCAAAGCCCAGCAGCACGCCCGCAGCGAGCCACAGCATCACAGGACCGCCAAGAACAACAGAGCCAAGATGGTTCACGACCATCCCTTCCAGCTCGCCTGTCGTAGCCAGCAGCGACAGGTGCTGGAAGTCCATGCTGCCGGTAGAAAGGTAGACAGCCAGCATCGAGAACAGGAGCGCCACCGAGCCGACCATGGTGTAGATGAAGAACTGCGTTGCCGCCGGGCCGCGTTTTGTCCCGCCCCATAGCTTGATCAGGAAGAACGCGGGGATCAGGCTCAGCTCCCAGAAGAGGAACCAGTGGAAGAAATTCAGCGCCGTGAAAGTGCCGAAGAGCCCTGACTCAAGCAGCAGCACCAGCGCGAAATAGAGCCCCGGCTGATGATGCACGTGATGCGCCGCGTCCACGCTCATCAGCGTAACGATTGCAGAAAGGACCAGCATCAACGCGCCAAGCCCGTCGACGCCGAGGTGATACTCAATCCCCAGCGACGGCGCCCACGTGGCACTCTCCACCATGCCCATACCGCCGCCAGCGGGCAGATGCATCCAGACAAAGACAGAAAGCGCGAGGCAGGCCAGCGTAGCAGCCAGGGCCACGAGGCGTGCATGCTTGCCGGAAAAAAGGGCGACGACAGCGCCCGCAACGGGCAGCACAGTCAGCAGCGTCAATACGTGAGGTGCGCTCATGCCCGGCTGCTCCAGATCAGGATCGCGGCAAGCACAACCACCGCCAGCGCCAGCCACCGGAGATAGGCCTGAATCTGGCCATTCTGAATGCGCGACAGAAGGCCGCCGCCTGTCGAAAGCTCTTCACAGCCTTTGTCAAACGTTCCGTCCACAACATGCGTATCGAGCAGTCGATTCACCTGTGCCCAACCGCGGAATGCAACAGCCACGCCGCTCACGGCTCCGCCCCAGACGCGGCGATCGAGCCAGTCGGCTATACGCGCCCACCACGCGTAGAACGCGATGAATGTCACCCCGTAGAATTCGTCAACGTAGAGCCGATTGCGCAGCCAGGCCCACGGCATCGGCACGGCCTTCTGGAGCACGTCGGGCTGGTCGGGCTTGGGCGATTTGTCGCCATAGAGCCACCAGGCCAGCACAATTCCAAGCAAGACCACAAACACGGACACACCCGAAACAAGCAGGACATTCGGCTCAAGCAAAGCGCGAAACTCTACCGGAGTTGCTCGTCCGCCGAGGAAGCTCTGGAACCATGGCCAGGCCGGTGTGCCGAACAATCCGAGTACACAGGCGAAGATGGCCAGAATTACCAATGGAATCGTCATCACGGCTGAACTTTCGTGCGCGGGCTTGTGCCCTCGCCAGTGACCAAAGAAGACGTACGCCACCTGCCGCGTCATGTAGAACGCAGTGAGCAGGGCTCCGAAGATCAGGAGCGCCACTGGCCCCTTCGAGACGCTCCAATGCGAGCCAGCTTCAAGAATTCCGTCCTTCGACCAGAAGCCTGCGAAGATCGGCACGCCGCAGAGTGCCAGCATGCCGGCTGCATATGTAACGAACGTCAGCGGCATGTCGGCCTTCAGTCCACCCATCTTGCGAATGTTCTGCTCGTCGTGGCAGCCGTGGATCACTGAGCCAGCGCCCATGAAGAGCAGCGCCTTGAAGAACGCGTGGGTGATCAGGTGGAACATGCCCACGGCGACGCCGCCCATGCCCAGGCCTGCCATCATGTAGCCGAGCTGCGAGACCGTCGAATAGGCGAGAATGCGCTTGATGTCGTCCTGCGCGACGGCGATGAGCGCGGCAAAAACAGCGGTGAACGCCCCGACCCAGGTGACGACCGTGAGCGCTGTCGTCGTTCCACCCAAGAGTGAGCCCGCAGCCATCAGCGGATAGACGCGCGCGATGAGGTAGACACCGGCGGCCACCATGGTCGCCGCGTGAATGAGCGCGGAGACAGGCGTGGGGCCTTCCATTGCATCCGGAAGCCACACATGCAGCGGGAACTGGCCGCTCTTGCCCGCCGCGCCGGCAAAGATCAGTAGCCCAATCGCTCCAGCAGCGGTCAATCCCCAGCACGCATGCTGGCCCAGCAAACTCGCCAGAGCTCCAGCCTCCATCGACCCGCCGCCGTTGTTGTAGAAGAGCAGCGTGCCCGTCCCACTCGCAAGCCAGACCATTCCAAGGAGGAAGAAAACATCGCCGACGCGCGTGGTCAGGAATGCCTTCTTCGCCGCGGCAGCAGCCGAGGGCTTCTGATACCAGAAGCCGATCAGCAGATACGAGGTCAGGCCGACCAACTCCCAGCCCATGAACAGGAGGAGCAGCGAGTTGGCGATCACCACGCCCAGCATCGCTCCGGCAAACAGGCTCATGAAACAGAAAAAGCGCGTGCAATTCTCATCGTGGACCATGTAACCGGTGGAGTAAATGAAGATGAGCAGGCCCACAAAGCAGACCATGACCAGCATCACAGCCGAGAGGGGATCGAGCACACAACCGAGGTCTACGTGGGTCGCGCCGACATGAATCCATGTGAAGTTGACGACTTCACGAACGGCGTGGCCATGAGACCACCCGGAGACGACATGCGCAAAAGCAAAAAGAGACAGCAGCAGCGAAAAACTCAGCGAGCCGACGGCCAGTGTCGCGGCCGTCTTTCGCATCGGCTGCTTCAAAAGCGCGATCACACCCGAAGCTACAACGGGCACAGCGGGAATCAGGCACAACATCTGCGCAATGCCCGACGTTCCAACCTGCGGAGTGAACGAAATTGTCTCTTGCATCAACCTCTCACCCCTTCATCCTGTTTATCTGGTCAAGGTCCGTGGTATGCGTGAAGCGGTAGATGTGAATCACCAGCCCCAGTCCCACGGCCGCTTCGGCCGCTGCCACCGCGATCGAGAAAATCGCAAACATCATTCCGGTCAGCGCCTCAGGATGCGGCCCGTAGCGCCAGAACGCAATCAGGTTCAGGTTGGCCGCGTTCAGCATCAACTCAATGCCAATGAGTACAAGGATTGCGTTGCGCCGCGTGAGCGCGCCGGCGAGGCCGATGGCAAATAGCACAGCAGCCAAAAGCAGATAGCCTTGAAGGGGGGTGACCTGGACAAGCGTGAGGGGGCCCATCACTTCGCACTTCCCTTCTCTTGCCTGGCCACGATCACCGCGCCGATCAGGGCCGAGGTCAGCAGTACCGCAACAATCTCAAGCGGGAGCACGTAGCGTCCTATGAGAGCATTGCCGATTTGCAAAACACTCACCGCGGGCTTGGCCGTTTCGCCAGGGAGAACACTTGTGCTATTCAGCACCGCCCAACCCAGCACCGCGAAGACCAGCGCCGCAATCACCAGGCCGGCCAGCCAGCTCTTGCTGAAGACACCATCCTTGGGAGTCTCCGATCCGCGCGTGAGCAGAATTGCAAAGACAATCAGGATCGCAACTGCGCCAATATAAACAAGAATCTGTGCGAAGCCGGCGAACTGGGCATCGAGCTCAAGAAACTGAATCGCGAGGCCGGCAAAGGCCACAGTGAGCGCCAGCGCGCAATGCACTGTGTTCTTCAAGAGCATTGCCGCCAGAGCGCCTGCGACGGTAATCGCGGCGATCAGATAGAAGACGATCGTCATGCCCGGCACCTGCAATTCTTACTCCGCATACCGGTAGCTCCTTGGCCCAAAATGTTTCTTTTGCATGCCGACCTTGGCCATCCCGACGTAAGCAATCAACAGAATCGCCGAACAGACGCCCCAGCGCGCGAACCCGTCGCCCATGAACCTCCATAGGCCGGCAACAAACAGGTTGATCAGCGAAAGCGGCACCACAAACTTCCACGCAAAGTTCATCAGCTGATCCTGGCGCAGGCGGGGCAGCGTTCCGCGCAGCCAGATAAAAACGCAGATCGAGAGCATCACCTTGCCGAAGAACCAGATCCAGGATGGCACCCAGGTGAGAAAGGAGAACGGAGCGGACCAGCCGCCGAGGAACAGCGTAGTGCCCAGGCCGGATACCGAAAGCATGCCGACATACTCGCCGAGAAAGAATAGCGCGAATTTGAAACCGGAGTACTCCGTGAAGTAGCCCGCCACCAGCTCTGACTCGCCTTCGGGCAGATCGAACGGCGAACGGTTGCTCTCCGCGGTCGTTGCAGTGGCATACAGCAGAAAAGCCGCAAAGCCCCACGGCGTGAAGATGTACCAATGGGGGAGGCCCCAGCTGTACTGGTTCTGCACGGCGACGATGCGCCCAAGATTCATGGAGCCGCTCATCATCACGACCACCAGGCTGGAAAGGAGCAGCGGCACCTCGTAGCTGATCATCTGCGCCACGGCGCGCATCGCGCCCAGCAGAGAGTACTTGTTCCGGCTCGACCAGCCGGCCATGAAGACCGAGAGCTCCGTCGACGCGCCCATGGCGAAGAAGAACAGCAGGCCCGCGTCCAGATTTACCAGCGTCATGTTGCGGCCCATCGGCAACACAGCGTAGCCCATGAACACCACCACGACGAGGAACACCGGCGCTAGGAAGTGAACCACGGCGTCGGCGCTGGTGGGGACAATGTCTTCCTTGGTCAGCGATTTAAGTCCATCGGCGACAGGCTGCAGAATTCCCAGCGGGCCAACACGGTTGGGACCATAGCGGTTCTGCATGCGCCCCAGTCCTTTGCGCTCCATCAGGACAGCGATGGCAAACAAAGCCGGGAAAACGCAGATGATGGAAACCACGGCGAGCAGCACACCGACAATGGGCTGCAACGCTGTGGGAAAGAAACTCATCACCCAGTGTTGGAGGAGGACAAAGATCTGATCCGCGTTCTTGATCATCCGTGGCTCTCCCCTCCGGACTTGCTCTCCCCTCCGGCCGGTTTTACAGCCGTTGCTGCAGCAGCCGCCTTGGCCGCTGCTGCTTCAGAGGCGGACTTTGCCTTGGCTTCTGCCTTGGCCTTCTCCCCGGCCAGCCGCGCATCTACCTCGGCGGCCTCAGTGGGATGAATCTTGTGGTAGTGCTCGTTCGACATGGCCAGTTTCTTGCGATCATAGAGCAGGCCGCCGAATCGGTCGGTCGTGCTCAGCTCAAACTCCGTGTCCATTTTGATGGCTTCGAAAGGGCAGACTTCCACACAGATCTGGCAGCTCATGCAGACCGAGATGTCGATGTCGAAACGCGCGGGGTAAATCTGCGGCCTGCCCGTATAGTCCGGCTTCTTGTCCACCGACTTTTCAATGTAGATGCACTTCGGCGGGCATTCCTTTTCGCAGATCTGGCACGCGACGCAACGCAGCCCGGCCTCCCAGTCGGCGCCATCGTAGACCAGGAATGGGAAGTTGCGTGCAGCCTCAATGGGCTCGCATCGCTCCTCAGGATACTGGACCGTCGTCAGCCGCTCCGCCGATACAAAACTCCCGGCAAAGTTGCGCGCTGTCTCCCTCAGTCCCTTGAGTATTCCTTCGCCGAACAAGTACCCCTCCAAAATCAGCTAGAAGCTATCGATCCACTTCTCCCAGCACAATGTCGACGCTCCCAAAGATCAGCACGACATCGGCCACGTTTTGCCCGAGGCACATGTCCTCGAGAATCGTCAGGTTTATCAAGCTTGGCGGACGAACCCTGTAGCGGTAGGGATTCGGCCCTCCATCGCTGATGAGATAAAAGCCGAGCTCGCCCTTGGGCGCTTCGATCCGGCCATAAGCTTCTCCGGGCTTGGGGCGGAAACCGCGAATCTTTGCCTTGGGATCCATAACACCGCCGCCGGGAATCTCCTTGAGCGCCTGATCGAGAATTGCCAGCGACTCCCTGATCTCAAGAAAGCGAATCATGAACCGGTCGTAGACATCGCCGCGCTCGCCGAGCGGGACGCGGAATTTGAACCGGTCGTAGACGCCGTACTTGTCGACCTTGCGAATGTCGTAGTTCACGCCGGATGCGCGAAGCATCGGTCCGGTGACGCCGGCATTCACCGCCAGCTCCGCCGGGAGGATGCCGACGCCCTGGGTGCGCGCCATCAGAATCTCGTTTCCCGTGAGCAGGTTTTCAAACTCGTCTACAAACTGAGGCAGCTCGTCCAACACTTTGCGCGTCGCCACCAACCACGCTGGAGTTGCGTCCACACGGCAACCGCCGAAGCGCATGTAGTTGACCATCATCCGGGCGCCGGTGAGGCTCTCAAACAGATCCAGGATCTTTTCGCGGGCCTTGAAGGCATACATCAGCGGCGTTCCGCTTGCGCCCATCTCCTGGATGAGGAAACCGATGGCCGAGGCATGATTTTGTACGCGGGTCAGCTCGGCCACAATCACGCGCAAGTACTGGGCGCGCTCCGGTACCTCCTGGCCTGTAAGCTTTTCCACGGCCAGCGCATAGGCCCAGTTGTTGGTCATCGGGCAGATGTAGTCGAGCCGGTCAGTGAACGGCATGGAGGACAGGTAGCTCATGCCCTCGGCAAGCTTCTCGTGGTTGCGATGCAAGTAGCCAAAAACCGGCTTCAGCCGGATCACCCGCTCTCCGTCGAGAGCCACATCCATGCGGAAAACGCCATGCGTCGACGGATGATGCGGGCCCATGGCCACTTCAAGCAGATCGCCATCGTTCTCCGGCACGATCACCGGCGGACGGTTCCAGCCCTCGGGCCTCAGCTTTTCCTCATGGGAAATTCCGGTCGAAGTCATCACGAGCCAGCTCCTTCCCGGCCCGCGGCTGCCCCGGCTTCCGCAGCAGCTAACGCTGCACGATGCTCCTGTGCCCGCTTCAGCACTTCGTCATGGGCGGTAGGCTCGTACTCAAAGTCATCGGGCTCCACATAGTCGCGGCGCATCGGATGATCCTTGAACTCGTCCCACATCAGCAGGCGGCGCAGATCGGGATGCCCCTTGAAGACGATGCCAAACAGATCGAAGATCTCGCGCTCCTGAAACTCGGCCGAACGCCACACCGGCGTCAGCGATGGAAGCTCCACCTGGGCGGTGCGATTCACGGTCTTCATGCGAATCACGACCGGCCCATGCCCATTGGCCACCGAATACAGGTGATACACCGCTTCGAGGCACCCTGGCTCGACGCGCTTGGTCGTCTCCTCCACGGTCTCTTCCACCGGCTGTTCCACGCCGTCGATGGTTTTGGTCACGGTGCGCGTGACCTTCACCTTCTCTGCAATCTCCTTGTCGGGCCAGTCAACGCCGGTTGTGTTCGACAGGAAATCGAGAGCCAATTCGGGATCGTCGCGAAGAAATTTTGCCACCAGAACCGCGTGGCTCGGAGCGAGCCTGAGCGAGTGCTGCCCTGAGACGCTGGGGTTGGTCTGCAACTCGACCCCTGCTCCCGGCACCGCAGCTTCAATCGCTGCCTTGATCTCCTCAACGCTCTTCAACGCAGATTCCCTCAGTCAGTCCTGAACGCTACTCCCTAGTCCCTACGTCCCTGTCTTTACCGCCGGCAGCGGCCAAACCAAACCGTTGGATTCGGGTTCCAGATCGTGCTCACCCTGGACAGGGACAGGAAACTCACCCGGCGCATTCGCATCCAAATGGCGCGGGCGGCCCTCGCCAGTCAGATGCTGCCCGTCAATTTTCTTCTGCAGCGTCATGAAGGCGTGGATCAGTGCCTCAGGCCGCGGCGGGCAACCCGGAATGTGCACATCCACAGGGATGTACCGGTCGATCCCCTTCAAAACGTTGTATCCCTGCTTGAACGGGCCGCCCGAGATAGCGCAAGCACCCATGGCTATCACGTACTTGGGCTCGGCCATCTGGTTATAAAGCCGGACCACCTGCGGAGCCATCTTCTTGGTCACGGTTCCGGAAATGATCATCATGTCGGCCTGGCGAGGCGAGGGTCGAAAGACCTCCGCGCCAAAGCGCGCCATGTCGTAGCGGGCCATGGTGGTGGCAATCATCTCGATGGCGCAGCAGGCTAGCCCGAACTGCATGGGCCAGATCGAGCTCCTGCGGCCCCAGTTGTACAGCTCCTCGATGGTCGTAACGAAGATGCCCTGCTTTCCCAGTTCAATCTTCAGTCCCTCATCCACAGCCATCGTCGCTACGCTCCTACGCCCACGTGAGAATGCCCTTGACCCAGGCCCAGGCAAGCCCCTCAATCAGCAACAGCACAAAAACCAGCATCGCCACACAGGCCGACGCTCCAAGTCCCGTAAATGCAACAGAAAACGGAAGCAGGAAGACGGCCTCCACATCGAAAATCATGAAAATAATGGCGTACAGGTAATAAGCAGAGTGGAACTGGACCCAGGCGTCGCCTTTTGAGACCAGGCCGCACTCATAGATTGCGTTCTTGATGGCGTTAGGTTTGGCGGGAGAAAACGCCTTGGCCCAAAGCCAGGCCAACGCCAGAGGCGTAAGTCCAAAGCCAAGAGCCACGAGGAACAAAACGCCCAGAGAAAAGTATGGACTTGAGGCCATTTTTACTATGGAATCCTTCTGGTTTAACGTACCAGTTCGGAGCATGTTTTGGCTAAGGAGTTTTCCCCATTCCGGAGGATCCAACCCCATTTTTTCCCCATTCATCCCATTTTGTGAACCGTTCGCTGCGCGGACTGCAAGATCGCCTCGACACGGACCCATTCGCCCGGGTCCACCTTTCGATGGAAGACAGGGCCAACCCGCTCCCTGCTACCGTTCAAGTATTCCCGCGAGCCTTCCCTGGCACCGTTCCGCGGGCGTGTAGAAGCTTCCCTGGGAGATCGTCGGACAATGTTGAAAAGGACAAGACTGAAAAGATTGGTGCGCCCCTCGCTGACAGCCGTCACGCTGGCACTTCTTGCACTTTTTGCCACCTTGGCTGTGCGCGCCTCAAGCGACTCCGCATCCAACCCCGCGTCTCCCGCCCCGTCTCCCTCGGACGCAACGACAAAACCGTCTGCCGAAGGCGCCGCCCCGGCTCCCACCGATCCATACGCGCCCTCGAACACTGTCTCCGGCCCCACTACGGCCTTCCATGATTCCGTTGCTTCGCGCTACAACTTCGCCTTCGGCAAGCAAACGCCGTTCCTGCCCTCGAATGCAACCACGGTGAATGGGCAATTCTTCAGCCCCAAGGCCTTCCCCACCGCCCAGTACTGCGGCCATTGTCACCAGGAGGCGTACCACCAGTGGCGGCAATCGGTTCACTCGAACAGTTTCCGCGCCCCGTGGTACCTCAAGAACGTGAACTCACTCATCGACGAGAAGGGAGTGCAGTTCTCGCGCCACTGCGAAGGCTGCCACAACCCGGTGGCTCTCCTGAGCGGCGATCTTTCCCAGGGGATGCCCAAGAAGCGGCCCTTTGAAGATGAGGGAGTCTCCTGCTCGGTCTGCCACTCCATCCAGTCCACCAACACGGTGGGAATCGGCAGCTACGTCATGGGAATTCCGGCTGTGCTGGTGGATGAAAAGGGCGAGCCCATTACCGGGCCGGTCTCCGACGCCGAGATTCTCGCCCATCTAGATCGCCACTCCAAGGCCGTGATGCGGCCGCTCTACCAGACCGCCGAGTTCTGCGCTGCGTGCCACAAGGCGGCCATCCCCAAGACCCTGGATGATTACAAATGGCTCCGCGCCATCTCGCTTTACGATGAGTGGCAGGGCGCAAGCTTTACCAAGCAGTCCCCCCTCCCGTTCTATCGCAAAGACGCCGTCTTCACTTGCCAGACCTGTCACATGTTCCGTGAGCCGGTACCAACAGGGTCAGCCGAACCCGGCGCCAAAGACGGCAAGTTTGTCTCCCATCGCTGGCTCGGCGGCAACACCCTGATACCGGTCTTTTACAACTACCCCGAGCAGGCTGAAAAGCTGGCCGCGTTCTTGAAGAATGGAGCGCAGGGTACGGGCGTCTTCAACGTCGATATCTTCGCTCTCGAGAAAGAAGGCGCCGCGGCCACACCCAAAGATCAGGTGCTGGTGGCGCCGCTGGGCCTGACCAGTTTCTCGCTCGCGGCCGGAGAAACCCTCGTCGCCGATGTGGTCATCCAGAACAAGGGAATCGGCCACACCCATGTTCCCGAGCAGCGCGACTTCTACGAATCGTGGGTCAACTTCGTGGTGAAGGACGACGCGGGCAAGACCATCGCCGAGAGCGGATTCCTGCAGCCCGACGGCTATCTCGATCCCTCCGCGCACTCGTTCACCAACCGGCTCATTAACGTGAAGGGCGAGCTCAACGACCTGCACCAGATCTGGCACAACCGCGTGCTGGCCTACAACAACGCGCTGCAATCCGGTCGTTCACAGTTGGTGCGCTACCGCTTCCGCCTGCCTAAGGAAATCACCGGCAAGGTCAGCTTGACGGCCACGGTCAAGTACCGCCGCTTCAATCAGCACTTCATCGACTACGCGATGGATCAAAAGCCAGGCCAGCACTATCCCATGCCGGTAATCGATCAGGCCACTGAAACCAAGACCTTCAACATCGGCGATAACGCGCCCGTCCCGCCCGACCCGTCCGAAAACAAGGAGTGGATGCGCTGGAACAACTACGGCATCACGCTTTTGGATGGTCAACAGTACCCGGCAGCCGTGCACGCCTTCGAGCGGGTTGCGGCGCTGCGCCCCGACTATGCCGATGCCTACATCAATATGGCAATCGTTGAAACGGCATGGGAGCGCTATGACGACGCCAAGCCGAACCTGGAGAAAGCTCTGGTGCTCTTGCCCGGCGATCCGCGCGCCCTCTATTACCGGGCAGTTGTCGAGCGACAGGCCGGCCAGATTGCGCAGGCCATCACCGACCTGCAGGCCTGCGTTGCTAAGTACCCGCGCTTCAAGGATGGGCTGCGCGAGCTCGGCTTCAGCTACTATCAGCAGCACGACTACGCCAAGGCACTTGACGCCTATCAGCGGCTGCAGGGCGTCGATCCGGACGACCTTGCCGCCCACTACCAGTTGGCGATTCTCTATCGCCGTCTCGGCGACAAGTCCAAGGCGGCAATTGAGTCCGCGAAGTTCGCCGATCAGAAAGACGATCCCACCGCCAGCGAATATGCGCTCATGTTCCTGCGCAAGCATCCTGAGGTCGCCAGCGAATCGGTCGTCTGGCACACCCACGACCTAACCGGCGACAAGCCCAAAGAGCCGCAGAAGATCGAGTACAAATACATCCCCGGCGCTGGTGAATAGTCGGGAACGGCCCACAATGCCAGTGTTTTCCACCTTCGCGGCGTCTTTGCTTCTTGCAGCTAGGGTTGGATTGCGCCACCAATCGATAGCCCTCTACAGGTTGAAATAAAAAACCGGCGCCATCGCGGCCAGTACGGCTCCAACCTGCAGCGCCAACACACCCAGCGCCGGCTTGAGTGCGCGTGGCAGCCATTTGATAGCGAAAAACGCCAGCACCGGAAGCTGGCCTGCCACAAGGATCTGCCAAAGATGAGCGATAGCTCCCTCGTCGGCTTCGCGCACCGGGGGACCGTATATCGCCATGGGAACGAGCAAGAGCGACAGTGCTATAAGCGACATGGCCATTGGGATTAACGCGCTCGGGTGCCTTACGATCGCGCCAAATGAACGTGGGTCTCGATTCATATTGCCTCCTTGCGTTGGAAAGATGTGCTCTTCAATCGCCGACCAAAGTACATTGGCCGCCGTACGCAAATCGCCCCCATCCTCGAGCATCGCTTCGAACTCTTCGGCGTAGCGCTCGCGCCAGGCGCGTGGATAAAGGCGAGTGAGAATGCGTGCCAGCCGTGCCGTCATTGGAGTTCCAGCCTTTCCACGCCAGCCCGTTTCACTCCTGCCCGCACAAACTGTTGCATGGTGGCTAGCCGCGCACGCAGCACCCGCAATCCCTCCGCCGTAATTCGATAGGGGCGGCGGCGCTCCTCGGGTTCGAGCGGTTCAATCCAGCCCTGCTGTTCCAGCCGGGCAATTGCGCCATAAAGCGTGCCCGGCCCAAGTCGCGTCCCGCAGAGCAGCGCAATGTCTACGATCATCGCGTGACCATGCTTGGGCCCCTGCGCCAAACTTGCCAACACCAGCAACGGCGGGTCCGAATAGTGACCCAGCTCCGGTTCGTTTGAGAGGTCCAATTTGGGCCTCTTCTTTTCTACTACGCCTCGCGTACTACGCATGACGTAGTTATCTCACGATTCTCCTGAAAGGTCAACTCCTGATTTATAGCGATTCTGCAAGTCCGCCCTTCCCTTTGCTATCGTTCCGGCGCCGCAATTCCATACTTCGCCTCAAGAAACTCGGCCAAGCCCGCAGGGACCAGGCCGGCCAATTCCTGCCACGTAAGCACCTTGCACCGCACGCGCATCTCGGCGATCTTCACAGCGGCCATCACCTGGAACCACATCTCGCGCAGGTCGGGCCTGCGCTCATCGTGGATCACGCAGAAACTCGATCCTTCGGCGTAGGCAGCCAGCACGTTACGGATCAACTGATAGCCGCGGAATCCCGCCTCAGACGGCTCCGCCTCCCTCGAGCGATCAACGATTGCTATCTGAAACTCGCGCGCCACCGCCGCGGCCTCCATCAAATCGGTCTCGCCCTGCCCCACGTCTTCCCACTCTTGCGTGAACTCCTCGGCAAACTCAACTGCCTGCTTCCTTCGCGCCGCGCGAATCTCCACCCGGGGTAGCAAATCCCTATCGATGACGTCCTCGAAGTCCCGGTAACCCTCCACGATGGCCGCTTCCCTGGTTTGAAAATCCGCTTCGGTCAGCTTCGCCTCAACCAGCAAGCCACCCCACCGCAGGTCGACCTCCGTGCGGTCAAAGCGTCCGTTCTTCAGCGGAACCCGCGCCTTCCACCCGAACTCCGGCGTCGCGTTGCCCTCGACCCCAAGCGCCGACCGAACCCTGGGATCGTCAGCCACACCCGGCGCGCAGAACACATTCATCAGCAGCGCATCCGAGCTCATTGAAGAGTCGAGCTCGCGCCAGCGGCGCGGCGACTCGCCCTTTGGACCGCCCTCGGCCTTTGGCAGAGACCTCCCTTGCGTATGAATCTTGTCAAAGCGCCGCAACCAGTCGGGGCGCGCGCGGATGGCCTCGTAGGAACGATCGAAGAAGTTTCCGTGCCTGCCATTCTCCGGGGCAAAGACGATCACCGGCGGATCGCCATAGCTCTCGACATGTGCCCGCCCTCGCGCCCAGATGCGGCTGCGTCGCCCGAGCTCGCGTCGAAGTTCCAAGGGGTAAAGGCCCGAGTTCATGCTGATAGATATTCCCGCTCCGCAGCGTTCTGTTCTGTGCAGAGTGTTACACCAAATTCATTTTAGGGGCGCTTTTCCACTGGTCGTTACAAAGCCGTAATCGAAGTGTAACCTCCACGTCACACAGGATTGCTAGCGTCATTTGAGGCGTGGGGGCAATGCACCACGCGACTGCATCTGTTAAGACGCATATCCACCTGCTTTAACAATATCTCTGGAGGTTTTATCGTGACACACACTCTGCAGAGCGGGCGCATTCGTCTGTTCGCACTGGCCGTTTCTCTGCTCTTGCTGCTTCCCGCCGCAATCATCGCGCAAACAACGACAGCGAAGCTGGAGGGAACAGTCCTTGACGCGCAAGGAAAGGCAGTTGTCGATGCCGCTGTAACCCTTACGAACTCGGCCACCGGAGCCACCAAGGTGCTGCGCACCGACTCGAATGGCGCCTACACGTTTGAGGGCCTCGCAGCCGGTCAATACAGAGTCGAAGCCACCGCGGGTGGGTTCGGAAAAGTTACCAAGGCCTCCATCACGCTCACCGACGGGCAGTCTCAGCGCATTCCGCTGACCCTGACGATCAACGCTCTGACTGAGATGATCACCGTTAACGCCGGCATCGATTCGATTGCATCCGAATCGGCTCCCAGCGGCGGTTTCATTGAGGAGCGCACGACGCAGTCCCTCCTCTCGAACACCTATATTGAGAACTTCACGGCGCCAATGGCCGACTTTGGCGAGCTCGTCCAGATCGTTCCCGGGGCGTTCACCACCAGCTCAAACGGCGTAGGACTAGGACAGAGCAAGACTTACTTCCGTGGATTCCCCGACGGCGACTACGACATCGACTTCGACGGAATTCCCTTCTACGACACCAATACGCCGACGCACCACTCGTGGGCTTTCTTCCCCAATGAATGGATTGGCGGAGTCGACTTCGACCGCAGCCCCGGAACTGCCTCCACCATCGGACCAGCGCCCTTTGGTGGTTCCATCCACCTGCTCTCCAAGCCATTGACCAGCGAAACAGACGTCCGCGGCACCTTCTCATACGGCACATGGAACACCAAGCTCTACGACGCGGCTTACAACTCCGGCAACTTTGGCCTGTTCGGCGGTGAAAAGAAGTCAAACCTCTTCGTCGACTGGCACCGCATGACCTCGGACGGCTACCAGTCGTTCAACTACAACATTCGCAATGCCGGTTCGTTGCTCTACCAGTACACTTTCTCGCCCAAGACCATCCTCACCGGGTTCTCGGGCGTTCTGCGCCTCAACTCCAACGGTCCGAACATCAGCTCAACCCGTTGCATGCTCTATGGCGTCTCAGCAACCAACGCTTATAGCTGCACCAATGCCAACACTGCTAGCGGCCTTCAGCCTTTCACCGGGTCGGGCATCAAGTTCCTGCTGACCAACAACTCCGACCCGGCAAGCTGGTTCGATTACCAGTACAACCTCTACCAGGTTCCCACGGACTTTGAATACGTAGGCCTCAAGACGGAGTTCGGCAAGGGCTGGTATCTCGAAATCAAGCCCTACACCTACAACTACGACAACAGTGAGCTCTACTCAAACGCCACGGCTATCGTGGACTCGACGAACCCTGCCGTGACCAAGGTCGGAAAGTCCTATGAGTACAACGGATCGCCATTCTACCTGGGATCGTCGATCAACCCTTGCGACATTGGCGTTACCAAGAAGGGCATCACTGCCCTGCCTTGCGGCATCGAGAAGTACAACAGCTATCGCAAGTACGGCGAGACCTCGGTGATCACGCAGACCTCCGGACTTGGCGTCTTCCGCGCGGGCTTCTGGTATGAGTGGGCTGACACCAACCGGCATCAGTATCCCAGCGATCCGGCGAACAACTGGGCCGATCAGCCCTTGCCGAAGTTCAACGAGTCGTTCTGGACCAACAGCTACCAGCCCTTCGTTGAGTACGAGTTCCACGTGACGCCTAAGTTCAATATCACCCCTGGCGGCAAGCTGGCGTACTACACGTTCGACGTGCTGCACCACGCCGACGACGGCGCAACCGTGGGCGAACTCTCCTGCTACCCCAACACCACCTCGGCCTGCTCTGCCACCATTGAGAATACAGGCAGCTTCTTTGCCCCGCTTCCGTCGCTCGATATCAACTACCGGGTTCTGTCGAACTGGTCGGTCTACGGCCAGGTGTCCACCGGCAGCGTGGTCCCCGCCAGTGCGACGTACGACTACCTGCAGACGGTCCAGGCCAGCACCAGCACGCTTCCAACGCTGGCCACGCCTCCCAAGCAGCAGAAGAACACCACCTACCAGGTGGGCACCGTTTACAAAGGACAGAGAATCACCATCGATGCGGACATGTACCACATCCGCTTCCAGAGCGGGTTTTCGTCAACAATCGACAACACTGTCGGAGACGCGGACTTCGGCGACACTATCTACTATCTGCAGCCCAGCTCGATTTCCCAGGGTGTGGAATTCGAATCAACTCTGGTCCTGCACCCGGGCCTAAACCTGTATCTGAACGGCTCGGCAGGCAACGCGTACTATCACGGCTCAATGAACGTCGGCACGCTGGCTGCGCCCTACTACGAAACGGCTCCGTCGGGCCTGTGGGTTGCACAGACACCAGCTGATACCGAGATGCAGGGCCTCACCTACACGAACCATGGCTTCGACCTCGGCATCTTCAACAAGCGCGTTGGCGAAGAGCGGCTGGACAACGGCACATACCACAACCAGGCGATTGTTCCTCCCTTCAGCACGCTTGACGGCTACATAAACTTCACCATCCGCAACCACTCCCTCTTCGACCAGACCAAGATCCGGTTGAGCGGAACCAACCTGCTGGACGCACATAACATCCAGACAGACACGCTGGGTGGATCGGCGGTCACACAGCTGATTCCAGGAACTACCTACACCGACGCCTTCGTCACGAACGGGCCCACGCCGATCAACGGAGCTGACGCGCCCAGCCTGATGGCAGGACGCAACTTCTCGGTCTCAGTGACCTTTGGATTCGCGCCCACGGAACGCAAGTAGTTCCGGCCACAAACCGTAAGGTTCTCCGGCCGTGCCAGGGTTCCCTCTGGTGCGGCCGTTGCTTCTTGGAGACAATCCCGACAGGCCAGCCGACCCCCGGAAATCTCATCAAAAGGGTGGAGGCTCCACGCCGAGTACGGATGAGAAAATTGAATTTGTGAACGCTCGCCTTAAACTTGCTTTTGCAGCATTGATGACTGTCTACGCTGTTGCGTTGTCACCAGTCGCTATGGCCGGGGCTTCCCATCCCACAAAGGCCGATGAACAAGCCGGCGCGCTCCTCTTTCGTCAGCAGGATTGTGCGCATTGCCACGGCCCCGAGGGAATCGGCGGGAAAAAAGCCCCTCCCCTGACCAACCTGCACAAAAACAAGGTCTGGACTTCGGAGAAGATCACTCACCAGATTTTGAATGGCGGACAGAAGATGCCACCCTTCGGCGACTCGCTCACGGACCCGCAGATTGCCCAGTTGGTGGCCTATCTGACGGCCAAGCACAAGCCCACACCTCCGCCTTTGCCCCCAAGCGCCCCGGCGCTGGCACCGGCAACGCAGTAGAGCATCCGGGTTGACGATCGCGCCCTGAGATTCAGGCTTTGAGTTCCAGGCCGTGGGCAGCTACGCCTTCGGCCATTCCACTCCGGTCAGCTGCTCCGATCTCTCCCACAGGCGTTGCGCCATCTCCACATCCAGACCTTTGGGATCGATTGCGATTTCGCCGGGGGCGCCGACGAATCCGAACGGGCCGGTCGGTCCGTAGAATCCTCCCGGCTGAGTCTCGGGAGCAGTTGCCGCGTAGAGAGTAGGCAAGGCTCCCTGCTCCGCCGTGTGGCTCATGTGCACTCCCATGGTCCTGTGCAACAGATTGAGCATGCTGGCCGCTCCCGGCCCGCTGGCAAAAAGTCCCGTGCGCGCATAGCCCGGATGGGCTGCTGCGGCAATGATGCGCCAGCCTCCTACCCGGCTCCGGCGTGCCAGCTCCTGGGTAAAGAGCATCAATGCGAGCTTCGACTGAAAATAAGCCTTCCAGCGTGAATAGCCGCGTTCAATCTGCAGATCGTCGAGCTGGATCGAACCCTTCGAATAGGAGATGCTGCTGACCTGTACAACGCGCGGTTGAGTGCTCGCTGCCACAAGCGGGAGGAGCATTCCGGTCAGGGCAAAGGGTCCAAGGTAATTGACCGCGAACTGCATCTCGATGCCGGCTGAATTCACCTGGCGTTTAGGCAAGGCAAAGATGCCGGCGTTGTTGATCAAGAGATCGACTGGAATCCCGGCCTTTTTCAGGCGCTCGGCAAAAGCGGCAATCGACTCGACGTCTGCCAAGTCAACCTTTTCAAACCGAACCAGAGCCGCAGGGGCAATGGAGCGGATTTTGCCAACGGCCCAGTGTGCCTGTGCGTCATTCCGGTCTGCGATGACTACATCTGCTCCGGCGACGGCAAGCGCGAGTGCCGTTTCGTAGCCCACTCCGCTGGCCCCGCCGGTTACGATTGCCAATCTGCCCCATTGCGGGGGAATCTGAGCAGTTGTCCATTTGCTGGGGAATGAATCTAATTCGCGTTGTATTTCGGGTTCCTCTTTGTATCTTCTGACTATGTCATGCTTGAAAAATCAATCGATGACAGCAGATTCGGATTATCGGCCTTGAAGCCCGTTCAAAATCATCTGAAAGCCCAATTCCCGGCTGATCGCTTCTTTCTCCGGGTGCACCTGGATGTAGCCCACCGTTGCCTCGCATTGCCCGCGAACCATCAGCACCATCAGTTCGACCGGCGCGTTCTCAAACTTCCCGCCCCGCACCAGCTCCCTGGTTGCACTCAAACTCTCGGTGATGGCAACTGTGGGAACCTCGTTCTCCTTGACAAGCCTTCCTGAACTGCGCAACTGAACCAGGAGCGTCAGCAACTCAGGGTGAGCCAGGTGCCTGTCGATTAGTCGATCCCAGACATGCCGGAGCCGCGTTTGTGGGTCCGCCTGGTAGGGGTAATCGATCAGGGCCCGGTCGAAGCCCGCGCGCAAATGCAAATAAAGCTGATTGATCAGGTCGTCCTTGCCCTTGAAGTACGTGAATAGCGTTCCTTCGGCCACCCCTGCGGCTTCCGAGATTGCCGAAGTTGGGGCGCTGAGATTTCCTCTCTCGGCAAAAACTCGCAGAGCGGCATCCAGGATCGCGGTCCGCTTATCGTCACTCTTTGGTCGGGACATCCGTTTCCCTTAGTCCTATCGGAATAATTGAGCGACTACTCAGTCATTTACAAGATAATCGATTTACTCCAAAGTTGCAACTAAGAGTTTCGTAAAGAAATTGGCTCACGCCCCACCGAAGTGCATACGCTCGAAACCAATCCGAAATCAACTCAAACCACAATTGGCTCGTCGGCCACGCCATCGGTCCCAAATACCCGCCGGTAGCGCTCGACCTCGGCTGCAGGGCCCATTGCTTTCAAGTAGTTATCAGATAGCTTGACCGCCGGACGGCCGTCCACCTCGGTCAGTTTGCACACCAGGCTTATCGGGTTGAAGTCTTCACCGCCCCGCGGATCGCAGTTGCGAAAGTCGTTGGTCAGAAAGGTTCCCCAGCCGGCGCTGAACCGGATCCGCCTGCCACGTTCCCACTTCTGTTTGTCCTCAAAGTCGCTCGCACGCTGGAAGTCTCCCGGTGCTCCGCCGTTCAGAATCCTGCCTCCAAAGTAGGCATGAAGGCCGAGAATCTGGTCAACATCCAGACCGTCGCTCGCAATCAGCCTCTTCTTCCGAGGGTCTGTTCCCTGCTTCTCAAGCCATGCGATGTATTCGTCCCCGGCCACAAACGGATCCTTCGAATCGACGCGCTGGCCCGTCCATTCGGCCACCCACTCCGGTGCTCCCTCAAGGAACTGCGTCGTCCCAAAGGTATCGGGAAGCAGAATGAGCAGCTCCCCTTGATAGCTCTGCTGCCAGAGCTCGAGGATTCGATACTGCGCTTGGCGCAAATCTTCGTCGTTGTTGGCCATTGCTGCCAGAGCCATGGGCAACTCGTGTGCGTTCGTCCCGATCGCTTCAAGATCGTGCTTGTAGGCGAGGTAGGTATTCGAACTGCCGGCAAAGCTTGCTCCCAGCACATCGCTCATGGCGATGACCACGTATTCGTGCCATAGAAAGCTGTGCCGGCGGCGCGTCCCGAAGTCGCTGACGTTGAGCCCCGGAACCCCGCGCAGACGCTCCATCTTCTCCCAGAGCCGCGATTTGGCCCGCGCGTAGAGAACATCGAGCTCGAACTCGCTCAGCCTCTTCAGGCTGGTCCGTGTCTTCAGCTCGTCGATGACCGACAGTGCGTAGATTTCCCAAAGAGTGGTCTGGGTCCACGGGCCATGGAAGTTCAGTACCAGTTGGCCGTCTTCTGTCGACAGCTCAAAATCCGATAGCCGGAAGTCATTCTCTAGCCACTCAAGGAAGGCCGGCTCGAAAATTCCGCGCTTGCCATAGAAAGTATTTCCAGCCAGCCAAATCAGCTCCGACTTGTGAAAGCGAAGCTTGCGCGTCGCTTCCAGTTGCTCGCGCAGCTCGTCTACCGCCACCACATCGCCCAGCCGCACCTGAGTGGTGCGATTCAGAAGCGTGAACGAAGTCTGCGTCGTGGGGAAATGCTTCCAAATGAACTGAAGCATCAGCAGTTTATAGAAGTCGATGTCGAGCAGCGACCGGGTAATGGGGTCGAGCTCCCAATTATGGTCGTGCGCGCGCCTGGCCAGGTTGATAATCACTGTGCTTCCAATGTAACGGAAGCAGTACAAAATCAGGAGGGGCCTTTTACTTAACTTCCGATCCGAATCGCTCGCGCAACTCCCGCCGGAGAGTCTTGCCGTTGTGGTTCAGCGGAATGGAACCGGCATCGAGAACCCAGATCCGACGCGGCGCTTTGTAGGCCGCGAGATTCTGTCTGCACCAGTCCACGAGTTCGGTCTCGCCGACGCTTGCGCCGGCACGCAACTCGACTGCCGCAACCGCGATCTCGCCCTTCTCTTTGTGCGGCAGTCCGAAAGCCGCGGCGCGCGCCACCTGCGGATGGGCAAGGACTGCCTCCTCCAGCTCGCGAACATAAATCGAGTAACCGCCGGACTTGATCACATCCTTGCTGCGGCCAACCAGCCGGATGAGGCCCGGCCAGTTCCGCGTCGCCAGGTCGCCGGTTCGAATCCATCCGTCTTCCGTCAGCAGGCCCTGGCTGTCCCCCTTGTCCTTCCAATAGTGCGGGCGCAGGCCGCGACGGCGGATTTGGCACTCGCCCACCTGGCCATTCTTCAACGCATTCCCGCTGTCATCTACGACGCGGACGCGGAAAGGGGGCACCGGGATGCAGAAGTTGCCGCTGCCTGGCATGAATGAAAAATCGACGCCCATCATGGCAAGGCCGCCAAGCTCCACCATCCCGTAGCCATTCAAAAGCACGGGCGGAATGCGCCGGCCGAACGGAAAGCGAACCAGTCCGCCGAATTGCCGCAGTCTCTCCCGTGTCTCGGCGGGAAGGTGATCGCTGGCCGAAAGCCACACGCGCACGCTCTTCAGTCTGGCCGGATCGGGGTTGCTGTTCACGATCCGGGTGAACATCTCTGGCACGCCGACGATCGCGGTAATTCCAAATCGCTCGACGGCATCGAGCGCACGATCGACATCGAATCGATCGAGCACGCACCCGCGGATGCCGGCAACCAGGCCGTTCAGCGCGATGCTGATGGCCATGATGTGCGACCAGGGGAGCGCGATGAGGGCAAGGTCTTTGGACCCGAGAAAAAGGCCCGCCAGCACCGTGGATGCCCGGCCTCCCAGCAGCGCGTTGCTCGACAGAGCTGCCCCCTTGGGAAAACCGCTGGTGCCCGATGTGTGAAAGACCGCGACGGTTGCCATAGGATCGCTGGCTGAGGGCGGAAAGAATTCACCGTCGTCCCTCTTTTGAAGGAAGCCTTCCATCTTTTCGACGGGCGGGGCGAGTTCATTCTCCACTTGAATCC
Organism: uncultured Occallatibacter sp.; assembly: GCA_964460385.1. Taxonomy (GTDB): domain Bacteria; phylum Acidobacteriota; class Terriglobia; order Terriglobales; family Acidobacteriaceae; genus Telmatobacter. The sequence continues at coordinate 10,087 of CAYWSR010000012.1, read as the reverse complement.
AGGTCTTCACGTGCAGCGCTTCGCGAGTGCGGATGGTGCGCTCAAAGACCGCCTTGTCCGTAACCAGAATCTCGATCCCGCTGTTCTCCAGGATGCGGCGGACCTCCGGAAGCGACAGCATCGCGTTCAGCGGCACAGCGATTCCACCCGCGCGGACAATCGCGAGAAACCAGTGGAAACAGCTGCGGTCGTTGGTGCGATACACCGCCACGGCCTGCCCCGGCTTGAGCCCGATAGTGCGGCGCAGAAAGGCATCGATCGAGCAAACATCGTGGTGCAGCTCGGAGAGCCGGAATGCGCCATGGTCGCCGACCGACGTTTCGCCGTCCCCTCGGCGGCGCAATAGTTCGTCGACCAGGTTCGAAACAGTCAGGCTCGGGTCTTTTGCAAGTTGATAGCGGCGAAATATATTCATTCGACGGTGACTGGTTTGCGGCCCCAGTCGCTGGCCACGCAGTAGTGAAAGAGGCGATCAAGGTAATCGAGAACCGGGGGCGGCGTCAGGCCAACAGGCCCGAGCAGACGTTCGGCGTTCGTGGTGTCAAACTGCATCTTCATGGTGAAGTAGTCGCGATAGGCACGTCCGTCGCGCAGCACGCGCCTCTTGCGGCCCCAAAGGGTCATGAAAAGAATCGGCCGCACCGCGGCAAAGAAGAGATCGGGGTCGACATAGCGCGGTTCACGCACATGAAAGAACTCAGCCGCACGCTGGGCAATCTGCTGGATGGTCGCGCTCCCGTGAGGACCTGCGCAGAGATGAACCGTGCTTCCCAGGGCGGCCTCGTTAAACGTGAGGCATGCAACCGCCGCTGCCACGTAATCGACCGGCACGATGTCGAGCACAGCATCGGGATAGCCGGGCACGGTGCGCCATAGCCGCCGCGCGTAGATCTTGAGCGGCCAGTACATCATCTTGAAGCTCGAAGTCTCCCCGGTACGGGAGTCGCCAACGATAATGCTCGGACGCAGAATGACGCCAGGAAGTGATCCGAGCCGCGAACGAACCAGAGCCTCCGCTTCCGACTTGGTCTGCTCATAGGTGTTGCGGAAGTTCTGCCCGACGTTTAGCTCGTCCTCGCGCACCAGGCCAGAGCGCTCGCCGGCCACATAGGCCGTCCCCACGTAAGCCATGCTCTTCAGGTTGCGGGCTCCTTCAGCAAAGTCGAGCAAGCGACGCGTACCTTCAACGTTGATGCGGCGTGCTTCGTCAAGGGTGTGATCGAAGCGAACCGTTGCGGCCGAATGGATGACCCGCGTGACTTCTGCCGAGAGGCGATCCCACGTTTTTTGGTCGAGACCGCAGTTGGGCAGGCTCACATCGCCGGAGTAAACCTGGAGCTGTGACCTGAACTCACTAGGCACAATCAAATCGGCGCGCTGTTGGCCGGGTAGCCCGGGTCTGTTGCGAATAATCAACGCGAGCGACACATCCGGTTCGCGAGCTAATAACTCTCGCACCAACTGCGTTCCAAGAAAGCCAGTTGCGCCGGTAATCAGGATCAATTCAGAGTTCTTCATTCAAAAATCTGGCCTCGGAGGGGAGACACCGTGAAGGCCGATATGCTCTGACTATGCGTGCATGTGCGACCAATGCTTTGCTGTCATTATAGTCCCCCGGGCGAGAGCCCTCTCTCGATGCTAAGAGCGATCGCGGCCTTGACCTCTTCGGGGAGATCCGGCATCGAGCCGCATTGCGATGCGATCCAGCTTCCCCAGCGATTGCCCGCCTCGTTGAGCGTAGCGAGGTCCGCGCCCAGCAGAAGGTAATGGGTCAGCGCCGCGGTGAATACATCCCCTGCGCCAATGGTGTCGACCACCGGCGTCGGAATACCGGGATGCTCGTGCGAGCCTTTTCGCGTCACCAGCAGGCTTCCATGGTCGCCACGGGTTACGGCAACCAGTTCGAGCGAGCAAAACTCCTCCAGCAGCATCTTTGCGCCGAGCAGCAATGTTTCCCCGGAGGCCGGATCTCGACCGAGAGGGTCCCGATCAATCGGCATGCCCAGCAGCTCGAGGACAAGGGGAACCTCTGCGTCGTTCATCTTGACCACAGTCGCCAGTTCAAGCGACTCCTCGATCACTTCGCTTGTATAGAACGGCTTGCGCAGATTTACATCGAAAACCCGCACGCACTTAGGCGATGTCTGAGCAACAAGCGTCTGGATCGTCTGACGAGACTCCAGCCCGCGCTGCGCCAGCGAACCGAAGCAGACCGCATCGGCCCTGCTGGCAATCCTGACCCACTCCTCTGACAGTTCGAGGGAGTCCCACGCAGCCGGCTGATGGATGGTGTACCGCGGCTGGCCTTCTTCGAAGCGCACCGTGACACGGCCTGTCTCGTGCCGCGAGTCGATCTGCACCAGGCTTGCATCCACCGGAAAAAATTCCAGCCGCTCGAGAGCTTCCTTTCCGAGGTCGTCCCAACCAACGCGACTGAGCAGCGCCACGTGATTGCCCAGCCTCCCGGCCATCACGGCAAAGTTCGCCGGCGCACCGCCCAGCCGCGGTCCGTCAGGCAAAACGTCCCAAAGCAGCTCGCCGAGCCCGAGAATCAGGCGGACTTTACTCAATGGCTTTTCCATCTGCTGCCAGTTTATCTTGCCGAGTTTCGCTTCCCGAGCCCCTTCCATCGCCAGATGGAACAGTCTTCAAAGTTGGACGACGTGTACTCACCCTCCGGTTGATTGGCCATGATCTTATGGTCGGCGATTGCATCCACCCGGGATCGGGCAACCTTGCCGAGAAAGAGGCGAGTGAAGCCCGCGGTCTCGCCCAGCAGGCTCTCGTGCTCATTGTTCACGTAAATGAGGTCCAGGCGGTTTGCCTGCGTTGCGAGGATTTCTCTCCACTTCGTCAGGAGTCTCTTCAAGACAGGGCGACCGAATGGATTGAAGAGGAAAGCCACCGATGCCATGGCGGGCAGCCGGAATTCGACCGCGTCTCCTTCAACGATGCGCACCTTGCCGGCCCTCACCCGGCCAGTTGCGCGCCATTTCGCAAGATTGCGCCGTGCGATCTGCGCCAGGACTGGGTTCAGTTCAATGCCGACGACCTCCCTGAACGGCATCTCCGCTGCAAGCAACACAGCCCTGCCCATTCCGGCGCCGACATCGACAAAGACGGTCTCTTCTACGCTTGGCGCCGGATTCAGGCGTTTCCATCGTCGCATCAGCGCGGCAAACACCGACGGCGCAACACCGAAATAGGCCGTCGAGTGCCGGTCATGCCGGTGACCGCTTTTCAGGTGCCTGCCGGCGATGAGTCCGCTGGTTCGAACGCCAAATCTCTTATCAAAGGGATGGACCGTATACCCGTCCTTCACGGTCAGTCCAGGGAGCCTCTTGGGCCGACTGGTCGCGGCCTTGGCACGTACTTCAGCTTTCACGATTTGAACGTAGCATACTGGCTAGAAAAGTCAGGCAAATGCTCACTCGCCCGCGGCTGGCGCAGCACCGGCGAGCAGAATCGGCGCGGTCGGCGTGTCGCTGCCGCTCGCCTTCTCCACCGTGACGCCGAAGGCCTTCGCAGGGACGCCCCTCGGCAGTTCCGGCATCACGACGCTGGCGTTCCCCGCCGTATCCGGCCGGAAGAGTCCGGCGGGAATCGGTGCCGAACCGTTCGCGGGGATCACCCAAAGCTCATAGGTCTTGTCTGCCGGCAAGGAAGCAAGGTTGTTTCCCTGAAACACCAGCGCGCCGGTCGAAGGCAGATAGACAGCGCGGCCCGACGGAGACGGTGGGGTCTTGACAGAAGTAAGCAGTACACGCTGTGCTGCAGGTGCAGTCAACGCGTCAACCACGGCCTGCGCCTTGGCGTTCTCCTCGGCCATCCGACGAAGCGTCGCAGCCTCCTGACGAAGCCTCATGTCCAGATGCATCACTTCCCAGCTCAGACCGGCGGCAATGATGAGCAGAGCCGCGACCGCCACGCGCGGCGCCCAAACGGAAACTTTCCCAACTGCGGCTGGATTGAACGGAATGATCTTCGCGAGCTTTGGATGGGTCTCCGCTTGCTTCGCGTCCTTGGCAACGCGGGTGAGGAATCGATCGCGCGCGCCTTCCGGCAGCGGCTGCGATTTCGCGCTCAGGGCCACCAGGGCAAGATCGCCCATGGCCGCGGCCAACTCCGCACGGCAGACTTCGCACTCCGCCACGTGCGCCTGCACCGCGGCCGACTCCTCGGCCGTCAATGCCTGCAACGCGTGGAGAGCGAGATCCTCCCCGGAAATGTGTGTGCCGTTGGTCAACCCTGAACTCCCTTCCGTAAACTCATCAGCGCCGATCGAATGCGCGTCTTGACCGTTCCTAAAGCGTCGCCCGTCATGGCCGCAATCTCTGTGTGGCTCATGCCTTCAAAGAACGCTAATTCCACCAGCCTTTGCTGCTCCGGCGGCAACTCCTTCATCACCGCCCGAACCTTTTCGATCATCAGGTTCCGCTCGGTTTCGGCGGACAAGTCCGTGCTTGCGGGCAAAACCACATCTTCCACTGAATCAGAGGGCTTTCTGCGGCGCAGGCTATCGATGGCCCGATTCCGAGCCACAACGGCAAGCCAGGCGCCCAGCGATCCGCGTCCCTCCGTGTACGAACCGGCTCCCTTCCAAAGCTGGAAGAAGATGTCCTGCATCACATCCTCAGCCTGGGCCGGTTCCTTCAACACACGAAGAGCCACCGAATACACCAATCCTCCATACCGGTCGAAGACCTCAGCCATCGCCATTTGGTCGTTGCTCCGAACCCCTTCCATCAGGACTTGGTCGCTTGCCCCGCTCGCGCTCGTTGAGCGCTGAGTTTCTCCGTCCTCATGCATGGAACGAGCAGAAGCTTCGATCGGATTGAAAGGGATTTCAGGCATTCGAGCTGTGGGGATTCAAGACAGCACCATTCTACCCACCCCTCAGCACCAAAGTCCAAGGGGATTGCTCCTTAACATATGCGGCCAGCGGGTGAATCCTCTCTCGGGCGTTGGCCGGCCCCAAAAGTAACTGGAGTTCCCTCGCACGTCGTTTAAGAATTGCCAAAAACGGCATTGCCGGGGTTAGAATCGTTCATTCCCCGGGGCTTTCGGAGGTATTCGATGCGCCCACGACCCTTCCTGCTTTCCCTGGTGCTGCTCTTTGTCACCATCGTCGCCGGCCTGGTACTACGGATGGTCCCTCTGGACCTGTCCCCACTCGTCGTCAAATACGGCGGCTCGATGTTGTGGGCCCTCGCCATCTACTGGCTCGTCTCGACGATCCTCGCTCGCGGCGGCTTGGTCATGTCGGCGATGCTTGCCGGACTTTTGGCTACGGCAGTCGAGTTTCTCAAGCTCTATCACACGCCGGATCTTGAAGCCTTCCGCTACACGCTGCCAGGAGAATTCCTGCTTGGACGCACCTTCTCCTTCTTAGATATTGCCGCCTATTGGGTCGCCATCACTTTAGGGGCTCTGCTCGACACTCAATTCCGTCCCGCCAAGAGCGCCTATCGCGAGCATGCGCCGGGATCCTGAGCGCGTTCGCGGCCATTCCAGCGTTCGCTCAGGCACATCCAGCCGTGCTGTTGTTCGCTCCAGCGCATCCGTTGAGGGTGCCATTCTGGTAACCCCCACCCAAACGGCGTAGATTCGCTCCGTGACAGCCACCCTCGAATCGCGCTACGCTGTTAAGTATTCGTGCCCGAAGCGTACTAAGGAGCGCTCGAACCCCAATGCCCATTCAGACAACCCCCAACATCTGGCACAACGGAAAACTCATTCCGTGGGAGAATGCGACCCTCCACGTCATGAGCCACGTGATCCACTACGGCTCGAGCGTCTTCGAGGGGGTTCGCTGCTACGGCCAGCCCCACGGCTCCGCTGTCTTCCGTCTTCCGGAACATATGCAGCGGCTGCTCGACTCGGCCAAGATTTATCGGATGAAGGTTCCCTACACGCTGGAAGAACTCTGCGCGGCCGTCGTCGATCTGATTGAAGCCAATGATGTTGCGCCTTGCTACATCCGCCCCATCGTCCTACGCGGCTACGGAGAGATCGGCGTCAGCCCCAAAGGTTCGCCCATCGAGGTCTACATCGCCAACTTCCCCTGGGGCAAGTACATCGCCGGACACGGCGGCGCCGATGTCTGCGTCTCCAGTTGGAACCGCATGGCCCCAAATACATTGCCCGCGCTTGCCAAGTCCGGCGCCAACTACATGAATTCGCAGCTCATCCACATGGAAGCCGACCTGAACGGCTACCAGGAAGGGATCGCCCTCGACGTCAACGGGCTGGTGAGCGAAGGCTCCGGCGAGAACATTTTCGTTGTCCGCAACGGCGTGCTCTACACCCCGCCGCTCTCCAACTCAGCCCTCTCCGGCATCACCCGCGACTCGGTGCTCACCATCGCCCGTCACCTCGGACTGGCCGTTGTGGAGCAGGCCCTGCCCCGTGAGCTTCTTTATATCGCCGACGAAGTCTTCTTCACCGGAACGGCCGCGGAAGTCTCTCCAATCCGCTCCATCGACCGCATCGTCATCGGAGACGGCAAGCCCGGCGAAATCACGCGCAGCATCGCCGACGAGTTCTTCGGCGTTGCCAACGGCCTCAAGCCCGATCGCTTCGGCTGGCTCACTCCTGTCAAGGTCGAAGCCGCAGTGCCTGTCACCGCGTAGAGCTTATCTCGCGATCGACACTAGGGGCGGCCGTCACCGCGGACGCCCTTAATTTTTCTCCGGCTCATTCATTCGCCGAGCAGCCACGAACTCAACACCCGCCCCGATCAGCTGTCCACTGTTCACCGTCCACTGTTCACTGTTTCTATCACTCATACCGCAGCGCCACCACCGGCTCAACCCTCATGGCGGCCCGTGCCGGGATCAGCGTGGCCGCAAGCGCAACGAACGCCAGCACGGCAACAACCGCCGTATACGTCATCGGATCGCGCGGCCCGACGTTGAACAGCAGGCTCTTAAGCAGTTGCGCTGTGGCGAGCGCCGATCCCAAACCCACCACACCGCCAAAAACAATTAGCCGCACTCCCTCGCCCGCAATCAGCCGCAGAATATCCACTCGCGTAGCCCCCAGCGCCATGCGCACGCCAATCTCCTGTGTCCGCTGCGTTGCGACGAATGAAATCAGGCCGTACAACCCTATCACCGCCATCAACAAGCCACAAAGTGCGAAGAATCCCAGCAGCGCCGTCTCAAAGCGCGGCCGATCGGCCAGTTTGTTCACCTGCTGGCTGAGAGTCTCTATCTGAATCGGAACAGTAGGATCGATCTGCGCGATCTGAGTGCGTATCCAGGGAGTCGCCGCCGCAAGGTTCAGCGAGGTCTTCACCACCAGGACGGCGTCCGCATTCCAGTCCTCGGCGAGGTCGCGACGAAGGCGATAGTACTCCGGCTCGTCGACTGCGGTGAGTCCTGCGTTCTTCACATTCGCGGCCACCCCCGCAACCACAAACCAGGGACCGCTTGGGACAGGCTGCATTCGCATTCCAACCGGATCATCCTCTCCAAACATGCGAGCCGCAAGCAGGTTGCTCAGAACCAGAAAATGATCCTTCGAAGTTCTCTGCTGCGCCGTGAATCCCTGCCCGCGAACGATTGGAATTCCAAGCGCCCTGAAATATTCCGGACTCACGGAGCGCCAAGCAACCATTCCTCCTGTACCTTCTGCTGGCCGCGGTCTGCCGTTAACGGCAATGTTGTTGTAAATCTGCTCGCCGTGCGGCCCTCCGGGCGGTAGCGAGTCGCTCGTGCCCACCGCCAACACACCGGGCAGCCGGCGCATGGCCTGTTCCGCCTGCAGGAAAAACTCCATCCGCTGTTGCGGCGTCGTGTACCGGTAACGAGGGAGGGGGATACGCACTGAGAGCACTCCATTTGCCTCAATCCCCATGCCCTGCTGCTCGATGTTCCTGAAACTGCGTGCCAGCAGCGCTGCCCCGCTCAGCAGCATCATGCTCACCGCAATCTGTGCCACGACCAATACCCTTCGCAGCAGAACGGCATGGCCAGAGCCCGTGGCACGTGTTATCGCAGCAACTGACCTCGGCGCTTGCAGTGAAGGTAAGACGCCAAACACGACCCCGCATGCCATTGAAACCAGGAGGCTGAAACCGATAATGCGCGCGTCCAACTGGGCGTGGTTCAGCAATGTAATCCCCGACGGCGCAAGGCCGACGAAGACGTGCAGAAGCACTTCCGCCAACACGCGACCAGCCGCCGCTCCAGCCAGCGACAGAAGCAGCGCTTCGGTCAGCGTTTGGCGCAGAAGTCTCATGCGGCTCGCGCCCAGAGCTGAGCGCACGGCCAGCTCCCTTTCGCGCTGTGCAGCCCGCGCTATCAGCAGGCTTGAGACGTTGGCGCAGGCAATCAGCAGCACCGCAAGCACCGCGCCGAGCAGCACCCACGCTGCCAGCCTTACGTCGTGCATCTGCAGGGAGCGAATCGACCGCACCCGCAAATGAACCTCCTTGCGGAACGGAGCCGGGGCCAGCATGAGCGAGTAATTGAAGACAGGTTGCAAGGCCGCCTCAGCCTGCGCGATCGAAAGCCCAGGCTTGAGTCGCGCAAAGGCATACGTCACCCTGCCCGGGTCGGCCTTTCTCTGCTCCCCCTCATCCAATGCCTGGGGAAGAACGATGTCCGCGGCCTCCAGCGCAGGCATCTCGAACTCTCGGGGCAACACCCCGACTACACGCACCTGCGTGCCATCGATGTCGATCAACCGGTTCACGATGCCGGAATCGAGGCCGTAATGTGCGCGCCACAATCCGTAGGAGATCAGCGCGACCTTGGGCCCTTTCGGTCGATCTTCCTCGGGCTGAAAATTGCGCCCGAGAATTGGCGTAACCCCCAGCGTCGGCAAAAAGTTCTGCTCCACGCTCGCGCAGCTCAGCCGCGCCGGATTCCTCTCCGTCAAATCGCAGCTGTTGGCGCCAGTCTCTGACGTGAACGCATCAAACGCCTTCTGATTGTCACGCCACTCGTAGTACGACCCGCCCAGCATGAACTCCTGCGGAAGAATCGGCGCAACCAGCCCGACCGACACCAGCCGGTCGTCGTGCGCATAGGGAAGCGGGCGAAACAATATCCGATCCACCACGCTGAACACCGCGGTGGTTGCCCCAATCCCCACTGCAAGCGTCGCAATCACCGTGATCGTAAACACTGGATTCCTCCGAAAGCCCCGCACCGCGTACCGCACATCCTGGCCCAGGGTTTCCAGCCACCTCCACGGCCGCTGCTCGTGGCACTGCTCCCGTGTTCTTTCGACTCCGCCGAATTCAATCAACGCCTGCCTTCGCGCTTCGGCAGGCGTCATGCCGGCATCGATGTTGGCATCCGTAGCCCGTTCAATATGAAATTGAACTTCATCGTCTATCTCGCTCTTTGGTTTGCCTTGAAGCAACAAGCGAAGCTGGCTGAGGATTTCGCGGATCATGCCTGCACCTCCGCGCCTCGTCCAAGAACAAGTGCGATTGCCGCCGAAAGACGATCCCAGGTGGCCAGTTCTGTTGCCAGTTGCTTCCGTACCGTCGCCGTTAGTCGGTAGTACTTCGCCCGCCGATTGTTCTCCGAAACTCCCCAGTCCGACCCAATCCAGCCCTTGTACTCAAGCCGGTGCAGCGCCGGATAAAGCGACCCCTGCCCAATCTGCAACACATCCTTTGAAACCTGCTGAATCCGCTGCGCCACTCCCCAGCCATGCATCGGTCCTGCGGCCAGCGTCTGCAGAATCAGCACGTCAAGCGTCCCCTGCAAGAGATCGGTCGAATCCGGCATTCGCTCACCCCTCGGCATTCGACAACAGGCTGACACGTGCACCTGTCGAATGTCAAGGGGAACAGCTAAATCCGCCCGCCACTCGCACAAATGGAGAAATCTTTGGTGCGTGAGAGCGGCGCGTATCATGAGAGTGTAGTTTGGTTGGATCTGGCTGCTACACTTGCGTCGCTTGACGGCGTGAACCTCCCTTCGGCCGCCGTCGGCCGCGTGCTCACCGAGGCAATCTAGCCCGCCCGTCCGGGAGGCAGCCAGTAGTTCAATTCAGGAGGAAGAGCGGCGAGCGTGAAACCCGACATGAGAGTTTCGTTCGCCGGCATCGAACTGGCGAATCCCGT